>NZ_DASRGO010000126.1:0-30110 GCF_035650995.1 Methyloceanibacter sp. | reverse complement strand
TTCAAGATGCCGGCGGCGGCGCCGAGCGCCAGAAACACCACCATCAGGAACGGCGCCGTCCCGAGCCACCGGTCGAGCGCCCAGCCGATGAACCCCCCGACGCCCACTCCGGCCACGAGCTCGACGCCCAGTCTGAGCGCGTAGCCGAGCGCCTCGCCGCGAGCCCCAGGGTCCGGTGAAGGCGGGGGCGCATGCCGCGCCTTCAACTCCTCCAGCCGCTCTCCAAGCGTGTCGAGCCGCCGGCGAATGCCGTCTTGGTCACGGCCGCTTTGCTCGCGACCGGACGGTTTATCGGCTCCGGCCATTGGCGCTGCTCAATATCCGGGAGAGCCTTAAAGGACCGGCTGGTCCTTAAGCTTGGCGCGCACTTTAGTTTGGGATTTCCCCCTGTCAAGGAAGTCTGACGGCGGCCGGACGCTGAAAGATCGGTCGGGATTTCCCACATCGACGGCGCCATCGGGATGGAGGCAGTGATCGCCACAATCAACACGATAATGCTCATTGCCGGAATGGCGGTAACTTTAGCCAACCTCTGGCTAGGCACGAGGATTATGAAGCTAAACTCGGCAAGTGAAGCTGAGTATCAGGCGCAGCTCCGCCGGACGATTTCTCGGTTAGCGATTTGGGTCGGAATAGGGCTCATTCCACTGACGGGGTATACCCTTGTAACCTTCCCCGGGCCAACCACCTCATGGTTCTGGTGGACTTTTCTGCTTTCGGTAACAGGCGCCTACGTCCTCCTGTTGATGGGCTGCGCGTGTTTCTACGCCGTCGCTAAGCGGCAGCTACCTGCGGCTACTCACGGCGAGTTGTGCTAAAATGCGCTGAACGCTGGATGGTGATATGAACGCAAAGACTAAAGCCCTGAGCGAAGAGGCTCGCAAACTTAGCCCTGAGGAGCGGATTGCGCTTATCGAGGACCTTCAGCGCAGCCTCATTCATGTCGATCCTGGGATCGAGCGAGCCTGGGCAGAGGAGGCCCGTTCTCGTCTCGATGCCTATCGCCTCGGTGAGCTTGAAGCCGTTCCTATTGACGAAGTCATGGCGAGCCTTTTGAAGAAGTGAATGTTCGCTTCCTCAAAGTGGCGCGAGCTGAACTACGCGAAGCTGCCCGCTACTACGAGTCACAGGCAGACCTCGGCAGCGATTTCTTACTAGAGGTCGCGGCAGCCGTGGAACGGATAAAGGAATTCCCAGCGGGCTGGCAAAGAGTCGATCCTACGCCGTTGCCAGCTTGACCGATTTCCTTATGGCTTGGTCTATGCTGAGCAGGACGGCGAAATTCTGATCGTCGCCGTAACTTTCCTGCGGCGGCGCCCTCGGAGCTGGCAGGCACGCCTTCGCGACAAGGAGTGATTAGCCCGCGTCGCGGAGGCGCTCGGCGGTCTCCAGATCGACCGACACGAGCTGGCTCACGCCGCGCTCGGCCATGGTCACGCCGAACAGCCGGTTCATGCGCGCCATGGTCAAGGGATGGTGGGTGATAATCAGGAAGCGCGTATCGGTCGAGCGCGCCATCTCTTCCATCAGGAGGCAGAAGCGGTCGACATTGGCGTCGTCGAGCGGCGCATCGACCTCATCCAGCACGCAGATCGGCGATGGGTTGGTCAGAAACACGGCGAAGATGAGCGCGAGCGCCGTCAGCGCCTTTTCGCCGCCCGACAGCAGCGTTAGCGTCTGCGGCTTTTTTCCCGGCGGGCAGGCGAGGATCTCGAGACCCGACTCGAGCGGGTCGTCCGATTCGACGAGTTGCAGCTCGGCCGTGCCCCCGCCGAACAGCGTCTTGAACAGGCGCTGGAAATGGCCGTTGACCGTATCGAAGGCCTCGAGCAAGCGCTTCCGTCCCTCGCGGTTGAGGTTCGAGATGCCCTGACGGAGCCTGACGATCGCTTCCTCGACGTCGGCCTTCTCGCGCTCCATCTCCTCGAGCTTGGCCGACAGCTCGGCCTCTTCCTCCTCGGCCCTGAGATTGACCCCGCCGAGCCGCTCGCGGTCGCCCTTTAGTTTTTGCAGCCGCGCCTCGACCTCCGCGAGGAGAGGGATCGGTGCATTCGGCTTGAGCGCCGCCAGCGAGAGGCAGGCCTCCGGCGCGCAGTCGAGCTGCTCGCGGATGGTATGCGCGCACTCGGCCCGGCGCTCGCGCGCCGATTCAAGCCGGGCCTCGGTGCGCGCGCGGTTCTCGCGCGCTCCCGACAGCCGCTCCTGCACCTCGCGCAATGCTTTCTCGAGCCGCTTCAGATTGATCTCGGCTGACGCAAGATCATCGGCCGCCTTGCTCCGTTCGCGCTCGGCTCCAGCGATCGCGTCGAGCAACTTCGACCGCCGCTGCTCGATCTCCGCGGGGAGGTTGGCCAGCGCGGCAAGATCGGCGCTCGTCTCCTCTTCGCGGGCCCTGAGCGTGGCGATCTGCTCGCGCGCGTTGGCGATGCGCTTCTGCCACAGCGCTTCCTCCGCGCCGATCGCCTGCAGGCGCTCCTGCCTCAGTCTCACCTCGCGCTCGAAGCCCTCGAGAGCGGCTTCGGCACGGGCATGGTTGGTGCGTTGCTCGCCCGCGGACGCCTTGGCATCGGCGAGCGCCTCTTCGAGCGCGGCAAGCGACACGAGTCCGGTAAGGGCCATGTCTGCGCGCGCGCTTTGCTCCGCCGTCTCCTTTAGCGCCTCCTTGGTGCGGTTGAGGGCCTCGGCAAGCGCGCCGAGGCGCTTGCTGTTCGCCTGCATCTCGTGCTCTTGCGCGGCAATCGCGTCGCGCGTCCGGCCGAGCTCGCTCTGCGCTTCCCTGGCCTCCTGGCGGAGCGCCTTGAGCTTCTGCGCGGCGGCCTCGACACGGGCCCTAGCCGCCTCGAGCTCGCTCGCCGCGACGCAGACCCGCGCCTCTGCCTCTAGCGCCGCATTGTGCAACGCTTCGAGCCGGCCGCGCTCGATGAGCCGGGCCGAGGCCGCAGCGGCGGTACCAGCCTTGAGCCGGTAGCCGTCCCAGCGCCAGAGATCGCCCTCTTTGGAAACGAGCCTCTGTCCCGGCTTGAGCTTCGCTTGCAGGATCTGGCCCTCGTGCTCGGCGACGACGCCGATCTGGGCGAGGCGCCGGGCGAGAAGCGCCGGCCCTTTGACGAATTGGCTGAGCGGGATTGCGCCTTCGGGCAGGGCAGGCTCATCGCTGCCGGCGGCAACGAGGCGCCAATGGGCCGGCGCCGCTTCGTCCGTCGCGGCATCGAGGTCTTCGCCGAGCGCCGCGCCGAGCGCTTGCTCGTAGCCCGCGCCGACTTTGATCTCCTCGACGATCCCCGGCCACTCGCCCTCCATGGCGGGCTGAAGCAGCTTGATCAGCGTGGCGCGCTCGGTCTCGATCTCCTGGAAGGCGAGCTTGGCTTCCGCAGCGGACGCGCGCGCCCTTGCCTCATCGCCGCGGGCGGCCTCCTCCTCGGCCTCGGCCGCGAGGATCTCGGCCTCCGAAGCCTCGACCTGACCGGTGAGGCTCGCAAGCTCGGCATTCAGCGCGGCAAGCCTTGCTTCGTGCCCTGTCTCCGCCTCGCGCTCGGCAAGCTCCCTCTCGATCTCGGCCGCTTGTGCCCTGAACTTCGTCATGCGGGCGGCAAGATCGGCCTTTTCGTTCTCGATCCGCGCCCGCTCGGCGCGGCCCTCGGCGAGGGAGGTGGTGGCGAGCGAAAGCGACTGCTCGGCCGCAGCAAGCGCTTCGGCCGCTTTGGCGACCGCCTCCTCGAGCTGCGGCATCTCGTGATCGCGGGAGCTCGCGGCTTCAAGCCTGCGGCTCTCTTCGCCAAGCCCGCGCAACATGCTCTCGGCCTCGGCGATGTGCTCCTCTTCGCGGGCAAGATCGCGCGAGGCTTGCGCAAGCCGCGTCTCGAGCTCGGCCTGCCGCGCCTTGGCACGCGCCTCCTCGCGCTCGAGGGCATCGCGCTCGACGCTCAGGCGATGCAGCACGGCCGCGCGCGAGGCTTCCTCGTCGCGAAGCGGCTGGAGCCTCTCGGCGGCCTCTGCCTGCTGGCGAAGCGCCTCGCCTTCGGCCTTGGTCTCCTGGGCAACCAAGCCGAGCGCCTGCTGCAAGGCCGCCTCTTCGTGCTCGACGAGTGCACAGGCCGCCTCCCAGTGGAGGTGGTGGAGAAGGGCCTCGGTCTCGCGAATCTTGCCCGAAATCTCGCGGTAACGCTGCGCCTGGCGCGCCTGGCGCCTGAGCGCCTGCAATTGCGAGGACATCTGCCCGATCAGATCGGCAAGCCTGGCGAGATTGGCCTCGGTCGCCTTCAGCCTAAGCTCGGCCTCGTGCCGGCGGCTATGCAGGCCGGCGATGCCGGCGGCGTCTTCGAGAACGCGGCGGCGTTCCTGCGGGGCCGCGTTCACGATCTCGCCGATCCGTCCCTGCCGGACGAGCGCCGGCGAGCGCGCGCCGGTGGCCGCATCCTCGAACAGAAGCCTGATGTCGCGCGCGCGTGCGTCCTTGCCGTTGACCTTGTAGGCCGAGCCCGCCTCGCGCTCGATTCGCCGCGTCACCTCGAGGATGTCGCAATCATTGAACTCCGCGGGCGCCAGGCGCTTGCCGTTGTCGATGAACAGGGTCACCTCGGCCATGTTGCGCGCCGGGCGCCCTTCCGAGCCGGCGAAGATCACGTCCTCCATCGCCGAACCGCGCATGCTCTTGTAGGAGGTCTCGCCCATGGCCCAGCGCAGCGCCTCGAGCAGGTTCGACTTGCCGCAGCCGTTGGGCCCGACGACGCCTGTCAGCCCGGGCTCGATCAGGAGTTCGGTGGGCTCGACGAAGGACTTGAAGCCGAGAAGGCGGAGTCGGGTGATCTGCACGTGCGAACGGTCCTTTAAGCGTTAGGTAAGATTTGAGGCTGAAATGGTTAACAAGCGTTTACACACTCGTCATTGCCCGATTTGACCGGGCAATCAAGCAGTGACCCCGGCCGTTGCGATCAAGGAACGCTGCCTACTGGATTCCCGCTTGCGCGGGAATTTTCACGACGACGAGGATTGCGTCGGTGGCGCCTCGATCAAGGCCTTGATCTCCTCGTAGGTGACCTCGCCTTGGGCGACTTTGCGGCCGTTGATGAAGAAGGTGGGAGTGCCGATCACCCCGTATTTCCGCCCCCGCTGCTTAACCTCGGTCAAGCCATCGATAATGGTTTGATTCGTGAGGCATTTGTCAAACGCCTCGCGGCTCATTCCACTCGATTTGGCGACCGCGTAAATGGCGTCGGGACGGACCTCCTGGCTCACCCATTCCGGCTGCCGGGTGAGGAACTGGTTCAACAGGAAGAAATATTTGTCCTCCGGCGCGCAGCGATTGACAATCGCGGCGTGCCCCGAAGTGTGGCCGATCGGGAACTCGCGCACGATGAAGCGGATCTTGCCCGTGTCGATGAACTCCTTCTTCACCCGCGGGAACACGGTCTTCTGAAAGTTCGCGCAATGCGGACAGGTGAGCGAAACATATTCGATCACTGTCACCGGCGCGTTTGCTTTACCCATCGACCGCTCGCCGAGCGGGCCGTCTGCCATGACGTCGGCTTCCGGCACCGCGGTGAGCGCCGTGTCGGCCGTGGCCGAAGGACCGCTTGCCACCCCGCCGCAACCAGCAAGCGAGAGCAACAAAACCAAGGCGATTGGCGCTCTGGCCGCGATCGAGGGCATGCGGTCCTGCTCGCTTACTGCGCGGGCGCTCCCTGCGTTTCATTCCCGCCGCTCGCTTGCGGCGCCGGAGCGCCGCCTGCGGCGGACGGTGCGGCCTCGGCCGGCTTCTCCACGCCCACGAACATCGCCTCGAAATCCTTGAGCTGATGTTCGCCCGACATACGCTTGCCGTTCACGAAGAAGGTCGGCGTCGAATCGACCTGGAACACGTCGTTCGCGCGCTGCCGCTCGTCGACGATCTTCTGGAAGAGGTCCTTGTCGGCGAGGCAGGCATCGAACTTCTCCTTGGAGATGCCGGCTTGGCGCGCGAGTTGGAGCAGATGATCGAGCGCCTCGGGTCCCTCGACCACCCAATTCGGTTGGGTCTGGAACATGACGTCGATCATGGCGAAGTAGCGCTCGGGCCCCGCGCAGCGCGCGAGCATCGAGGCGCGCGCGGCGAGCCCGTCGAGAGGGAATTCGCGAAAGATGAGCCGCGCCTTTCCGGTGTCGATATACTTCGTCTTGAGCTCGGGAAAGACGACCTTGTCGAATTGCGCGCAGTGCGGGCAGGTCATCGAGGCGTATTCGACGATGACATTGGGGGCGTCGGCACTTCCGAGCGACATGTCGGGTAACGGGCCCGGCTTCATCAGCTCGGCGACGTCAGGGTCCTTCTTCGGCGCATTCGGATCGCGTTCGGCGTTTCTGATGAAATAGACGTATCCGCCGATCAGAGCCGCCGCGACCACCGCGCAAACGGCGATCAGCCCGACCTTGCTCGATCCCCCTTGCGGCGTCTCTTCGGCGGCCTTGTCAGCCGCCGGCTTATCGGTATTTGCCACGCTCTTAACTCCACCTATAGCTGTACCGCCCGGCTTACGCGTGGGCGGCCTACATTCGTTGATATCACCGCTCCCTGGCAAGAGCGCGAAACGAGCCTTGCCGTCAACCCCTCGTGAGCTTGGATCGGGCCAAAGCGCCAAGCCGCGACAATGCGCGTCTGAGACCCTCGTTCTCGATGCCCGCCACCGGCTCCGGGATAGCCGCACTTTTGGGCTCTGGCGGCATTGGGGATCGGCGCTCGGTTCTGCCGACCGGTGCCTGGAGGATGCGCAGCTCGGTGACCGCCCGATAGCCGAAATAGGTGTTCACCCGCTCGATGATCTTGTCGGCGCGGTGTTGCACCTCGATGGCGCGCGGCCCTTCGACCCTGAGGATGAGGGTGGCGCCGTCGGGCCGCCATCCCCTTGGAACGCCTGCGTCCTCGCCATCTCCCTGCCGCCTCGGCCACACGACGCGGTCGGGCATCGTGAACGCTGCAAGCTCGGCCCCGGCGATGGCGGCCCATTCGCTCAGCAGCGTCGTGGTGGCGAAGCCGCGCGCGCGGGCAACCGGATCGAGCAGCCGCGCGGCAAACGCGCCCACCGGCCGCAGGCCGCTTGCCCCTCTCGCCAAAGCCCTCCGCTCGTTCTCGTCCATGTCTTTCTCGTGGAGCGCCGCCGCCCGGCGCTTGCATCGTCTTGCCCGAGCTTACACCATGGCGCAGCAGGCCGCGCGGGAGGACTTCCGCTTATGCAGAAGCAGAGGAAGAAAGGCGCCGCCAGCGACGAAGCGTACATCGTCCGAGCCATGCTCGCCTGGTACGGCCGCGAGCGGCGGCATCTGCCCTGGCGCGCGGAGCCCGGTGACAGGCCCGATCCCTACAAGGTCTGGCTCAGCGAGATCATGCTGCAGCAGACGACGGTCAAGGCCGTGCTGCCGCGCTACGCCCTCTTTTTTAAGGCTTGGCCCGACGTGGAAGCCCTTGCCCGCGCCGATCTCGGGCAAGTGCTCGCCGCCTGGGCCGGGCTCGGCTACTACGCGCGCGCCCGCAACCTCCATGCCTGCGCGCGCATGATCGTCGAGCGTCACGCCGGAGCATTCCCTTCAACCGAGGAGGAGCTTCGCGCGCTTCCCGGCATCGGCGACTATACCGCAGCGGCGATCGCTGCCATCGCTTTCGACAGGCGGGCCTCGCCGGTCGACGGCAATATCGAGCGCGTGATCGCGCGGCTCTTCGCCGTGACGACGCCTCTGCCGGAGGCCAAGACCGAGATCAAAGCGCTTGCGCGAGCCCTCACGCCGAACAAGCGGGCGGGCGATTTCGCGCAAAGCTTGATGGATCTCGGCGCCATGCTGTGCACGCCGCGCCGCCCGGCCTGCGGGCTTTGCCCGGTCGCTGGCGCGTGCCGGGGTTATGCCGAAGGCATCGCCGAAGCGCTTCCCGTCCGCGAGGAAAAGGGCGATCGGCCGGTGAGGCGGGGCGTCACGTTCGTCGCCGTGCGTGAGGACGGCGCGGTGCTGCTTCGCGAGCGCCCGCTACGCGGGCTCCTCGCCGGCATGCTCGAGACGCCGTCGTCGCCCTGGGCCGAAGGCGAGGGGAAGGCCCTGCCGGGGCTTAAGCATGCGCCGCTCAAGGCCGAGTGGAGGAAGCTGCCCGGCTGCGTCGAGCACACCTTCACCCATTTCCACTTGGAGCTCTCCGTCTATCGCGCCGAGGTCGGCCTGGATGCAGCGCCGCAGCTCTCGGCCCATCCCGAGCGTTGCCTTTGGCTCGCGCCCCGCGAGCTCACGAGCGCGGCGCTTCCGTCGGTCATGCGGAAGGTGCTCGGTCACGCCTTGAGCCAAGCCGAGCTTCGCCCGGCGCGGAAGCGGGCTTAGGGCTGCGGCTCGAGCTGGCGGCGCGCCACCTCGCGCAGTGCGTCGATCGGCTTGAGTCGGCCCTCGGCCTCGTAGTGCCAGAAGGTCCAGCCGTTGCAGGCGAGCGCGCCTTGCACATAGGCGCCGATCTTGTGGATCGAGCCTTCTGCGCCGGCGCAAGCGATCGAGCCGTCGGCCCTCACCTTGGCCTCATGCCGCGCGGCCGGGTCGTACAGCACCGTGCCGGGCGCGATCAGCCCAAGCTCGACCAGCGCGCCGAAGGCGACGCGCGGCTCGGCCCGCTTGCCCTTGGCGACTTGCAGGGACTCTCTCGGCAGCGGCGCAAGCGATGCAAGTCGCGCCTCGGCCGCCTCGGCGTAAGCGGGGTCGCGCTCGATGCCGATGAAGTTCCGCCCGAGTCGCTTCGCCACCACCGCCGTGGTGCCCGAGCCGAGGAACGGGTCGAGGATGAGGTCGCCGGCATGACTCGAGGCGAGGATGATGCGATAGAGCAGGGCTTCGGGCTTTTGCGTCGGATGGGTCTTGCGCCCGCCGTCCTGCTTGAGCCGCTCGGCACCGGAGCAGATCGGGAACAGCCAGTCGGAGCGCATCTGCAGATCGTCGTTCAGCGCCTTCATCGCATCGTAATTGAAGGTGTAGCGCGCTCTCGATCCCGTCGCGGCCCATATCAGCGTCTCGTGCGCGTTGGTGAAGCGGCGCCCGCGGAAATTCGGCATCGGGTTCGTTTTGCGCCAGATCACGTCGTTCAGTACCCAGAAGCCGAGATCCTGCAACACCGTGCCGACGCGGAAGATGTTGTGGTAGCTGCCGATCACCCACAGGCTGGCGTTCGGCTTGAGTACGCGGCGGCAGGCCTTGAGCCAGTCGCGGGTGAAGGCATCGTAAGCCTCGAAGCTCGCGAACTTGTCCCAGTCGTCGTCGACGCCGTCGACGCGGCTGTTGTTCGGGCGAAGAAGCTCGTTGTTGAGCTGGAGATTGTAGGGAGGGTCGGCGAAGACGAGATCGACCGAAGCTTCGGGAAGCTTGGTCATCGTCTCGATGCAATCGCCGACGATGATTTGGTTCAGAGGGAGCTTTGCTCCCCCCGTTTCCCCCGCACCCATGCCTGAACTCGCTTACGCAGAACGATTGAGCGGAGCCATGCTGCGCGCGCGAGGGTAAAGGCGCCCTTAACCCGCAATTGGCTTGAGCATGAGACCGTGCCAAAACGGCAGGCAGGCGAGGGCGCGATGAATAGACGAAGCTTCCTTGGAGCCGCTCTAGGCTTCGCCGCGACATGGGGACCGACCGCCGAGCAGCGGGTCAATGCCGAGGGGAAAGGTGCCGATCAAGCCATGAGCAAGAACATCGTCATGCTGCACGGCGCCAATGCGGGCGGGTGGTGCTTCGATGATTTCGCCAAGGTGTTCGAAGCCAAGGGTTTCACCTGCCACGCGCCTGACCTGATCGGCCACGGCGAGAACAAGGCAAACGCCATGACCGCCCTCGGTGGGGTGGGCATCGCCGACTACCGCGCCCAGATGGAAGCCTTCCTCAAGACGTTCGCGGCTCCGCCTGTGCTGCTCGGCCATTCGATGGGAGCAGTCATTGCCCAGCAACTCGCGGCTCAAGGATTGGCGCAGTCGCTGATCCTGGTGAGCCCAGCCCCGCGTGCCGGCATCCTGCCGCCGACTGGAGGCGAGAAGCAGCTCGATCAGGACCTGATGGGTCTCGGGCCGTTCTGGAAGTCGGTGATCCCGCCCGACTTCGCGCTTGCCTGCATCTATTCGCTGAACCGGGTGCCGGCATCCGAGCAGCACGCCGTGTTCGACAAATTCGGCCCCGAATCGGGGCTTGCCCTGTTCGAGCTGTTCTTCTGGATGCTCGATCAAACCGGTGCGACGGTCGTCGCCACTGATCGGGTTCGCTGCCCCGTGCTTTGCCTGTCCGGCACCGACGATAAGCTCGTGTCGCTTTTGACCGCGCAGACGACCGCGGCAGCCTATCGCGGCACCCCGTTCTGGGCCCTCGAAGGCCACGGCCACATGCTTGTGGTCGAGCCCGGCGCAAAGGAGATCGCCGAGCGCATCGCCGCCTGGATCCCGACCTAGATCGGCTCGCTTTCGTCGGGCAGCGGCAGCTCGGCGCCGCCTTCGAGCAGGCTGAGCGCCCGCTCGATCGGCGAGAAGGAGCGGCGGTGGTGGATGCAGACGCCGTGCTTCTTGATCGCCTCTGCATGCTCGCGCGTACCGTAGCCCTTGTTGCTGTCCCATGCATAGCGGCGATAGCGCCGCGAGAGCTTCACCATCAGCCGGTCGCGCGTCACCTTGGCGACGATCGAGGCCGCAGCCACCGAGAGCGATAGCCCGTCGCCACCGACAACGGCGCGCGCTTTGCAAGGAAAGCGGCGCGGCACGATATTGCCGTCGATGAGCGCCGAGCCCATCGGCACGCAAAGGCCGCGATAGGCCGCGCGCATGCCCCACAGGCTCGCTTGCAAGATGTTGATGCGATCGATGCGCTTGACCGGGCTGATCACGACCGACACTTGCGCCGTCGCCATGATCGCTTCGTAGCGATCAGCCCGCGCTTCGGGCGTGAGCACCTTCGAATCGTTCAGGCCCTCGGGGATGCGGTCGGGATCGAGGATTACCGCGGCGATCACCACGGGCCCGGCCCACGGTCCGCGGCCGGCCTCGTCGATGCCGGCAACGGGCCCGTGATATTGGCTCATCATCGCCTCTTCGAGATCGAAAGTGGGCGAGGGGAGGGTTGCCAGCTTTTTCGCGGGGAGCGCCATGGAAGCGACTGTCGCAAATAGCGTGGGCGGTTTGCAACTTATCGCGTGGACGCCAATCCGGCCATTGTGGAAAACCGGCCGAAACGAAAGTGCTAAGCGCGCTGCGGATGTTGGCCCGCACGTTGCGGCAGGAGGACAATCAGGAGCAGGAGCGCGCCAACGAGGACGACCGAGGCAAGAGGCCGGCTCATGGCAAGCCCTCCCTGATCGAGCGGCTTGTCGATGAAATCTCCGACCGTAGCGCCGAGCGGCCGGGTGATGATGAACGCAGCCCAGAACAGGAAGACGCGCGAGACGCCGGTCCAGAAATAAGCGGCAGCAAGCACCGCCAGCCCGGTCCCGAATACCAGCGCGCCGCCTTCGTAGCCAAGGCCGGAATCGGCGAGCCAATCGCCGAGGGCCGTGCCCAAAGTCTGCGACAAGGTGATTGCCGCCCAGTAGAAGGCTTCCACCTTAGGCGTGCTCACTGTGGCGATGGAGATCGAGCCTTGCGACCCATACCAGAGCGCAAGCACGGCCATCAGAAGGGTGAAGAGAAGCGATGAGCCGCCCGCATAGCCGATGCCGAGCGAGCGGGTGGCGAAATCGGCCATCGTGGTGCCGGCCGTGGTCGAGGCGACTATCGTCGCCCAATAGAGCAGGGGATGAAATCTTTTCGCTGCGATCTGCACGACGAGAAGCAATACGAGGAGCGAAAGAAAGATCGCGCTACTGAGGAGGTAGCCCAAGTCCATCGTCATGCTGAACGTATCGCCGCCGGTCTCTCCGAGCGTGGTGGCGAGAATTTTGATGATCCAGAAGCCGAGGGTGACCTCGGGCACCTTGGTCGCATGCTGATCGTGATCGATTCCCACGTCGTGCCCCGCTCCGGCTACCGCGCCTGAACGAGAGTAAGCCGAGGAATCCGCGCCTTGGAAAGGGGTCCGGCCAATCCGCCGCAGCGGGTCAGCTACAGCAGGCTTAGCTGCTGGCCGGGGAGGGAAGGTGGCGTGAACAGGTCGGTGCGCAGCTCGACCGAGCTCTCGTTCAGGCCGAGGCGTTTCGCGGCGAGCTCGAATCTCCGCCCGATCATCCAGGCATAAGGCCCGTCGCCCCGCATGCGCTCGCCCCATTTGGCGTCGTAGAGCTTGCCGCCCCGCGTCGAGCGCATCAGCGACAGCACGCGCGATGCGCGGTCCGGGCAGTTCGCCTTGAGCCATTCGGTGAAAAGGTCGCCGATCTCGAGCGGCAGGCGGAGCAGCACGTAGCCGGCGTTCTTGACCCCGATCGCGGCCGCACGCTCAAGGATGCGCTCCATCTCCATGTCGTTCAGTCCGGGAATGACCGGAGCGACCATCACCGCGGCGGGGATTCCGGCATCGACCAGCCGCTCGAGCGTCTCCAGTCGCTTCTCGGGCGTGCTCGCGCGCGGCTCCATGGCGCGCGCCAGCTTGCGGTCGAGCGTAGTGACCGAAAGCGCCACCTTGACGAGGCCGCGGTCGGCCATCGACTTCAGGATGTCGAGGTCGCGCAGCACGAGCGCCGATTTGGTGACGATGCCGACCGGATGATTCGCCGCGCTCAACACTTCGAGGATGCGCCGCATGATGCGGTAGCGGCGCTCGATAGGCTGATAGGGATCGGTGTTGGTGCCGATGGCGATGGTCTCGACGCGATAGGAGGGGTCGGCAAGCTCGCGTTCGAGCGCCTGAGCGGCATTGGTCTTGGCGAACAGCTTGGTTTCGAAATCGAGCCCCGGGGAGAGCCCGAGAAAGGCGTGGGTCGGACGCGCAAAGCAATAGATGCAGCCATGCTCGCAGCCCCGATAGGGGTTGATCGAGCGGTCGAAGCCAATGTCCGGCGAGTCGTTGCGAGTGATGATGCGCCGCGCCGGGACCTCCTGGACCTCGGTGCTCAGCGCTTCGAGTTCGGCGAGCGACCCCCAGCCGTCGTCGGCGGGTTGATAGGAGATCGGCTCGAAGCGGCCGGAGCGGTTGGTCTGCGCGCCCCTGCCATGGCGCCGGATGGCTGCGATGCCGCCGGTGTCGAGCGGGTTGCTCTCGAATTTCCCAGGTTTTCTGAGCGAAACGGACATGCAGACTATATAGCCATGCAATGAGAACAAATCAAGAACATAGGCCGGATGGTGAGGAGTCGAGGTTGCCGCACGGGGAGCGGGCGGTATAACTCGCCTTCCATGATCTCGGTGATCATTCCGACCCTGAATGCCGAGAGGACGCTCGGCCCAACCCTCGCAGCTCTCGTTCCAGCCGTGGTCGACGGGCTGGTTCAGGAGGCCATCCTCGTCGACGGCGGCTCGAGCGACGAGACCTGCCTCATCGCCGACGCGGCGGGCGCGCACCTGATCACCGCGCCGCGCGGAAGGGGCACGCAGCTCGATGCCGGCGCCGCGGCGGCGCGCGGAGACTGGCTGCTCTTCCTCCATGCCGATACCGTGCTCGAACCGTCCTGGGCCGAGGAGGCCAAGAACTTCATCGAGCGCGTGGAAAGCGGCCGCCGCAAAGAGGCTGCCGCGTTCTTCCGCTTCGCCCTCGACGACGACGGGCTCATGCCGCGCCTCATCGAGAAATTGGTGAGCTTGCGGTGCTTTCTGTTCGCGCTTCCCTACGGCGACCAGGGGCTGCTCATCTCGCGCCAGCTCTATGACAGGCTCGGCGGCTTCCGCCCGATTCCGCTCATGGAGGACGTAGACCTCGTGCGCCGCCTCAAACGGAGCGAGATCGCGATCCTCGCCTCCCGCGCAGTCACGAGCGGCGCGCGCTATCGTCGCGAGGGCTATCTTGCGCGAAGCCTGCGCAATCTCGGCCTGATGCTTCTCTACTATCTTCGTGTGCCGCCGCGGGTGCTTGTGCGCCTCTATGGTTAGAGGGAAGCGGGCGCGGCCCCTTTTCGCCAATCGCCTCGTCATCATGGCCAAGGCTCCGCGGCGCGGCGCCGTCAAGCGGCGGCTCGCCTCCGCAATTGGTGAAGGCGAAGCGGTCCGCTTCTATCGCTCCTGCCTTGCTCATTCCGTCATGCGTCTTGCGCGCGACCCGCGCTGGGTAACCCTACTCGCTGTCACTCCTGATCTAGACAGGTCTTTCTCTTTCCTTCCGTCATGTCACCGCGTGAAGCGACTCCCGCAAGGGATAGGCGACCTCGGCAAGCGCATGCAGCGCTTCTTCGACCGCCTGCCGCCAGGTCCAACGGTACTCGTCGGCAGTGACATCCCGGCCATGCAGCCTTCGGACATCGCCCGGGCCTTCCGATTGCTCGGAGGCGCCGACCTCGTTCTCGGTCCTGCCCGAGATGGCGGCTATTGGCTTATTGGAATGAGGCGCACCCCGCGCGTGCTCGAGCCGTTTGCATCGGTCCGGTGGTCGGGTGAGCATGCGCTCTCCGATACGCTCGCCAACCTGAAGGGCAAGCGCGTCGCGTTTGCTGCGCGCCTTGCCGATGTTGATACCGATCAGAGTTATCGCGCTGAAAGAGTGCTAGCCGAACGATTGATTGCAGCATCGTCAAGGCGGGCATCGTCCTGCATTTAATTCAACTTTAAGACGCTTCGGTTAAGCGCCTGACATAAGAAAGGAATAGAGGCACCCGGAATGCGTATCGCTTTGGTCGATCCGAGCCGAACGACGCGATTGATCGTCGCCCGCATGCTCGAAGCGGGTTGTCATAAGGTGGTGCCGTTCGCCGACGAGCGCGAGGCGCTCGCCGAGATCAAGGCCGACCACAGCATTGAGGCGCTGATCACAAGCGCCGAGCTCAAGTACATGACGGGGGTCGAGCTGTGCTGGGAAACGCGGCTGCTCGCCACCAGCCGGCGCCCCATCTACGTGCTGATGATGTCGAGCCAGTACGATCAGCGTAGTCTGATCGAGGCTTTGGACTCGGGCGCCGACGACTTCATCGGCAAGCCGCCTCTTGCCGAGGAACTCTATGCTCGGCTCCGCGCCGCCGAGCGCATCGCGTCGATGCAGCGCGAGCTGATCAGGCTGGCGACAATCGATCCGCTTACCGGCCTGTGCAATCGCCGCGGCTTCTTCGAGCAGGCCAGCGAAGCCTGCGCGCGTACCGCTCCGCCGGACGGAAGCGTTTCGGCCATCATTCTCGACATCGACAACTTCAAGCAGATCAACGATGCCTTCGGCCATGAGACGGGCGACGAGGCGATCCGCGCTTGCGCGCGTGCAACACGCATGGAGCAGGCCGTTACGGGCCGCCTTGGAGGCGACGAGTTCGCGCTGATCCTCGAGAAGAAGTCGCTGCCCCAGGCCGTCGAGATCGCCGAGAGTTTGCGCGTTCGACTGGCTGAGAAGCCCTTCGACACCGGCAAAGGCCGGATCAGGCTCACCTGCAGTCTCGGCGTCGGCGAGGGCAGGGCAGGGGACACGGTCGACCAGATCCTCGCCCGCGCCGACATGGCGCTCTACGACGCCAAGACGAGAGGCCGGAATTGCGTAGTGGGGAACAGCGCCATGGTTCCGGTTCGCAGCGCCATCGTCACCGATGGGATCGTGCGCGCGGCGATGCCCGCCTAAGCGCCAGCCGCCTTCTTGACTGCTTTCTTCTTGGTCTCGAGCAGCCGCGGCATGATCTCGATGAACGAGCAGGGGCGGTGGCGATTGTCGAGCTGCGCTTTGAGGATGCCCTCCCAGGCGTCCTTGCATGCTCCGGGCGACCCCGGCACGCAGAAGATATAGGTGCCCTTGGCCAGTCCGCCGCAGGCGCGGCTCTGCACCGTCGAGGTGCCGACGCTCTGATAGCTCAGCATGTGGAATAGCACCGAGAAGCCATCGATCTCCTTCTCGAACAGCGGGCGCACCGCCTCCGGCGTCACGTCGCGCCCGGTGAAGCCCGTGCCGCCGGTGGTGATGATCACATCGACCTCTGGGTCCTTGATCCAGCGCTTCACCTGCTTCCTGATCGCTTTGACGTTGTCTTCGGCGAGGGCGTGAGCGGCGAGTTCATGCCCCGCCTCCTTGATCAGGCTTGCGAGCAGCGGCCCCGATTTGTCGGTCTTGGGCGTGCGCGTGTCCGACACGGTAAGCACGGCAATCCGTATCGGGATGAAAGGACGGGTCTCGTCGAATCGGGTCATTGCCAGAAGCCAGAAGTCGGAAACCGGATGTCGGAAGCCAGAAACCAGAAACCAAGTAGCCCCGCAATAGTCTGACTTCGACTTCCGATTTCTGATCAGAGCCCGAGGGCTGACTGGATCATCAGCAAGTCGAGCCAGGCGAGACGTTTGTGTTCTGGATTGCGAAGGAGAAAAGCGGGGTCGGAAACCGGATGTCGGAAGCCAGAAACCAGAAACCAGGCAGGCCCGCAATAGTCTGACTTCTGATTTCCGACTTCCGATTTCTGATCAGAGCCCGAGGGCTGACTTGATCATCAGCAAGTCGAGCCAGGCGAGACGTTTGTGTTCTGGATTGCGAAGGAGAAAAGCGGGGTGGAGTGTGGCAAGCGTGCTGATCTCGCGGCCGCCGCAAAGATAACTCAGCCATTTGCCCCTCAGCCGCATGATGCCCTCGCTCACGCCGAGCAGGCTCTTGGCCGCGGCGCCCCCGAGCAGCACCAGGACATCGGGCGATAACAGCTCGATTTGACGTGCCAGAAATGGTGCGCAGGCCTCGATCTCCTCCGGCGTCGGGGTGCGGTTGCCGGGCGGGCGCCAATAGACGGTATTGGTAATATAGACGCTGCCCTCGTCGAGCCCGATCGCGGCGAGCATGCGGTCGAGCAACTGCCCCGCGCGGCCGACGAAGGGTCTGCCTTGCAGGTCTTCGTCGCGCCCGGGGGCCTCCCCGATCAACATCAGGCGCGCCTCGCTGCTCCCGCGCGCGAAGCAGAGAGTCTTGGCGGTGCGCTTCAGCGTGCAACCGTCGAAGGCCGCAACCATGGCTTCGAGCGCTTCGAGCGAGGTCGCCGCCGCAATGCTGCTCCGGTCTAACGAGCCAGCTGACGGCACGCCTTGCACGGGCGAAGGTCGCGTCACCGCCTTGGCGATCCTCGCCTGTGGCACCGGCGCTTCACGGGCGGGTGCGGCAAAGCGGTCGACGGGGACGTCCCCGATTGCCTCGTCGACCCCCATCGCCTCGTACCAGGCGAGCAGGGCTTGCGCCGAAATCGGATCCGAACCCGCCATTTGCCTTGCCCGCCGCGATTTCCTATGTGTGGTTGCCCAATATGACAGTGCCGCCCAATATCGCCGACTCGTCCCGCCGGCGAAAGCCGGTACTCGGCCAGAACGATCCGACGGAGCATAGTCCTTGAGCGAGGGTGTTGAGCGCGAGACCATGGAGTTCGACGTGGTGATCGTGGGCGCTGGTCCCGCGGGGCTCGCCGCAGCGATCAGACTCAAGCAGCTCGCCGCTAAGGCGGGCAAGGACCTCTCCGTCGTCGTGCTGGAGAAGGGCTCGGAAGTGGGCGCTCACATCCTGTCCGGCGCGGTGATCGATCCGATCGGTCTCGACACGTTGATCCCCGATTGGCGTGAGCAGGGCTCGCCGCTCAAGACCGAGGTCACCGAGGACCGCTTCTACTATTTGTGGAAGATTGGCGGCTTCCGCGTTCCGAATTTCGTTATGCCGCCGCTCATGAGCAACCACGGCTGCTATATCGGCAGTCTCGGCAGCCTGTGCCGCTGGCTCGGCGAGCAGGCCGAGAAGGCCGGCGTCGAGATCTATCCCGGCATCGCCGTGACCGAGGCGATCTTCGGCGCGAGCGGCGCGGTCGAGGGCGTCATCACCGGCGACAAAGGTGTCGCCCGCGACGGCAGCCACAAAGACAGCTACACGCCCGGCATTGCGCTTCGCGGCAAGTATACGCTTATCGCGGAGGGGGCCCGCGGCTCGCTTTCGAAGCAGCTCATAAGGAAGCTCGGTCTCGATGCCGAGTCGGGGCCGCAGAAATTCGGCATCGGGTTGAAGGAGCTGTGGGAGGTCCCGGCCGACAAGCATAGGCCCGGCCTCGTGCAGCACACGATGGGCTGGCCGCTCGACGACAAGACCGGCGGCGGCTCCTTCCTCTATCATTTCGGCGAGCGGCTGGTGTCGGTCGGCTTCGTCGTCCATCTCGACTACGCCAACCCCTATCTCAATCCCTTCAAGGAATTTCAGCGCGCCAAGACGCATCCTTTGATCCGCCAGCATCTCGAAGGCGGCAAACGGATCGCCTATGGCGCTCGCGCGCTCACCGAAGGCGGCTGGCAGGCAATCCCCAAGCTTGTTTTCCCCGGCGGCGCCCTGATCGGCTGCGCCGCGGGTTTCATGAACGTGCCGCGCATCAAAGGCTCTCACAACGCCGTACTGTCGGGGATCATGGCGGCGGAGGCCGCGTTCGCCGCGATCGAAGCCGGTCAGTCGGGCGATGTGCTCGAGGCTTACCCCGCGCGCGTGAAATCGTCCGGCATGGCCAAGGAACTGAGAAAGGTGCGCAACGTGAAGCCGCTCTGGTCGCGGTTCGGCACCATCGCCGGCGTCATGCTGGGCGGCATCGATATGTGGCTCAACACGATCCTCCCCTTCCTGCCGCACACGTTGAAGCACCAGAAACCCGACTATGCCGGCCTCGCCAAGGCGTCGGAGGCTCGGCCCATCGAATACGAGAAGCCGGACGGCAAGCTCACCTTCGACATCCTCTCCTCGGTGTTCCTCTCGGGCACGAATCACGAGGAGGATCAGCCGGTGCATCTTCGCCTGACCGATCCATCGATCCCCATCGAAAAGAACCTTCCGGACTACGCCGAGCCCGCCCAGCGCTATTGTCCGGCACAGGTCTACGAGGTCGTCGAGGACGGCGCGAAGGTGAGGTTCCAGATCAACGCCCAGAATTGCGTCCACTGCAAAACGTGCGACGTGAAGGATCCAGCGCAGAACATCACCTGGGTCCCGCCGGAAGGCGGCGACGGCCCGAATTACGTCAATATGTGAGCCGGGCTAGGTCGTGCTCCCGCCTGCCGAAAGAGTCGCGGGGGAGCGGCCACAAACGCGCCGCGATTGGGCCCCAAGGAAAAGGCCAATCGATCCCGTCGAGGGGCGCGTGGAGCCGCTTTTGGTTTGCAGATCGGGAACAAAAACGCGTAACCTTTGGCTAGGGGACTTCCCATAAACCCGTTTCCGGGGCGGCCTGAGCGCCGAACAGATATGACGAAATTCAAGGGTGCGGCTCTGCGCGGATGGGCGCAGAAGTCTTTGCTGATCGTGGCGATCCTCGCGGCACCCGCCGCATATTCGGAGGTCGCGCCGCAAGACTCCCCGTCCGCGAAGCCCGGCAATCTGCTTGGCAATTACCTGTCCGGACGGCTCGCCCGTGGCGACCACGACACTCTCGCCGCCGCCGACTTCTATTCCAGGGCGCTCGCCGAGGACCCCGGCAATGAGATCATTCTCGAGCAAGCCTTCCTGCTCGAGGCGGCAGCCGCCCATTGGGATCGCGCCATCCCGCTCGCTCAGGATCTCGTCAAGATCGAGCCGTCGCACCGCATCGCCCAGTTCCTGCTCGGCTGCGAGGCGTTCAAACGCGGCGATTACAAGGCAGCCGAGGAGCATTTCGCGGCGGCCCGGCAGGGACCGATCGCCGATCTCACCTCGACGCTCGCGCGCGCTTGGGTCGAGCAGGCGGCGGGCAAGACCGACGAGGCCTTCGCCACGCTCGACAGCCTGAGCGACGCCGACTGGGCCCAGTTCTATCAGCGCTACCACCGCGCGCTGATCGCCGATGTCGCCGGCCGGCACGACATTGCCGGCCAAGCGTTTGCCCAGGCCTTCAAGAAGAATCCGTCGACGCTCAGGGTAGCCGACGCCTATGCGCGCCATGCGGTCAACGAGAACAACCGCAAGCTCGCCCGCCAGACGCTCAAGACGCACATTGCCAAGTCCTCACCCCACCCGCTGTCGGAAGCACTTCTCGCCGACATTGATGCGGGCAAGGTTCCGTCTCTGCTCGTCGTCAACCCGGCGGACGGCCTCGCCGAGGTGTTCTACGGCATCGGCGACGCGCTCGCGGGCGAGGGCGGCCTCGACATGGGCATCATCTTCCTGCAGTTCGCCCTTTACGTTGAGCCCGACTTCCCGCTGGCTTACGTCGCGCTCGCCGAGGCCTATGAGGGCGCCAAGAAATACGATCTCGAGATCGATGCCTTCGACAAGGTCAGCAAGGACTCCCCGCTGTGGCTGAACGTCCAGATCCAGAAGGCGTTTGCGCTCAATTCGCTCGACCGGGTCGACGATGCCAAGACCCTGCTCGAGCAGCTGATCTCCGAGGAGCCCAAGGATATCCGGCCCTACGACGCGCTCGGCAACATCCTGCGCGCGCATGAGCGCTACGGCGAGGCGCGCGACTCCTATTCGCACGCCATCGCGCTGTTGGACAAACCGGCGCGCGAGAACTGGACGCTGTTCTATTCGCGCGGCGTGTCGAACGAGCGGCTCAAGGATTGGCCGGCCGCCGAGGCGGATTTCAAGCAGGCGCTGCAATTGTCGCCGGATGAATCGCTCGTGCTCAATTATCTCGGCTATTCCTGGGTCGATCAGGGGCGCAACTTGAAGACAGCGATGGACTACATCCGCAAGGCGGTGAAGCTGAAGCCCGACGACGGCTATTATGTCGACAGCCTTGGCTGGGCCTATTTCCGGCTCGGCAATTTGCAGGCGGCGGTGGAGACTCTGGAGCGCGCGGTCGAACTCAAGCCTGACGATCCGATCATCAATGATCACCTGGGCGATGCCTATTGGCGCGTCGGGCGCACGCTCGAGGCGAAGTATCAGTGGCAGCAGGCGCTTACGCTGAAGCCCGAGGACGATCAGATCGTGACCCTCAAGCAGAAGATCGAATCGGGCTTGCCACTGCCCGCGCCCGAGACCAAGGCTGCGGCGGAACGGACGCAGACCGGCCAGAAGGGCCTCTGACGGCCGGCGCAAAGCTAAAGGGTTTCCGAGCATGGTGGCGGCGCTGCGCGACATCGCTCGGGCGAAAATCAATCTCACTTTGCGGGTGCTCGGCCGCCGCGAAGATTCCTACCATGAGCTCGAAAGCCTCGTCGCTTTCGCCGAAGCAGGCGACGTGCTGGAGCTCGATCCCGGGCCTTCCTTGGGCCTTTCCATCGATGGGCCCTTCGCCAAAATGCTCGGTGGCGAAAATCTTGTCCTTGCCGCGGCGCGCACAGCCAAGGCGCTCAGGCCCGACCTCACGTTTGGGCATTTCCGGCTTCGCAAGGAGCTCCCGGTCGCAGCCGGATTGGGCGGCGGCTCGGCCGACGCCGCCGCTGCCCTCCGCCTCATCGCCCGCGCCAATGATGGCGCTCTCACCGGCACCGATCGCAGCGCGATTGCCGTTGCGCTCGGCTCGGACGTGAAAGTCTGCCTTGAAAGCAGACCGGCGCTCATGACCGGACGCGGCGAAAAGGTGACAGTGGTGCGCGGCTTTCCCGGATGCGCTGCGGTGCTCGCTAACCCGCGCCTGCCGCTCGCGACCGGTCCGGTCTATGCCGCGCTCCGGGCTGCGGGCCTCGCCGCCCCGCCGGACGCAGTCGAGCCCATGGGGTTTGGCGGCGATTTCGAAGCACTCGTCGCCTATCTTGAACCGCGCGGCAACGACCTCGAGAGGGCCGCCGCCGAGCTTCTCCCCCAAATCAGAGAGGTGCTTGCCGCTTTGAGCGGTCTCCACGGCGTCCGGGTGGCGAGACTGTCGGGGAGCGGGCCCACCTGCTTTGCCCTGTTCGCAACCTATGACGAGGCCGCGCGCGGAGCAGAGGCGCTCTCGAACAGCCACTCCTCCTGGTGGATCAGGCCGAGCAGGCTCGGCTAGAACGGGCGATCGACGCAGAACTCGATCGCTTCGAGCAGCGCCGCCTTGGCCTCGCAATCGGTGAAGATGGCGAGCGCATCGCGGGCGATCGCGCCGTAATGACGCGCGCGCTCCATGGTATCGACCAACGCATTGTGGCGCTTCATCAACGCCATCGCTTCGGCGAGATCGTTGTCGCCGATCTTGCCGTCCTGCAGCGTCCTCTGCCAGAAGCGGCGCTCCGCGGCGTTGCCGCGGCGATAGCACAGCACCACGGGAAGCGTGATTTTGCCCTCACGGAAATCGTCGCCGACGCTCTTGCCGAGCATCGACGGCTCGCCGGAATAATCGAGAGCATCGTCGACCAGCTGAAAGGCGAGCCCGAGATTGCGTCCATAGGAGCGGAGCGCCGCGGTCTCCGATTTCGGCCTGAGCGCGATCACGCCGCCGATTTCGGCTGCGGCAGCGAACAGCGCCGCGGTTTTGGCGTCGATCACCGCAAGGTAGTCGTCCTCGGTGGTTTCAGTGTTCTTGGCGGTGACAAGCTGCATCACCTCGCCTTCGGCGATAATCGCGGCCGCGTCCGACAGGATGCGTAAGGCGCCGAGCGAGCCCACGTCCACCATCATCTTGAAGGCCTGTCCGAGCAGGAAGTCGCCGACCAGCACGCTCGCCTCATTGCCCCATAGCAGCCGCGCTGCGGTCTTGCCGCGGCGCAGGCTGCTCTCGTCGACCACGTCGTCGTGAAGCAGGGTCGCCGTGTGCATGAACTCGACAGCGGCGGCCAGCGGCACATGGCCGTCGCCCTTGTAGGAGCAGAGCTTGGCGGCGGCGATGGTGAGCATGGGGCGCAGGCGCTTGCCCCCGGAATCGATCAGGTGGCGGGCAAGCTCGGGGATCAATTCGACGTTTGATCTAGCCCGGTCGAGGATGATGCGATTGACATGGCCCATGTCCTCCTCGACAAGCGCGGCGAGGGGCGCGAGGCTCGCTTTGGCGTCGCGGCCGGGAAGCTTAACGACAACTCCCAAGGAAAACTCTCCTCACGCGCTTTAAGGGAATTGATCTCGCCGATATTGTCGGCGGCGGATCGTTTAGGGTCAAGGCATTGCGGCTCTCAGGATGTATTGGCAGAGGCTCGTATTGGCAATGAAGGAATTGTTGCGCTCGAACGACGCGGTGCTTCTGTCCTATGTCAGCTCGCTCCTGGAGGAGGACGCGATCGGTTTCATCGTCGCCGACGCCAACATGAGCGTGCTCGAGGGATCGATCGGCATTCTTCCCCGGCGCATCCTGGTCGAGAGCGGCAAGATTGGCGAGGCGCGGAAGATTCTCACCGAGGCCGGCATCGGCCATGTCATCACAGAAGACAAGAGCTGAGCGGAGCGCGGCGCGAAGAAGCGCCACGAGCGCCGATGCTTTTCTCGGCGGCCGCATCGAGATCGTCCAGCCACGCACGGGTCACAGGGCTGGGAGCGATGCCGTATTCCTGGCAGCGGCGGTCCCGGCAAAAGCAGGCGAGCACGTGCTCGATGTTGGCTCAGGCGTCGGCGTGGCGGGGCTTTGCCTTTTGGCCCGCGTGCCGCGTCTCGAAGTGACCGCCGTCGAGATCGACGAGGCGCTGTGCGCTTTGGCGGCTGCGAATGCCGAGCGGAACGGCATGTCGGCGCGTTACAGGGTGGTCAACGCCGACATTGCCGGCAGCGCAAAATCGCAGCGCGAAGCGGGTCTGTTACGCGAAGGCTACGACCATATCATCGCCAATCCGCCCTTCTACGCAGCGGGGAAAGTGAGGGCGGCTCCGGACGAAGCCCGTGCCAGAGCCCATGTCATGGGCCAAGACGCGCTCGGCGCCTGGGTGCACGCCGCCGCGCGTTACGCGGCGCCCAAGGGAAGGCTCACGCTGATCCACCGCCCCGAGGCGCTCAGGGAGCTGCTCGGTCTGCTGGAAGGCCGGTTCGGCGAGGTGACCGTCTTCCCGCTCTTCGCCAAGCCGGGCGAGCCCGCGACCCGCATCATCGTGCAGGGACGGAAAGGGAGCCGAGCCGAAATCCGGCTTCTCCCCGGCCTCCGGCTCCATGCCTCAGACGGAAGCTATACCGAGGAGGCCGAGGCGGTGCTGAGAGGAGGGGCGCCGCTCAGCTTGAACTCAGACGAAAGAAAGGGCCGCCGCCTGGGGGGGTAAGGCGGCAGCCCTCGTTAGCCCGAGCGGTGAGGAGAGACCTCGGGCTCGCGAGGCCCGCTGCACGCAGGCCTCGACGTTCCGTCGCTAGTACCAGCGGGGCTGGTAGTAGAACTGGAGCCACCAGGGATAAGGCCGGTATTTCCAGTAGCCGTACTCGTTGTGGTGCGGCTTCCTGAAGTAGCGGTAGTCGTCGTCGTAGTGGCTGTACTTCTTCCAGTTCCTGCCACCGTCCCAGTCCCGGTCATGAGCGCTGGCGGGCGAAGCCGCGCCGAGTGCCAGGATGGAAAGCGTCGCCGCAGCGATGAGCGTCTTTTTCAACATGGGTTCTTTCTCCGATCTTCCGGCTCGATGATGCCGGACATGGTGCGGTTTTAGTCCGGAGCCCCTGAACCCAGTCTGAGGGCGGCGTTCATCGGCCGTTCATCGCGGCAAGCCCTGAAACGACAAGGGCCACTCCCTTTCGGGAGCGGCCCTTGCCAAGTTCGAAAGCGCCCGGAGGCGCGCGTGCCTAATACCAGCCGCGCCAGTACCGGCCGCGCCAATAAGGATAGTAGGCGTAGGGGTAATAATAGGCGTAGGGCCGATAATAGTAGCGGCGGGGAGCGTACCAACCCCAGCGCGGCCCGACATAGACGCTGACACCCGGGCCGCCCCAATAGCCCCAGCGGCGCCAACCGGCTTCCGCCGAGCTTGGGGAAAGTGTGACAAAGGCGAGCACAAGGGCTGCCGCTGCCACGACAAACGTCGCAAGCTTGCTCATTAAATCCTCCTCAGAGACGGGAGCGGCGCCTGTCCGCCGGAAATGCGCCGCATAGGTGGGGAGTCCCACCTTCAAGATCGACTATAGCAGGGAATTCGGACGGCCCCATGGCGCCTCGCCGACTTGCGTTAAGCAATGGCTTAAGCCTGCCCCTTTCTGGCCTCCGCTGTGCCCGAATCGGGATCGCTCCTTGATTTGGCCCTCCTGCTCTATACTTTAGGCGCGCGATGAACGATCTCCCAGACAAGGCGCGTTCCGAGCGGGCGGACTGGCTGAGTTACCTTCCGGCCTTCTTGGTAAATCGCGGCCCCGTAGTGCCGGTGCTCCGCTTCAGCGGGCCGATCGGCATGGCGACCCCTCTCAGGCCCGGCCTTTCCCTCTCCACCAGCGCCGCCGCCATCGACAAGGCTTTCTCCATGCGCGGGGCCAAGGCCGTCGCCATCCAGATCAATTCGCCGGGCGGCTCGGCGGTGCAGTCGATGCTGATCTACAAGCGCATCAGGGCGCTCGCCGCCGAGAAGGGGCTCAAGGTCTATGTGTTCGCCGAGGACGTCGCGGCATCTGGCGGCTATCTGCTCGCGCTTGCCGGCGACGAGATCTATGCCGATCCGAGCTCGATCATTGGCTCGATCGGCGTCATCACCGCGACCTTCGGCCTGAACGAGCTGATCGCCAAGATCGGGGTTCAGCGCCGCGTCTACACCGCTGGCAAAAGCAAGGACACCCTCGATCCTTTCCTTCCCGAGAAGCCCGAGGATGTCGAGCGCATCAAGTCGCTGCAGCGTGACGTGCACTCGGCCTTTATCGATCTCGTGAAGGAGCGCCGCGGAGCCAAGATCGAAAAGGCGGGCGACGATCTCTTCACCGGGGAATTCTGGTCGGGCAAACGCGCGCTCGAGCTCGGCTTGATTGATGGCCTTTCCGACGTGCGCAGCAAGATGCGCGCGCTGTTCGGCGACGATGTGCGGCTCAAGCTCGTCATGCCCTCGACCTCGTGGCTTCGCCGCAAACGCAGTATATTCGCCGACGCCGGCGCGCTCGATTTCGGCCTGCTCTCGCACGGGTTCGCCGCCGACCTCATTTCGGCGATCGAAGCACGCGCGCTTTGGTCGCGCTTCGGACTGTAAGCCATGCCGCAGCTCCTCTTCCTCGTCGCAGCGGGCGCCGGATTGATGCTGGCGCGGCGCTGGTATGTTTACGCGCAGCGCCGTGTCGCGGCCGAGCTCAGGGCGGCTGAGGAGGCGCTGGCGCGGCGCGAGACGGCAACCATTCCGCTCGAACGCGACCCCAAGACTGGCGTTTACCGGCCGAAGCAAACGGCCCGGTCGCCGCGCTGACGGCCCCACGAATCGTCATTCCCGCGCAAGCGGGAATCCAGTAATCACCAAGGTCGATTGTGCTTGGAGGGCTTATCCCGTTACCCAGGCTTCGCCGCCAAAGGCGGGTCAAGCCGGGCAAAGATAAGAATTGGTGCAGGTTGAATGAACGAGCAGCGCAAAGACGTGGCCAAGCCGTCCCGTGCGGCTAAGACCGCGTCGTTCCAGGACCTGATCCTGAAGCTCGAGCGCTTCTGGGCCGACCAGGGTTGCGTGATCCTCCAACCTTACGACATGGAGATGGGGGCAGGGACGTTTCACCCGGCGACCACGCTCCGCTCGCTCGGGCCGAAGCCCTGGCGCGCGGCCTATGTGCAGCCGTCGCGGAGGCCCAAGGACGGCCGTTACGGCGAGAACCCGAACCGGCTCCAGCATTATTATCAGTTCCAGGTGGTGCTGAAACCGTCACCGCCCGACATCCAGGACCTCTATCTTCAAAGCCTCTACGCCATCGGCATCGACCCCAAGAATCACGACATCCGCTTCGTCGAGGACGACTGGGAAAGCCCGACGCTGGGCGCCTGGGGCCTCGGCTGGGAGGTGTGGTGCGATGGGATGGAGGTGTCGCAGTTCACCTATTTCCAGCAGGTGGGCGGCTTCGATTGCGATCCCGTCTCGGGCGAGCTCACTTACGGGCTCGAGCGGCTCGCCATGTACGTGCAAGGCGTCGACAACGTGTTCGATCTCAATTTCAACGGCGGCGAAGGCAAGGACAAGGTCACCTACGGCGACGTCTTCCTTCAGTCCGAGCAGGAATATTCGCGCTACAATTTCGAGTTCGCCGACACCTCAAAGCTGCTCGAACATTTCCGCGACGCCGAGGCCGAGTGCCGGGCGCTTCTCGCCAAGGGCGACAAGGGTAAGCGCCATCTCATGGTGCTGCCGGCCTACGATCAGGCGATCAAGGCCTCGCACATCTTCAATCTCCTCGATGCGCGCGGCGTGATTTCGGTCACGGAGCGGCAGGCCTATATCCTGCGCGTGCGCGAGCTCGCCAAGGCCTGTTGCGCGGCATGGCTCAAGACCGAGGCAGGCGGCAACGCCAATGCTTGAGGTCTATCGCGACGAGCGCACCGCGCCTGACGCCTCGCGCGCGCTTGCGCTCAAGCCCAAGCTGAGATCGTGGACCGGACGGGTGTGGCGCTGGCACCCCAATGGGTTCCAGCTCATGCTCAAGCTCGATGCGAGCGTGGCAGTGGCGGAGGTCGCCGATGAGGATTTGCGCGCCGCGCTCTCGCCATTTGCCGCCGAGCTTGCGGGCTTCGCGCTCTATCTCGACTACACCGATGAGGGCAAGCTGCCGTTCTCCTGGGCGGTCGGCGCCTTCCATCTCGAGCACGGCAAAGGCGCCTACATGCGCTTCTACGATTTTCTCAGGACGCCGCCGGCTCAGGTCCTCGTTCCGCTCCTGCCAGCGGCGGGCGCACAATCCGATCTCATCTTAAGCATCGTCCCCTATCGCCTTGAAACGAATCTGCTTGTCTTCCTCATCACCGAGTACGATCTCGGCTTCCATAACCGCATTGGCTAGACATGGCTGAGCTTCTGCTTGAGCTGTTTTCCGAAGAGATTCCTGCGCGCATGCAAGGCCGCGCCAAGGAGGATCTCGCGCGCCTGCTCGGCAACGGGCTCGCCGCCGCCGGACTCGAATTCACCTCGATCAGGACATTCGCCACGCCGCGTCGCTTGACCGCCGTAGTCGAAGGTTTGCCGCCTCGCTCGCCCGACATCAGGGAGGAGCGCAAAGGCCCGCGCCTCGATGCGCCCGAGGCCGCGATCAAGGGCTTCCTCAAGGCGGCGGGACTTCCCTCGATCGACAAGGCCGAGAAGCGGGACGACAAGAAGGGCGCCTATTACGTCGCCATTATCGAGAGGCCGGGCCGCGCGACCTCAGACGTGATCGCCGCCATCGTGCCCGAGATCGTGCGAAGCTTCCCGTGGCCGAAATCGATGCGCTGGGGGTCGGGCAAGCTTCGCTGGGTGCGTCCGCTCCATTCCATTCTCTGTCTCCTCGACGGCAAGGTGGTCGACTTCGAAATCGACGGCATCAGGAGCGGCAAGGAGACGCGCGGTCACCGCTTCATGGCGCCCGAGCCCTTTAGTGTGAAAAGCTTCGCCGATTACGCGAAGAAGCTGCGCGAGGCCAAGGTGATCCTCGACGGCGAGGAGCGCGCCCGCATCATCGCCGAGGAAGCACGCTCGCAAGCCGCCCGCCACGGCCTTGCTCTCGTCGAGGACGAGGGCCTGCTCGCGGAGAACGCCGGGCTTACCGAGTGGCCGGTCGCGCTGATGGGCAGCTTCGATGAGTCCTTCCTCGCCGTGCCGCCCGAGGTTCTCTCCACGGCGATGAAGGCGCATCAAAAGTGCTTCTCCATCCGCAACGGAGAAAACCTCGCCAACCGCTTCGTATTGGTGGCCAATCTCAAAGCCGAGGATAAGGGCCACGCAATCATCGCCGGCAACGAGCGGGTGATCGCCGCGCGCCTTGCCGACGCCAAGTTCTTCTTCGACCACGACCGCAAGGTGCTGTTGCCCGACCGCGTGCCGAAGCTGAAGGAGATCGTGTTCCACGAGAAGCTCGGCACCCAATATGAGCGCGTGCAGCGCGTCTATAAGCTCGCGCGCGAAATCGCCCCTCTTGTCGGCGCCGACCCCGATCTCGCCGAGCGCGCGGCGATCCTCGCCAAGGCCGATCTCGTGAGCGACATGGTCGGCGAGTTCCCCGAGCTGCAAGGGGTCATGGGCCGCTATTACGCGCTCGAGCAGGAGGAGAACCCTGTGGTCGCCGACGCCATCGCCGCTCATTACAAGCCGGTCGGGCCGTCCGACGACGTGCCGCGCGAGCCCGTGGCGATCGCCGTGGCGCTTGCCGACAAGCTCGACACGCTGGTCGGCTTCTGGGCGATCGACGAGAAGCCGACCGGCTCGAAGGACCCTTACGCGCTCCGCCGCGCCGCTCTCGGCGTCATCCGCATCATCCTCGAGAACGGCCTTAGGCTGCATCTCATGGATGCGCTCGAGTTTCAGGTCGATAAGACCGTCAAGAAAAGAAATAACGTGAAATGGGCTCATCGCCAGGTCGAGCAGACGAACGTCGACCTGCTCGATTTTTTCGCCGACAGGCTCAAGGTGTACCTCAGGGACCGGGGCGCGCGGCACGATCTCGTCGATGCCGTGTTCGCCCTCGGCGGCGATGATCTCTTGATGATCGTGCGCCGCGTCGAGGCGCTCGGAAGATTCCTCGACACCGAAGACGGCGAACATCTCCTCATCGGGACCAAGCGCGCCATCAACATCCTCCGCATCGAGGAGAAGAAGGACGCTCGCGTCTATGACGAAGCGCCGGATGCCAAGCTGTTCAAACGGCCCGAAGAAAAGGCCCTCGCCAAGGCCGTCGACGAGGTTGAGACGGCGGCAGCCGCAGCGGTTGCGCGCGAGGATTTCGAGGGCGCCATGGCCGCGATGGCGAAACTTAGGACCCCGGTCGATGCCTTCTTCGACCACGTCACCGTGAATGCGCCCGAGCCCGATCTTCGGGCGAACCGCCTGCGCCTCTTGAACCGCATCCGCGCGACCACGCTCGCCGTCGCCGACGTCTCCAAGATCGAAGGCTAGGCTTAAATTGCGCGTCACCCTTCGACACGGTCTTCGGCCCTCGTCAGGGTTAGGGCCACTTTCGGAGAGGACACATGCCGGCAAGCATCAGTCTCATCACCTTGACCGTCGCCGATATCGCCCGCGCCACGCGCTTCTACGAGAGCCTCGGCTTCGTGACCTCCAAGCGTGCGAGCCAGGACGACGTAACCTTCATGCGCGCGGGCGGTGTCGTTCTCGCGCTATGGGGTAGAAAGGAGCAAATTGAGGATGCCAATGCCGAAGCGCTCTGGACCGGAAACGGCGGCATCG
>NZ_DASRGO010000125.1:0-22481 GCF_035650995.1 Methyloceanibacter sp. | reverse complement strand
GCGCAAGCCCACCGTTTGGCGGCCGGCGGCCTCATCGACCGCAGCCGCACGCTCTCCTTCACCTTCGACGGCGAGGACCTCATCGGCCATCCCGGCGACACGCTCGCCTCGGCGCTCCTTGCCAACGGCGTCCGCCTCGTCGCGCGCTCGTTCAAATATCATCGCCCGCGCGGCATCCTGACCGCGGGCTCCGAGGAGCCGAGCGCGCTCGTCGAGCTCCGATCCGGCGCGCGACGCGAGCCGAACACCCGCGCCACGACCATCGAGCTCTACGACGGGCTCGACGCCACGAGCCAGAACCGCTGGCCGTCGCTCAAATTCGATCTGCTCGCGGTGAACCAGCTCTTCGCGCCTATCTTCGGCGCCGGCTTCTACTACAAGACCTTCATGTGGCCGGCCTCGTTCTGGGAGAAGGTCTATGAGCCGGCCATCCGCCGCGCCGCGGGCCTCGGACGCGCCGCTGGTGCCCCCGATCCCGATCATTACGAGAAGGCGAACGCCTTCTGCGACGTGCTCGTGATCGGCGGAGGACCGGCGGGACTCTCGGCCGCGCTTGCCGCCGCCCGCTCAGGCGCGCGCGTGATCCTGTGCGACGAGGATTTCCGCCTCGGCGGCCGCCTGTTGTCCGAGCGCTATGAGATCGACGGGCGCCCGGCAATCGAGTGGGTCCAATCCGCCAAGGTAGAGCTCGAAAGCCTGCCCGACTGCCGCATCATGCCGCGCACGACGGTGGTGGGCGTTTATGACGGGGGTACCTATGCCGCGGTCGAGCGCGTCAACGACCACCTTCCCGTACCGCCGGAGCACGAGCCGCGGCTCAGACTGTGGCGCATCGTGGCCAAGCGCGCCGTTCTCGCCGCGGGTGCCATCGAACGCCCGGTCGTATTCGGCGGCAACGATCGGCCGGGCGTGATGCTCGCCGGCGCCGTGCGCGCTTACGTCAACCGCTTCGCCGTGGTTCCCGGGGCCCGCGCGGTCGTGTTCGCCGCGAGCGACGAGGCTTTCCGCACCGCAGAGGACCTGGCCGAGGCCGGGGTTGAGGTCGCGGCGCTCGTCGATGCACGCCGCGGAGGCTCGAACTCTGTGCGCAAGGCGGCTGAAGCGGCGCGGGCGCGCTACCTCGACGGCGGCTCTATCACCCGCGTGCGTGGGCGCCAGGCGGTGAGCGGTGTCGAGATCGCGCGCGCCGACGGCGGAACTGAGCGCCTCGACTGCGATCTCATCGCCATGTCCGGCGGCTGGAACCCGACCATCCACCTCACCACCCACCTCAACGGCAAACCGCAATGGAACGAGCAGCTTGCCGCGCTCCTCCCCGGCAAGCTTCCGCCGGGCATGAGCGTCGCGGGCGCCGCCGCCGGCGATTATGCCCTCGGCGCCTGTCTCGCCGGCGGGCAACGGGCGGGAGCGGAGGCCGCCGCCTCATGCGGGTTCTCCGTCAAGCCGAGCGCCGTTCCCGCAGCCAAGGAGGAACCGCTCGCGGCAAGCCCGCTCTGGCAGGTCGCGAACACTCGCGGCAAGGCCTTCGTCGATTTCCAGAATGACGTCGCCGTGTCCGACGTGAAGCTTGCCGTGCGCGAAGGCTTCCGCGTCCCGGAGCATCTCAAGCGCTACACCACGCACGGCATGGCGACCGACCAGGGCAAGACCGCGGGCCTCTCGGGCTCCGCTGTGCTTGCTCAAGTCACCGGTCGCTATATTGGCGCGGTCGGCACCACCACCTTCCGCCCGCCTTACACTCCCGTCGCGATCTCGGCCTTCGCCGGCCACCATCGCGGCCCCGATTTCCGGCCTGCGCGGCTTGCCCCCTCCCACCGCTGGGCCGAGGAGCAGGGCGCGGTCTTCGTCGAGACCGGGCCCTGGCTCCGGGCCGCCTACTACCCGAAGCCGGGCGAGGAGGCGCAAGCCGCCGTCAACCGCGAGGTGGCGAACGTGCGCGAGCAGGTCGGCATCTGCGATGTCTCGACGCTCGGCAAGATCGACGTGCAAGGCACAGATGCCGGCCTCTTCCTCGACCGCGTCTATGCCAACACTTTCTCGACCCTCCCCGTTGGCAAAGCGCGCTACGGGTTGATGCTGCGCGAGGACGGCTTCGTGCTCGACGACGGCACCACCGCGCGGCTCCGCGAGGATCATTATTTCGTCACCACGACCACAGTGAACGCAGTGAAGGTCATGCAGCATCTCGAGTTCTGCCAGCAATGCTTGTGGCCGGAGCTCGACGTGCAGATGGTCTCGGTGACCGAGCAATGGGCGCAGTTCGCCGTGGCGGGGCCGCGTGCGCGCGATGTGCTTCAGCGCGTGATCGATCCCCCCCACGACATCTCCAACGAGGCTTTCCCCTATCTTGCCGCGGGGGAGGTGAGCGTCTGCGGCGGAACGCCCGCTCGGCTCTTCCGCCTCTCCTTCTCGGGCGAAATGGCTTACGAGATCGCGGTCCCTTCGTCCTTCGGCGATGCGCTCGTGCGCGCCATCATGGAGGCAGGCGCGCCGTTCGGCATCGCGCCCTACGGCACCGAGGCGCTCGGCGTGCTCCGCATCGAGAAGGGCCACCCTGCCGGCGCCGAGCTGAACGGCCAGACCACGGCCCACGATCTCGGCATGGGCAAGCTGCTGTCGGCCAAGAAGGATTTCATCGGCCGCTTCATGGCGCAGCGCCCGGCGCTCACCGATCCGTTGCGGCCTTCCCTCGTGGGATTGAAGCCGATCGAGGCCGGCGCGCGAATCCGCGCGGGCTCCCACCTCCTGCCGCAGGGCGCGGAAGCGACCGCCGCCAACGATCAGGGTTACGTCACCTCGGCCGCCTTCTCGCCCTCGCTCGGCCATTGGCTTGCGTTGGGTCTTCTGTCGCGCGGACCTGAGCGTCACGGGGATATTGTGCGCGTCTACGATCCCGTGCGCGGCGGCGATCTGCTCGCAGAGGTCCGCCCGCCCTGCTTCATCGATCCGGAAGGAGCGCGCCTCCGTGTCTAGCCCTCTCAAACCGAAATCGGCGCTCGACGGCCTTGCGCGTCCCGGCCGCTACGGCCAAAGCGATGGCGAGCCGGGCGTCGTCATCGCCGAACGTGTCGGACTCGGCCTCGCCACGGTCGCCGCGCGCAAGGGGAGGGCCGATGCGCTGCGGCAAGCGGTTATGGAAGCCCATGGCGTCGATCTGCCCTCCACATCGCGCATCGTCCAAGGACCGGACGTAGGCTTCGTCGGCTACGGGCCGGGCCAGTGGCTCGCGATTTCTGAGAGCCTCACGGGCGGAGTGCTCGCGCGCGACCTGTCTGAAAAGCTCAAAGGTCTTGCCTCGATCTCCGACCAGAGCGGCGGCCGCACCGTCGTCAGGATCACCGGTCCCCGCGCCCGCGACGTTCTCGCCAAGGGATTGCCTATCGATCTCGATCCGCGCCTGTTTCCGCTCGGCAGCGCAACGACGAGCATCATTTCACATATCGGCGTGCAGCTCTGGCAGACCGACGATACGCGAAGCTACGACATCGCCGTATTCCGCAGCCTTTCGGAGAGCTTCTGGCGCTGGCTCACGGCGTCAGCCGCCGAATATGGCTACGCGGTCGAAGCGGCCCGCTAGCCTCAGCTCGCCTTCTTCTTGGGAACTTTCTTGCCTTTCTTGCGCGCCTCCGACAGCCCAATCGCGATCGCCTGCTTGCGGCTCGTCACCTTCTTGCCGCTCCGGCCGCTCTTGAGCGTCCCGCGCTTCTTCTTGTGCATCGCCCGCTCGACATCCTTCGAGGCTGACTTGGAATATTTCCGTGCCATGTCGAAACTCCTCTTGCACTCGACGAAGAAACGTCGCGCCACAAGAGGAGTTCCGATTCTTGGCGGCGAACCCCCGGTTAGACCGGCTTGATGTTGACCGCCACCGCCCGCGTCACCAGGAGCACCACGCTGTCCCCGACCTGGATCTGATCGAGGCCGGGCACACTAGGATCGACGAAGATGGTGCGCGTCTTGCCGTTGGTTCCGGCGAAAGTAATCAGCCGCTTGTTGTAGTTGATGTTGGCGACGGTGTCGGTGATTTCGATGGTGGTGAAGTCGGTGTCGCCGCTTGGGTTGACCTCGACCCAGTCCTGCTCGGCCACCGTCGGCGCGTTCATGTTCATGCCCGCCTCTTCCTCGCGGCTGATGGCGTTGTCCTGGTTGATGGGCGCCCCCGCGAGCTTCTGCAGCGAGGTCGCCACCTCCTGCGAATAGGTGACGGTGACCTTCTCCCTGACCTTGATCGTCTCGATGTTCTGCACGTCGGGCCCGAGCTTGATGACCATCGTGTTGCCTTCCGGCACGGCGACGGTCAAAAGCCGGTTCGTGACATCGATCGCCTCGACCGTGGCGATGGCCGTGATGACGCCGCCCGAGGCGGCGATTTCGACTTCGGCCTTGGCCGCGCCGCCGAAGAAGACGGAAAGAGAAAGGGCAAGAGCGGCCGCAAGCATGCCTCTGGCCGGAGCGAACAGCACCTTCATGACACTACCTCCCAGACTGACATCGATTGTGACTTGCGAGGTCACCAGCGGAAACTAACACCCATGATCGGTCCGTGCTGCACGAAATCGAGAATGTTCTTGCCGTAACGGCTGTCCTCGCTGAAATCGACCGATAGCGCGCGATAACCGATCACGCCGTGATAGGGCGTCCCGCAAATGGTGGAGTCGAATCCATAAGCCGCGACCACCTGCCAGGAGAATTGGCTGCCGGCACCAAATCCCCCGACATCGCCCTCCAGGCTTAGCTCCTTGGTCGCCCCCATCTGATGGCGCACCCTGAACCCTACGAACGGGTCCCACCAGTCGATGTCGCCCGAGCGGTCGAAGGCCAAAGCCTTCTGCACCTCGATATCGATTACATGCTCGGCGGTAATGGTGCTTTGCAGCAGCTTGGCGCCGCGCCGATTGAGCTTGAATCCATGGGCCGCGAGCACGCGCCTAAGGATATCCCGCGGGTCGACCGTCACGTCGGCGGCGAGCTTGACCTTGAGATTGCCTTGCAAGTGCGCGTCGACGTCGAAATTCTGATTCCAGTAACGCGCGCCTGCGAGCACGTCCAAAGCGGTGCGCGACTGGCCCGACGACCACTTGGCCACCTCGTAAGCGGCGCCCGACTGGACGATCAGCGATTGATAATCGGCTTGAGCGTTCGCTTTGAGCGAGAGATTGGCGTCGGCGCTCACCACCACATTCGGAAGTTTGGCGGGGCGGAATGACCCTGAGCGATCGAAGTCATCATGGGCATGGCCGGGAAAACCGAGATCTTCCCACACCACGTCGGTGAATAAGGCGAATGGACCCTTCCGCGCCTCGAAATAGCTCATCCAGGCAAGCAGCGAGTCGCTCTTCTCGAGGATGTCGATGAAACTCTCGTTGATGTCGACCTTGTGCCCGTGGACAGTGGCGCTGCCGTTGACGCTCGTTGCCCATGCATAAGGCGTGAAACTGAACTGCCAGCCATTGCCCCGTATGGCGGTTTGCGACTCTTCGGCAAGCGCAGCGCCGGGCGCCGCCAGCATCGTGGCAAACGCAAACGCCACGGCAGTCCATCTGCCGCGCAAAACACGCATCGGCCGCCCCCTGCCACTCCTTGAGCCGAGCCGGGCCGCTCTTTCGGCGGCTCTGGCCTCGTCAACTTAGCGCAGCGGAGCGCCTGGCGGCGGTGCAGCCCTGCAACACAGCCCAAGATTCGGCATACGAATCTTTGAATCGGAGGAGTTAGCTTTTGGGAGACCTGGAGATCGACTTGATGCGGCCCCTCGGCCTGCCGGACATCTCGCCTATCTTGCGATCCTGAAGCTCGACGAAGGCGCGCGCCGGCGCATCGCCGTTCAAACCGCCGAGCTCCGTGGCCGGGACCTTTCGGTTGGAGGATCGGCTGCCATCTTCGTAGATGACATCGAACAGCACGAAACCGTTCGGTTGTGGCTGCTGTTTCTTGGCCATGCCGTCAACTCTTCGGTTTCTCGACGGGTCAGGTCTGCTTGGAGCGCCGAGGCCTCGGCGGCTTTGGGCGAGAAGCTGTCGCAGCAGAGGCGGCCTGTTCCGCCGTTTCCTTGGCAAGGCGAAGCTCGCGAAGTCGCGCCGTCTTGAGCGCCAGCGCCTCGTTCTCGCGCTCACGTTCGAGCTTGAAGTCCCACTCGCGCTTTTTGGTCTTGCTGAGGAGTGCCTCAGCGTTGCGCCTTGTCGAACTGCCGGAAGATTGCCTGCTCATCGATGCTCTCCTGAGTAGCGATTGCCACGATCGCGCCCTCGCGCGGGTGCCGCGAGCATAGGAATCTCGCCGATGTGCGGACTGCGCGTTCGTACTCGTGCCCGGGCCTTCGAAGGAGGCTGGTGGCGCCTCTCTGCGCCGGCGGCATCCCGCGGCGCCTCGGCGAATCCGAGACGATGCGCGGCGACGGCGACTTGGCGCTGCATGAGCCGCTCGATGGCCTTGAGATAAGGCCGCTCGTTGTGATCGCAGAAGGACACTGCCGCGCCTCCAGCTCCGGCCCGTGCCGTGCGGCCGATGCGGTGGACATAGCTCTCTGGCTCGTTCGGGAGCTCGTAGTTGATGACGTGCGAAATATTCGGAACGTCGATGCCGCGGGCGGCGATGTCGGTCGCGACGAGCACGCGCACCTTGCCGGTGCGGAAGGCCTCGAGCGCGCGGACCCGCGCGTTCTGTGCCTTGTTGCCGTGCAGCGCGTCGGCCGAGATGCCCGACTGGCTGAGCTGCTTGCATACCCGGTCGGCGCCGCGTTTGGTGCGGGTGAACACGAGAACCCGCTCCTTGGCGGGATTGGCCAGCAGCTCGTCGAGCAGCGCCCGCTTGTCTTTGGCGGAGACGAAGTACACGCGCTGAGCGATACGATCGACCGCAACCGTCTTGGGCGACACGTCGATGCGCATCGGCTCGTGCAGAATGTCATTGGCGAGCTTGGCGATGGCCGGCGGCATGGTCGCCGAGAACAGCAGCGTTTGGCGCTTGCCTTTGCAGGCGGCGACGACTCTCCGCACATCGCGGATAAAGCCCATGTCGAGCATGCGGTCGGCCTCGTCGAGGACCAGGATCGAAACCTTGTCGAGTCTCACGTGGCGCTGATTGAAAAGGTCGAGCAGCCGTCCCGGCGTGGCGACGAGAATATCGACGCCCGCCTTGAGCGCTTTAACCTGGTGATGCTGGTTGACGCCGCCGAAAATGACTGTCGTGCGAAGCGGCAGCTTCTTGCCGTATGCTGTGAATCGCTCGCCGATCTGACGAGCAAGCTCGCGCGTCGGCGCAAGCACGAGCGCCCGCGGCGCGCCCCCCGACCGCTCCACCGGCTCAAGAAAGAGACGATGCAGGATGGGAAGAGCAAAGGCAGCGGTCTTACCCGTCCCGGTTTGGGCGATGCCGAGCAGATCGCAGCCCTTGGTGAGGAGCGGGATGGCCTGCGCCTGGATCGGCGTCGGCTTGAGATAGTTCTCGGACTTGAGCGCAAGTTGCAAAGGCTCGGCGAGGCCGAGACCGTCGAATGAAGATGGTGTCACTACGTTTCCTTATGGCCGTGCCGCCTGACTCATGAACAAGCATGGCTCGAAGCGGGGGCCTTAGTGCCTCGCCCCACGCGCTATCTGGGGGCAGACGAAGAGAGAGGAATTGTCTCGGGATGAGACGCCGCAACAGGTGCGGCAGCTACGCGCGATCGCGAGCAATCGATGTAGCCGGAACATGGAGGCAGCGCGGCGACATGTCAAGAAAGAAGCGTCAAATCGGGTTAAGAAATGAGGAATTTCAATTTGTTCGAGGAGATTCAGCGCGTGCGCCGAGCCGCGCCGCGTCTTACCCGGCCTTGCGCCGCCGCAACGGATACTTGTCGCTGTCGTAGAGGGCGCGGATGCCGAAACCGTCGAAGCGCTCTTCGTTGACCTCGAGCGTGCTGCCGAGCAGAAGCTCGGGCGGCAGCACCTCGACGGCATATTTGATCGCCTCGGCGGCGTTCTTGAAGCGCGTATAACGCATCGGCCGCTTGCCGGTCTTGCTCGAGCTCGAATAGAGCTCGGCGGGAGCTTTGTAGTTGAACGCGCTCACCGAGATATTAAAGCACGGAGCCGAAGGCCAAGCCAGCCTCGGCGAAACCGAATTCCTAATGTTTCGTTGCCGCTAGGGGTTGTCCGCGCGCCTGATCGTTGTCAGGTTGCTGGAACAGCCGATCCGAGCCGAAAGCTTGCTCATGCCGCATGTGTCCCCTCTGGTATCGACGCTTGCCATAGCCCTCGGGCTCGCCTTCGCTCTGGGCGTCGTTGCCAATCGCTTCAAGCTGCCGCCGCTCATCGGCTATCTGATCGCCGGAATCCTGATCGGGCCCTTCACGCCGGGTTACGTCGCCGACCAGGGCATCGCCGATCAGCTTGCCGATGTCGGCATCATTCTTTTGATGTTCGGCGTCGGGCTTCATTTCTCGCTCGAGGATCTCCTCTCGGTCCGCGCCATCGCCATTCCGGGCGCGCTGGCTCAGGCGCTCGTCGCCACGCCGCTCGGCATCGCCGTCGGCTGGTGGCTCGATTGGACGCTCGGCGGAGGTCTGGTCTTTGGCGTCGCGCTGTCGGTGGCGAGCACCGTGGTCCTGCTGCGTCTTCTGCAAGAGCGGCGCCTGGTCGAGACCGAGCGCGGACGGATCACCGTAGGCTGGCTCGTGGTGCAAGACCTCGCCATGGTGGTCGTACTCGTGCTGCTGCCGGGGCTCGCCGGTCTGTTCCGCGGCGCGGATGCCGCGCCCGACCTCGTACAGGTTCTCCTCGAGGTCGCCTACGTGCTCGGCAAGTTCGCCGTCTTCGCGGTCATCATGCTAGTCATCGGCAGGAAGGTCATTCCCGGCATCCTGCACCACGTCGCCCATACCGGGAGCCGCGAGCTGTTCCGCCTCGCCGTGCTCGCCATCGCGCTCGGCATGGCTTTTGTCGCTGCGACCCTGTTCGGCATCTCGCTCGCGCTCGGCGCCTTTTTCGCCGGCATGACGCTGAGCGAATCGCGCCTGTCGCAGCAGGCGGCGCAGGAATCGCTTCCCCTGCGCGATGCCTTCGCGGTCCTGTTCTTCGTTTCGGTCGGCATGTTGTTCAACCCAGCCATCGTGGTCGAGGCGCCGGTGGCGTTGCTTATCACCGTGTTCATCATCCTCGTCGCCAAGTCGGTCGCCGCCTATCTCGTGGTGCGCCTCTACGACCATTCCGCTGGAACCGCGCTGTTCATCGCCGCCTCGCTCGCGCAGATCGGCGAGTTCTCCTTCGTCCTCGCCGGGCTCGGCTTGAGCCTCAAGCTTCTGCCCGAACAGGGCCGCGACCTCATTCTCGCCGGCGCCATCATTACCATTCTGGCCAATCCGCTTCTCTTGGCCGCGCTCGATGTGATGCTTGCTCGGCGCGAGAAGCCGCGGCCGGGAGAGGCTGGCGTCGCCCGCCCAGAGCCTTCGCCGACGCGCGAGCCGATCCGTCCGACGAGCCTCAAGGACCATGTCGTGCTGGTCGGGCACGGCAGGGTAGGGAGCTTCATCAGCCGCGTGTTGCGCGAAAAGGCGCTTCCCGTCTTTGTCATCGAGGACGACGACGACATGGTCGCTGAACTCCGGGCGGAAGGCGTGGAGGCGCTGTCAGGCAACGCCGCAGACCCCGAGATTCTGAAAGCCGCCAATCTCGGCCAGGCGCGCTGCCTCTTGGTCGCCATCCCTGATGCCTTCGAGGGCGGCCAAGTGGTGCAGCAGGCGCGCGCCGTCAATCCCGCGCTTCTCATCCTTGCCCGCGCCCATTCTGAGCCTGAGATCGCGCATCTCATGAAACATGGCGCGAGCCTCGTCGTCATGGGCGAGCACGAGATTGCCAAGGCGATGCTCGCGGCAATCGAGACGGGCGCCGGACCCGCGGCACGCAGCGCCGCCGAGACCGCAGCGTTGGCAAAGGCCGGCCTGGCCGCGAAGCATGCCTCGAGCTGAGGTACACCCCCGGAGCGCTGACCGCTAGAGCATATGCTTGATGTCCGCCGAGAAGGTCGGATAGGCGTAAATGAAGTCGCGGACCTGCGCGGCCTTGATCCCATGCTTCATGGCAAGTCCGAAAAGATTGATCAGCTCCTCGCCGGCATGGCCGACGAAATGGGCGCCGATGATCGCATCGCTCTCCTCCTCGACGATGATCTTCGACCAGGCGGCCGTCTCGGCGAATTGTCGCGTTGAGAACCAATATTCCATGTCGTTGACTTGCACCCGGGTCCTAAGGCCCTTCTCCTTGGCCTTGGCCTCCGATAGGCCGACCGTGGCGAGCGCGGGCACGGTGTAGACGGCGGTCGGCAGGGCCGAATAGTCGGGCTTCTGCCTGGGTCCCTCGACGATGTTCAGCCCGACGAGCTTGCCTTCATAGGTCGCGAGCGGCGAAAGTTGCGGTGGCCCCGAGAGCACGTCGCCGCAGAGATAGACCGAGGGGTTGGAGGTCGAGCGCAAAGTCTCGTCCACCATGACGCGGAAGCCGTCATGGGCGATATTGCCAGCATCGAGATCGAGCGCGCCGACATTGGCGATGCGTCCGGCCCCGTTCACCACACGGTCGCTCTCGACAGTCATCTCCTTGCCGTCCACCTCGAAGACGGTGCGGAGTCGCGTGGCGGTCTTCTCGATGCGCTTCACCTTGACGCCGGTGTGAACGTCGATGCCGATGCGCACGCTTTCTTTGCGCACCTGCTCTACGGCGTCCGCATCGAGCGCGGGCAGAAGCCGCGGCAGGACCTCTAGGATGGTGACCTTGGCGCCGGCGCGGGCATAGACATGGCCGAACTCGAGTGCGACCACGCCGCCGCCGACGAACAGCACGCTTTCAGGCAGCTCCCGCTCGCTCAGCACCTCATCTGATGTAATCATCAGCTCGGCACCTGGAATAGGCAGAGGCCTCGGCGTGGAGCCCGTGGCAATGACGATGTGCTTCGCCTCTAGCCTGCGCCCGCCCGCTTCGACCGCGTTCGGCCCGACGAACTTTGCCGCCGCGCGGACCAATTCGACGCCGCGCTCCTGAAGCGTCTCCCCGAGGGAGTCGGGGATGCCCGAAATCATGTCCTTCTCGCGGTCGATGAGTGCGGCCCAATCGAGTTTAGGCTTGCCAACCTCGATGCAATGCACGTGCGCCTGGCCGATCTCGTGCATTGCATGCGCCGCGGCGACCAGCACCTTCTTCGGCGTGCAGCCGCGATTGGGGCAGGTGCCGCCGAGATCGCGCTGCTCGATCATGGCCACCTTGAGCCCCGCTTTTCGTGTCGGCACGGTGACGCCGAAGGCGGCGTTGCCGCCGCCCACGATCACCACGTCGAACGCTTCGCGCGCCATCTGTCGCCCTCAGGTCTCGAGCGCGTCGATTGTCACGGCGGGGAAGGGCGAACGCCATACACAAAGGAGAGAGCGGGCGTGATGCCGGCGTGATACGGGTCAGACGGGAGTCGATGGCTTCGCGAACAGCGTCACAAGCGGCTGAACAATAAAGCGAAACGTAACGTTAGGAACTCGTGACAAATGTGTTGCGTTCTTCCTGCATCATCAGTCGCGACGGGGTCTGCACCATGCGCAAGACTGCTCTGCCTTCAGCGCTCTCCCTCGTTCCGTGCTGCGTTCTACTGGTTGTCGCCACGACGCCTGCCGTCTCCGCCGAGGACGCTAACACCGACACCATCGGTCCGTGGGAGATCGAGGCCACCTTCAAGGGCGACGCGTTCGACCGTTGCTCGGTCACCCGCAAGCTCGAGGACGATATCGCCGCGACCTTCGTCAAGACGAGCGGTACGCTTACGCTCGAGCTGTCCTCGCCCAACTGGAAGCTCGATCGCGGCAAGTCCTATCCGGTGAAAATGACGCTCGGGCCAAAGAGCTTCGATGAGGAGGTCGCCGCCGAAGCGAGCTCGGTCTCGATGGTCATCAAGGACGATAGGTTCGCCGCGGCTCTCCGCAGCGCAAGCGCGCTCAACGTGGTCGGCGCGGGCGCCACCATTCACGTGCCTCTCGACCAGAGCAGGGACGCCTTCGACCGGCTCGACCAATGCGTGAGCAAGAACGAAAGGGCAGTGCAAACCAACCCTTTTGTGGCGCCGGCACGGCGGCCGTGACGGCTTCCGTGCCGGAAGGCGAGGGGTGCACCGAGATCAAGCAGGCCGACGGCACCAAGTCGAACAAGATTGCCGAGGCGGTCGAAGACACCAAGCCTGCTGCCGACAAGGCCGACACCGCGAGTCCGGCGAAGCGCGCTAAATCCAAGTCCGCGCGATCACACCCTCGACGGTCTTGGTTCGGAAGGGCTGGTCTTCTGACGGTTCTCGGCCGCTAAAGGTCTTGACGGTGGCGCGATAGCGAAACACGTAGCCGCCCTCCGGCGTCGCCTCGCTCCACACGCTCGTGGTCGTTTCCGAGCGGGCCCTGAAGCCCTGCTCCGGACGCTCCATGATCGTCGTCGATGAGGTGTAGCCCTTGAGCGAGAGGGGGTCGCCGATCACCATCTCGAAATTCTCCTCGGCGATCTGGTCGACCCAGAGTCCCTGGAGCGGGCCGCCATAGAGATATTTACCGCTGTCGAACACCTTGCGCGTCAAGATGCCGGGCTTGCCGTTGATGGTGACGTATTCCACTTTGCGCGTAGTCTCTGCCGGCCGCGCCTCCAGCAAGATCGGCAGATAGTCGTCAGGGTTGACATAAATCCCCGCCGAGGTCGCCGGCAGCAGGGCTTGGGCCTTCTTGTCTTCCTCGCGCGGCGGACGTCCGGGCAAGGTGAGCGCGCTTGCTGCACGGTCATCGGTCTCACCCATATGCAGCGTGACGGTCACCGGCTCCGGCGCCTCCCACAGCGTGGGGTAGAACGAGGGCGAGATCGCGAGCCTGATGCGCCAGCCTTTCTTGAAGCTGTGACCCATCATGTTGAGGGTCAGGCGGAAGGTGAAGACTTCGCCCGGCTCGACGGATTCGGGCGCGCCGAGGTCGCCGCTACGGTCGGCGAGATTGCAGAAGCGGTAGCAGACGAGATGCGAGGCGCCGGTCCTGGGACTCACCTCGCACAGCCTGACGGCAAGCGCCGCGATCGGCCGGTCGGCGGAAAGCGTCAGCGTGACCACCGGTGCGCCGTACACGTCGAGATCCTGGCGCAACGGGTCGCTGTCGAAATAGAGCGATTGCTTGTCGAAGGGCGCCTGATTGCCGGGAAGGTCATCGTTGCCGCATTCGCCCCAGGAGCTCGTCTCGAGCATCTCGGTGTCGAGCACGGGCTTGCCCGAGCTTGCGATCGTCGCGTGCGGCGGCTTTGGACCCAACCGGTTCTTCGGCCTGAGATAGAGCACTGTCTCCTTGATGCGCTGCTGCCAGTAGCCGTCCTCGGCCACCCATTTTCCCGCCTCGTCGTCGCAGGCCGATTTGCTCGGCTCCCTGGAAGCGCCGAGCCAGACCGGAAGTTGCGGCCACTCGCCCTCTTTGGGCGGCGTCTTTCCTTTGAGCCAGCGGTCCCACCAGTAGACGAGGATGTAGTTGAGCCAATCGACGCGCGGCCCCGGATAGCCGTTGAACGGATATTTGTGGCCCCAGGCGCCGATCAGGCCCGCAACCGGTTTGCCGAGCGCGGTGAGCCCAGTCACCACGTGCTCAACCGGATTCTTGTATCCGTCCTGCCAGCCCGACATGATGAACACCGGCACGCCGACATCGCCGTAATGATCGCGCACGGCAGTTGAGCTCCAATAGGCGTCGCGGGCCTGATGTTCGGCCCATTGCTTGAACCAGAAATCGGCATTGTCGATGCGCGTCTTCCACATCTCCTGCCACGCATCGCCGACGATCGCCGGATCCGGCGCCTGCGCGATCCAGCCCCACATCGACGACGGCCAGCTGATATTGTCGAACATCATCGCGCCGCCCATGTAGTGGACGTCGTCGTTGAAGCGGTCGTCGGAGCCGCAGCACACGATCACCGCCTTAAGCGCCGGCGGCCGGTCCTTGCGCGCCGCGACCATCAGCGAGTTGATGGCGCTCCACGACTTCCCCATCATGCCGACATTGCCGTCGCAATTCGGATGCTGCGCGATCTGGTTGATCACCTGCACGCAAGCAAGCAGCTCTTCCTCGGAATATTCGTCGGTGAGCACGCCCTCCGAATCGCCCGAGCCCGGCAGGTCCACGCGGAAGCAGAGATAGTCGTTGTAGGCGAACCAGGGATACATCTTGGCGTCGCCGATCATCGTCCCGTCGCGCCGCCGGTAAGGATTGAACTCGACGATCGCCGGGCATTTGACGCCGGCCTTGGCCGTCTCGGCGTTGTACCAGAAATGGCCGGCGAGCCTGATCGGCGCCTTGCCGGGGAAAGTCACCTCGAAGAACACGTTCTCGGGGTCGGGGACCTTGTCGCGCACCTTGAGGAAGTGCTGCTCCTCGGCGCCTGCGGTGCGCGGGCCGAGGCCGAGCCCCGGCAGCCCGAGCGCGAGCGGAAACGCCGCACTGAGCTTGAGCGCGTCGCGGCGCGAGAGATATGGACGCCTTGTGGACGTAGCCGATCCTCTGGGGCTCGAATGAGGAGGCGAACTATGCCATCAGCGGCAGAAACGGCGCCAGCCCCCTGGCACGCGCGTCCACGGGCAAATCGGGGGGCGATTTGCCGCCGGCAGAACGGGCTGCGGGGCGTCCCTCAGGCCGGGACGGGGAGGGCGACGTATTTGCGGATTTCGGCGAGAAGGCGCGCAGGATCGAGCGGCCTTGGAATGAAGGTCGCCGCCTGGCCGCGGCCGACCAAATCCCGGTTGATCGCGTGCTCGAGCCCGCGCTCGAGTGGCGTACCGCTATAGACGACCACGGGAATATGCCTGGTCGAGCGCGTGCTCTTGATCCTGGCGAGGAGATAATTGCCGCCGCCGTGCTCCATGTCATAGTCGGTGACGATGAGATCCGGCAGGCACCGCAACGCGGTGAGAAAGCCCTGCATGCCACTCGAGGCGTGAATCACCTCAACCGGATATTTCTGCAAGCCTTGCGTCAGCGTCCTCAGTCTCTCGACGTCGTCGTCGACGAGCAGGATGCGCGGGGTGGCCGCCGGCTGCTGAGGGGGCTCGGGCTTGCTCTCGGCCGGCTTGGCGCAGAGAAGCTCGAAGATGAGCGGCTCGAGATTGTCCCAGGTCTCCCCATCCTTGTGGACGTAATAGGCGTTCAGATCTTTGCAGCGCTTTATCGCCGCATCGTCCGAACGCGAGGTGAGCACGATCACCGGCACCTTGGGGAATTTCGGGTCGGCGAGCCGCTCCATGACCCTGAAGCCTTCGACGTCCGGCAGGTTGAGGTCGAGGACGAGAAGCTGGGGCCTTGCCTTGCCGACCTTGAGCACGGCCTTCAGCCCGTCATAGGCGGTTTCCACCTTGAGGCCGAGATGCCGGCAGCGAAGTTCGAGATATTCGACGATGGTCGGGTCGTCGTCGGCGATAACGACGGTTTTGCCGGCGACGCTTGGCTTGGACTGTGCCGCCGACACGGCACTACTCGCGGGATCTGCCGCGCGGATCGCCTGGGAATGAAACCGATTTGACACGGGGCTGTGCTCCGCTCGCATGGAGTCTGCAAGCGGAGCATATGGGCAAAATCCTAACGGCTTCCTTAGCGGAGCGTTAACGAAGCGGAAGCCTTTGCCAACTCGTCGGCCTCTTCGTCGGTGAACACGCGGCTCCGCGTCAAGAAACGCAAGCCTTCCGGCGCTTCGAGGGTGAAGCCGTGGCCGCGGCCCGGCACCACGTCGATAGTGAGCTGAGTGTGCTTCCAATACTCGAACTGATCGGCGTCCATGTAGACCGGGCAGCCGCCGATCTCGCCGAGATAGACGTCGTTGCCGCCGACGCGGAACTCGCCCTTGGGATAGCACATCGGCGCCGAGCCGTCGCAACACCCGCCCGACTGATGGAACATCAGGGGACCGTGCTTCTGCTTTAGCCGCTCGATCAGCGCGAGCGTCGCCTCCGTCGCAAGCACCCGTTCAACCATGTTGGCAGTATAGCGCAAAGCCGGGTCTTGTGCCTCCCTCCTCGTGGAAGGCGCTCGCCTCGGGCTGACCCCAGGGGTCGGCGTCCCGTTCGGGGCTCTGGACCATGGGAGGCGGCCCCAATCGGAGCGAGGCGTCACCGCATCGTTCGGTTAGGGCCGCCGGGCCAGAGTGGCACCCCCTGAACCCGAGGCAACAATTGCACGGCATCCGGGGTGCGGCGTTGAGGTGCATCAAAAAGCGAGAGGCCCAGCACGTCGTTCGTCGCGGGATCAGTCCGCCTGCGTCGCGCCTGCGGCTCACACGCTGGAGGGTCGCGCAAGCGCCGAGGGGCCGCAGGATGGCGGCCCCCCGACAATCGCTGTGGCGACTCGGCCTAGAAGAAGCCGAGCGCCTTCGGGCTGTAGCTCACCAGCACGTTCTTGGTCTGCTGGTAGTGGTCGAGCATCATCTTGTGCGTCTCGCGCCCGATGCCCGACTTCTTGTAGCCGCCGAACGCCGCGTGCGCCGGGTAGAGGTGGTAGCAGTTGGTCCACACCCGGCCGGCCTGGATGCCGCGGCCGAATCTGTAGGCGCGGTTGAGGTCGCGCGTCCACACGCCGGCGCCGAGCCCGTACAGCGTGTCGTTGGCGATCTGGAGCGCCTCGTCCTCGTTCTTGAAGGTCGTCACCGAGAGGACCGGACCGAAGATCTCCTCCTGGAAGATGCGCATCCGGTTGTTGCCCGCGAACACCGTCGGCGTGACGTAGTAACCGCCCGCAAGCTCACCGCTTAGCGAAGCCCGTTCGCCGCCGCAGAGCAGCTTGGCGCCTTCCTTCTTGCCGATGTCGATATAGGACAGGATCTTCTCGAGCTGATCGTTGGAGGCCTGCGCGCCGATCATGGTATCGGCCTCGAGCGGGTTGCCCTGTTTCACCTTCTTTACCCGCGCGATCGCCTTCTCCATGAACTTGTCGTAGATCGACTCTTGCACCAGCGCGCGCGACGGGCAGGTGCACACCTCGCCCTGGTTCAGCGCGAACATGGTGAAGCCTTCGAGCGTCTTGTCGAAGAACTCGTCGTCCTTCGCCATCACGTCTTCGAAGAAAATGTTGGGCGACTTGCCGCCGAGCTCGAGCGTGACCGGGATCAGGTTCTCTGATGCATATTGCATGATGAGGCGCCCGGTGGTGGTCTCGCCGGTGAACGCCACCTTGTTGATGCGCTTGTTCTGTGCGAGCGGCTTGCCGGCCTCGACGCCGAAGCCGTTCACCACGTTGAGCACGCCGGGCGGCAGCAGGTCGCCGACGATGTCCATCAGCACCATGATCGACATGGGCGTCTGTTCGGCGGGCTTCAGCACCACGCAGTTGCCCGCTGCGAGCGCCGGCGCGAGCTTCCAGGCCGCCATCAGGATCGGGAAGTTCCACGGTATGATCTGCGCGACCACGCCGAGCGGCTCATGATAGTGATAGGCGACCGTGTCGTGATCGAGCTCGCCGAGTGTGCCTTCCTGCACGCGGATGGCGGCGGCGAAATAACGGAAATGGTCGATCGCGAGCGGGATGTCGGCGAAGCTCGTCTCGCGGATCGGCTTGCCGTTGTCGATGGTCTCGACCGCCGCGAGCACCGAGAGGTTCTCCTGCATGCGGTCGGCGATCTTGTTCAGGATCTCGGCCCTCTTGGCTGGAGCCGTGTTGCCCCAGGCATCCTTCGCCTTGTGCGCCGCATCGAGCGCAAGCTCGACATCGCCCGCCTGCGAGCGGGCCACCTGGCACACCGGCTTGCCGGTGATAGGGCTGATATTGTCGAAATACTGGCCATCCACCGGGGGCACCCACTTGCCGCCGATGTAGTTGTCGTAGCGCGACCGCAAGGCCACGCGCGCATTCAAAGTCTCAATGACCTGGTGAAGCATCGTTTACTCCCTTGGACGAAGGCCGCTTATTGTTTTTTCAGGGTCAATGCTGCGCCTCCGCCTTGACCTACGTCAAGGGGAACCTACAACTCTGCTGGAGGCCGCGGCCCGGAGCAGGAACGGGGCGGCTGGGGAAGGCGTTCGGCGGTAAAAATCAACGGCCTGGAGGAATCGCGATGGCAAACCAAAGTGGCATTAGTCCGGTGCTCGCTTTTGTGCTCGGGGCGCTCATCGTCGTCCTCATCGTGGCGGGTTATGTCTACTACCAGCGCACCCACCGCGACGTGGTGAAGATCGACGTGCCTGGCTTCCAGGGCGAGATCTCCAAGGACAAGGGCATCGACATCCAGGTGGGTCCGAAAGACCGGCAGTCCCAGTAGTCCAACGAAACAAAAAATCGCGGTCCTAAGGGATCAGCACGGCGGCGCCGGTCAACTCGCCCTTGCGCAGCCGCTCGAGCGCCTCATTGGCCTCGGCGAGCGGCATCGGCACGACCGTGGTCTTGACCGGTACCCTCGGTGCAAGCGCCAGGAACTCGCGGGCATCGTCCCGCGTGAGATTGGCGACCGAGCGCACGACGCGCTCCTCCCATAGGATGTCGTACGGGAAGCTCGGGATGTCGCTCATATGGATGCCGCCGCACACCACCACCCCACCCTTGCGCACCGCGCGAAGCGCCGCCGGAACGAGCGCGCCCACGGGCGCGAAGATGATGGCGGCGTCGAGCCGCTCGGGCGGCGTCTCGTCGGAGCCGCCGGCCCACACCGCTCCGAGCTCGCGAGCGAAACCTTGCGCGCGGTCGTCGCCCGGCCGCGTGAAGGCATAGACCTCGCGCCCCTCATGGCGTGCGACTTGCGCCACGATATGGGCGGCGGCGCCGAAACCGTAGATGCCGAGCCGCCTGCCCGGACCCGCGAGCTTGAGCGAGCGGTAGCCGATCAACCCGGCGCACAGCAGCGGCGCGGCCTCTGCATCGCTATAGCCTTCGGGGATTGGGAACACGTAGCGCGCGTCAGCGACCGTGTACTCCGCATAGCCGCCATCGATCTGATAGCCGGTGAACAGCGGGTGATCGCAGAGATTTTCATGTCCTGAACGGCAGTAATGGCAGGTCCCATCCGTGGAGCCGAGCCACGGCACGCCGACCCGCTCACCGATGGTGAAGCCTTCGACACCCTCGCCGAGTGCCTCGATGCGGCCCACGATCTCATGCCCCAACACGAGCGGAAGCTTGGGATGATCGAGCTCGCCGTCGAACACGTGCAGGTCGGTGCGGCACACGCCGCACGCCGCGACCTTGATCAGCACGTGATGCGGCCCTGGCTTTGGTACCGGCAGTTCGGCCGCTCTGAGCGGCGTCCGCGCCGTCTCCATCACCATCGCCTTCATCGTTGTCGCATCAGCCATTGGCGAGGCTCTCAATTTTCACGTCATCGCCGGGCTCGACCCGGCGATCCAGGGGCCAATTGCTCGGGGAATTTGTTGCCCTGAATGCCCGGGCCAAGCCCGGGCATGACGTGCGATGGAGAAACGGGGACCTCACCCCGCAGCCTTTTGCGCTTCGAGGGCTTTCGCGCGCTCCGTCAGCGTCTCCTCGATCCGCTTGATCCACGCTGCATCCTCGCCGCGGCCCTCGCGCATCTCGCGGATCAACCGCAAATTGCGCGCCGTGGTCTCCAGCTCCCAGGAGGCGCGACCGACGGAAAGCGCCTCGCCCAGCTTCTCCTCGGCGTCGTCCGCATCACGCGCAAGCACGGCAAGCTCGAGCAGCGTCGCGTGATCCCAATAGTCGGGCGCGCGCGCCGCCTTGCGCGCGGCCGAGTAGCGCACCACGGGCAGGATTTCGGCTTGGCGGGGATCGGGCTTCGGCATCATCTCCATGAGCGTCACCGCGTTGATGCCGGGATAGGCGTCGCGCCAATCCGCCTCGAAGCCGGCGAGATAGGCCTCGATCGCATTCTTGAGCAGCGCGCGGGCCTCCGGCAGGCCTTCTTTCTTGGCGAGATCCCAGCGGTCCTTGTAGATGCGGCCGAGCAGCGCGTTCGTCTCGCTCGACGGGCCGAACTCGGCGATCACCTCGGTGAGTACCTTCTCGGCCTCCTGAAAGTGCCCCTCGCGGTTGAGCGCAAAGCCGAGCTGCTCGCGCATCATCTTGGCGCGCTTGAGCGGGAGCGGCATGCGCTCGTAAAGCTCGATCATCGCCCGATAGGCCTTCACATCGCGGAGCGAAAGGAAAAGATCGACCACGACGCCCGACTCGACCTCGAGCAGGTTGGCAAGCGCTGGCTCTGCCGCGACCGCCTGCACCGCGTCCGCGCCCTGTTTTACCGCCTGGCGCAGCCGATCCTTGTATTTCTTCGAGTAGTTGTATTGCGAGCGGAACGAGTCGGTCTTGCTGTGATCGACCTCGATGCGCGGCATGTCCTCGATCAACTGGAAGATCGGGCTGTCGTCGTGCGGGTTGCCGCGCGCGGCGATAAGCTGGTCGGCGATGGCGGCGATGACGGCTTCGGCGTCGACCGGTTCGCCGATCGCGTCCGTCTTGTAGAGGATGCCGCGCAACAGCGCGATGTCGAAGGGCAGCACGGTGCCTTCGCCGAACACGATCACCGTCGAGCGCGGGCGCATGGCGTGGCGCACGCCGAGCTCGTAGAACACGTTGGGATTGGCGCCGGTGATGTCGGCCACGGCGTAGTGGCAAAGCATCAGCCGCTCGAACATCGGCTTGTGGATGGTGCCGCCGATCTTCTCCTCGTCGGCCCTGATCGGCTCGAGACCGGCGCGGGCCACGGCCGGCGCGATGATCTTCTCGTACACCGCGTCGAAATTGGTCACGCGCCCGGCCGTATCGAGCTTCTTGCCGAACGGCATCAGCACGAAGCATAGCGGCGCGAGTTGTTCGAACTCATCCACTGAGCGATCCTTCGGACAGCCGTCGCGTCATTGGTCCATGTTGCCGGTGATCGCGGCCTGGATGCCGGCATCGGGCCTGCCCAGCCATTTCTGGTTCGACCCGGAGACAAGAAGTCCCCACGCCTGTTTGCCCTGCGGCGCGAACAGCACATGGAGCTGATTGTCGCCGCAATCGTGCGCCTTGCACACCCAGCCGAGCATATAGGCTTGGCCGCCGACCGTGACCGTCTTCGACGGCGAGGACGGTCCGTCGAAGGTCTTAGCGTAGCTCGCGACCCAGGCGGGCACCTGCTCGCCTTTGAGCATCGCCTTCCACGAAGCGAGGTAAGCGGGCTGCTTCAGGAGATCGAACAGATAGGGGCCGTCGTCGCCGGCGTAAGCCGCGGGCGCGGCGAGGAGGAGCACGGCAAGAACGAGACGTCTCAGGATCATTGTGACCTCCATGACAGGTTCCCGCGCTCCTATTCTACTCTGCCCACGTCCTTGCAGCCTATGGTCGGCCCGTAGGTGTTGAGCGGGATGTCCGCAAGCTTGTCGCCCGCGACGAGGGCCTCGGTCACCCCCGCCGCGAAGCAATAATAGCGGGCGGCGAGCAGCGTCTGGTCGCGACCCGAGCGGAAGCGTGCCGAACGCGAGATCATATCCATCTGTGCCCGCACCGCATTCGCCACAGCGCGGGCCCGGTCGAGCACGAGAGGCTGCGTCGAAGGGTCGGCTGCGGCGAGCGCGGCGTCGGTTCCCTGGGTGGTCAGGCTTTTGAGCACAAGGCAATTGTCGCCGGCGAGGTAGTCCTTGTAGGCGTCGTCATCGGCGATCGCCGATAAGGCGCTCTCTTGCGCCTCGACCAGCCGATCCGCGGCCTGGCTCAGATCGTTGCCAGCGACGCCGGCGAGAATTGAGGAGACCTCGCTCTGATAGGACTGCCAGGCCTCGGGCTCGATCGCGAACGGGGTTTGGCCTGAGGCCGCCATGACGAGGTCGCACGCGGCGAGGTTCTTGAAGGCGAGGGCCTGCCCCGTGCCCGCGATGACGGCGAGCAGAGCGAGACTTGCGCGGAGGGCGCTCACTCCAATTCTTCGCGCAAGCGCTCGAGCAGCGCCGACCGGTGCACCGCGGGCTGCAACTGGTAGCGGTAATATCCCACCATGTCCTTGATGCGCTGGAACTGGAGCGGGGTGAACTGCTTCATGCAGGCATCGTCGGAATAGTCCATGTAGTTCTCGACCGGATTGAAGCGCGTCTCGTTTTCGCACGCCGACTTCTGCCCGAGCGGGCAGCCCGACGCCGAGTTGGCCTCATAGGCGGTATCCGAGATCTCGTCGCCGGGATCGTTGCAGCCATTCTCGAAGGTGTGGAACAGGCCGCACCAGTGCCCGATCTCGTGTACTGCGGTCATGCCGAGATTGTAGGGCGATTCCTCGGCCGACCCCGGCAGCGACATCTGATTGATGACGACGCCGTCCATCACCGGATAGGCGCCGAGATACCAGGGGAAGGTGGCCCAGCCGAGCAGCCCGTCGGGCAAGTCCGCCGTGTAGAAGTTGAGCGTGCGATCGGGCGCCTTGCCGAGCTCGGCCTTCATCGCCGCTTCCTCCGGCGTCGAGATGCCGACCCGGTACCATTTCGGGTGCTTGGTGCGGTCGACGCTGGCCATCTGGAACTCGAGCAGCGCGGGCTCGTAGACCTGATTGAGCAGC
>NZ_DASRGO010000124.1:0-31322 GCF_035650995.1 Methyloceanibacter sp. | reverse complement strand
CCCTGGCGCGGGTGAGGAAGTCGGTCGTATAGGCGTCGAGCCAGGCGTCGTCACCGCCCGGCGACCACAGTCCGAACGAGCCTTCCGAGCCTTGGCGGGCGAGCACCGTCCCGATCGCCTTGGCGATGCGTTCGTCGATGCCGGGATCGACCGCGAGCTGCGCGTCGAGCGCCATCTCGTTGACGTAGAGCAGCGGCAGGGCGCGGCTGACGACCTGCTCAGTGCAGCCGAGCGGATAGCGATCGAGCGCCTGAAGCAGGCTCGCCACGTCGAGCGCGGCCGACGGCGTCACCGACAGCGCGACCTTGCCGGTGCCCGGCACGAGGTCGCTGAACACGTCGCTCGTCAGCGTGACGCTCTGGCCCGGATTGAGCGGCTTCACCGTGCGTCGCGCCAGGACCTGCGTCGCCGGCTTCACCTGGAGCGGATATTTCCGCTGCACAGAGAAATCGCCGGGACCCGTGACCGCGACCGACACGGCGCCGTCTCCCACGCCCGTCGCCGAGATGGGCAGGCTCACGCCGCCGCGCTTCTTGGCATCGAGGGGAAGCGTCTTATCGGGGCCTTCAACGCTGAACGGACCTTCGGTCGAGACCGCGATCTGATAGTTGCCGGTCTCGCCCTCGACATTGTCGAGGTCGAGCCTGAGCGTGCTTCTGTCTCCCATGAGCAGGAAGCGCGGAAGGGTGGCGGTCAGCACCACGGGATCGCGCACCACGACGTCGGCCGAGGCGTGCCCGACCTTGTCGTTGCTCCAGGCGACCGCCATCACGCGCACCGTGCCGACGAAGGCGGGAATGTCGAAGCTGACCTCGGCGGTGCCGTCGGGACCGACGGAAACGATGCCGGAATAGAGCGCAAGCGGCGGCTGGGTCGGCGGACTTCCGTTCAACTCGCCTTCACCGCCGTCGCCGCCCGTCCTGATCTGGCCCTTGGTGCCCTGCATGCCGTCGATCAGCTGGCCGTAAAGATCGCGGATCTCGGAGGAGAGCTTGCGCTGGCCGAGATAATACGTGTCGGGGTCGGGCACTTTGTAGTTCGTTAGATTGAGGATGCCGACATCGACCGCCGAGACGACGACGCGCGCCTGTTCGTTCGGCGCGAGCCCACTGAATTTGATCGGAACGCGGAGTGTGGTCTCGGGCCTGATCAGCTGCGGCAGGTCCATGGCCACCCCGATCGTGTGCGCGGACTTGTCGATACCGAACCACTGCACGCCGATGGCACGGCCCGGCATGCGCTTCTCGGCCTCATCCAGCGGCCGTCGCAGCGTGGCGAGCACATAGGCGCCGGTCCCCCAGTCCTGACCGACGGTCAGCGGCAGCTTGACGAGTCCCGGCTTGACGTCGGTCGTCGTGGTGGTGAGCAGCTTGTCGCCGATCACGGCAAGGGTGATTTGCCCCTCGCTTCGCGCCGTCACCGCCACGGTCATCTCATCACCCGGCTTGTACTCCTTCTTGTCGAGAGCGATTTCGAGCAGATCGGGCGTGTCGGCCGCGGATTGGGCGTAGAACCCTGCATCGAAGCCGTACGTGGTCTCAGGCCCGTTCGGGTCGGCGCTCGCCACTTCGAGCCGGTAGCGGCCCCAGGTGACGGGGACCGAGATCTTGCCCGGCTTGTCGGGCGCGATATCGATCACCCCGTCGGCGACGCGGCGGGTCACCTTGACCGGCTCGTAATTCCAATAACCGTTCGAGCGGTACCACTGATATTTGGAGTCGATGCTGAGGAGCTGCCATTTGAGGCCCTTGGCCTCGATCTGCTTGCCGTCGGGCGCGACCATGGCGACATCGAAATTCGCCGTGTCCTGATCGCCGAGCGCGCTGCCGGTGAACAGCGGCTTCACCCCGATCATGTTGGACGGCGGCACAATGGGTAGCGACAGGCTGCGCTGCACCGCCCTGCCGCCCGGCTCGGCGAGCCTGACATTGATATTGGCCTGAAGCGGCCTGGTCGACTCGGGTAGCTTGCTGAGATCGACGGTGAAGGTCGCCTTGCCTTGCGCGTCGGTCTGCGGCAGGTCGGCAAGCGGAATGGCCTCGGCCGCACTCTCGTCTTCTTCCGGCTCGTCCTTCGCGTTCAAGCCGAACACGTAGCCCGCATAGCCCGGACGTTCCTCGGTCCTGACGATGTTGACCTCGCCCTCGATGTCGAGGCCGGCAGCGGGCGCGCCATAGAGGAAGCGGCCGTCGAGTGTGATCTTGGCTGGCGCGTCCGGTGAGATGCTGGTCGCATCGCTGCCGAGATCGAACTCGAGCCGATCCGGCACGTAATCTTCGACGAGGAAGCTCGCTTCCCCGATCGAGGGCTGCTTGGGATCGGAATAGACAGCGACGCGCCAAGTGCCGGTTTGCGCCGAGGAGATGATGGGAATGGCAAGCGTGCGCCCGCCGAGCCCCTGATCGGGCACCACGGTGCGGCGATATTCGACCCCGTCAGGCCGCTCGACCACCATGGTGAGATCGACATCCGGCACCGCAACGCCGTCGGCATTGCGGAGCAGCGTGGTCACATAGACCGTCTCTCCGGTGCGGTAGACGCCGCGCTCGGTGAACACGAACGCATCGAGAGCCCCCGGAGGCTCGCGGCCCGCGACGCCCCGGTCAGTCAGATCGAAGGCCGACTGCGTGAGATTGAGGAAGGCATAGTCGCCGCCGTCGCTCGACGCGATGAGCATGGCAGGCGCCTGCCCGCCCTCGCCGCGCGCGAGCCCCGGCTCGAAGGCGACTGCGCCCGATGCGTCGGTCTTCTTGACCGAAAGCACGTCGTTGTTGCGGGCGAGCAATCTGATCTCGACGTTACCGACCGGCGCCGTGGTCGCGAGCGAATTGACGAAGGCATGGATGCCGTCCGCCCCCGAATAGGCGGTGAGCCCGAGGTCCGAGACGATGAACCATTGCGTGGCCCGCTCGCCGTAATCGTCGCCGGGAAGATTGGCGGGGCGTGCCGCGAGCAGATAGACGCCGGGCTGCATGGCCGGCACCGCCTCGTTGACGGGGAAGGCGGTGGTGATCTCCTGGTTCAGCTCCTTCTCGACCTTGAGCTCGCCGGTCCAAACCTTCTCGCCCTTCTGATCGGCGATCTCGTCGAGCGAATAGCCGTAGAGATTGCGCTCGAAATCGTAGCCCAGCACGTTGTCGAGCAGGCTGCGGTCGCCGATACGGTAGATGGTGACCTTGAGCGCGTCGGTGTTGACGCTGACGAGCGGGATGCCCTGCTGGCCGGTGCGCGGCAGCACATAGGCCTTGCCGGCAAGCCTCACCGAGGGGCTGCGGTCGCGCACGTAGATGGTGAAATCGGCATCCTTGAGCAGGGTCTCATCGACCGTCGACGGCAATCCCGCGCGAAGCGTGATGGAGTAGGTCTCGCCGTGCTTCAGTCCTTCGACGCAGAGCTGCTGGTCGTCGACCGAGATCGCCGGCTTGTCCTGGCCCGCAACCGAAACGAACGGCGCGAAGTCGGTGCGCTTCGGCAGCTTCTCCGAGAATTGGAAGCAGGCGCGCGGTGCGGACGAGTCGGAATCGACGCTGAAATTCGAGACGCGGAAGCCGTACTTCTCGCGCAGCGAAGCGTAGAGCGACTTGAGCTCCGGCGTCTCGTTGAGCGCAAGCGCGATCTTGAGCACATTCAGCGCTTGCCGCCACTCGTCGCGCTTGCCGAAAGCATTGGCGAGCGTGACGAGCGCCGCCGCCTCGTCCTTGGCATTGGTCGCGCGCTGATAGGAAATGTAGGCGGCCGTGGTCGCGTTCTCGAAGCGGGTCGAGCCGTCATCCTCGTCGCTGACCGGAATCGCGAGCCAGATATCGGCGAGCCTGCGCCAGGCTGCGGCGTCCTCGGGCGTCACGGTGACGATCTGAGCATAGATGTCGGCCGCGCCTGACAGGTCCTGCGACTTGAGCGCCGCATCGGCGTCTTGCTTCAGCTTGATCAGCGGTTTCTCGACGGTGCCGGCTTGATCCTTGAGGTCGGCGATCAGCGTGATCGCCGCATCGTCTAAAGCATCGTCTTGAAAAGTCTTCTTTGCGGCTTGGGTGGGGGTGGCGAGGACAATAAAAAGCGCGGCGACGAGGCCGGCGCGGAACCATACGGGCATTGTTTCCTCCGGGGCCCGCCCTCGGGCAGACGGGCGCAAGGGCGCTATCGTACTGGAGGGTTATGACAGAAACCAGGGGCCTGCTCTGATCCCGGTCAACCCTAGTCGGCGAGCGCCGGAAGGGCCGGCCAGCCATAGAGTTCGGCCGCCCTGCGGATCAGCGCCTCGGCGAGGACCGAGCCATTGTCGGAGTTGGTCATCACCACCATGCCTTGGCCCTGGCCGGGAAGGAGGATCAGGTAGGACTGGTAGCCGACATTCTGACCGCGTTTCATGACGATAAGCGCCCCCTCGCTGTCGGCGATGGCCGCGCCGAGGCCGTAGGCGCCGACCGCCTGGCGCCTCAGCATCTCGCGCGCCGTCTCAGGTTTGAGGAACAGAGCGCTCTCGCCGCGCCAGGCCCTCGCCAAAAGGAGCAGAAGGTTGGCGATGTCGGTTGGCGTCGACCACAAGCCTGCCGCCGCATGCTCCGGGAACACATGGAAGCCGCCCTCGATTTCCGTGCCGTCTCCGAGATGGCCCGTGACCGCGTTCGCCCTGAGCTCATCGGGCAACGGCTGGGCGAAGGTCGAATGCGTCATGCCGGCGGGCTTGAGCACGAGATCGTCCATCGCCGGTACGAAGGGCGCGCGCAACGCATCGACCATGAGCGCCTCGGCGATTTCGTAGCCGCCGCCGGAGTAATGATAAGCGCGACCGGGCACGTCGATCACGGTGACCGGCGCCGAGTTGGCCGGTGGCGCGCCGTCGAGAATTTGCCTGAGCGTCGGTAACGGCGTGTCCGGCGCGTAGCCGAGAAAGCCCGGCACGCCGATCCCCGCCGTCATGCTGAGCAGCCCGCGCAAGGTCACGGGATGATCCTTGTCGAGATCGTTGGCCGGAACCCGCCAGGAGGTGAGGCTTGCATTGACGTCGCCATCGAGATCGAGCCGTTTCCGGTCCACGAGCCGCATGGCGCCGATCGCCGCCACGAATTTCGACAGCGACGCCGCCTGGAACAGCGTGTCGGGCGTCACGCCCTCGCCATAGGCGCGGGTGAAGGCGATGCGGTCCTGATCGATCAGCGCGAGGCTGACCGAGGGGATATTGAGCGCGGCCATCGCCTCGGGAAGCGTGAGCGTCTTCGGCGCGCCGCCGATGGCGAGGGTAAGGCCCGCCTCGAGGTCTTCGGGGGTTGCTGCCGCTGCCGGCGCGACGACACCAAAGCCGCAAAGCGTGAGCGCGGCAAACAGGAACCGCCGCGCGCTCACGCCCATGCGTCTCTCGTCACGTTCCCGCCTCGATGTCCCGCGCGAGCGCGCCGATCTCGCCGCGCACCCACTCGTGGCATTCGTCACGGTCATAGCTCGAATGCCAGAACAGCCTCAACGGAAAGCCGACCTGGGCGAAGGGCTGATAAATGCGCACGAGCCCGAATTGCCGCTCGAGAATTGCGGCGAGCGAGGCGGGCAGCGTGAGCAGCGCATCGCTGTTGAGCGCGAGCAGGAGCCCGACCAGGACCGACGAGACCCGCGCGGCGACCCGGCAGGAGACGCGGTCTTCGGAAAGCGCGCGGTCGATCGACTGAAGTGCCGGCAGCGAGTTCACCTCGATATGCTCCGCACCCGCGAAGGCCGCCGCCTTGGGGCGCCGCTTTTCGAGCGGGTGGCCCGGCCTTGCCAGCGTCACCAAGCGGTCCTCGACCAGTTTCGCGGTGCGGATATCCGGCGCCTGGACGGTCAGACCCTCGGTGTCGATGACGAAGTGGCAGCGCCCGGCGCGCAGCGCTTCCACGGTCTCCTCGCGATGCGACGGCATCCAGCCGGCATTGACGCTCGGCGCCGCCTGCGCCAGGCGCCGCCGGAGCGGCTGAAGCAGGATGAGCTCGCCGGCCTCGCTCGCCGCGATGGAAAAATCGCGGAAGGCGAGCGACGGGTCGAACGGCTTGCTCGGCCGCAGCAGGCTCTCCATGCCGGCGAGGATCACGTGCACCGTCGGCGCAAGCTCGCGCGCCTTGGCCGTGGGCACGAGCTTCTGGCCGGCGCGGACGAACAGCTCGTCGGCGAAGATTTCGCGCAGCTTGGCGAGGGCGTGGCTGATGGCCGAGGAGCTCCGCCCGAGCCGTTCGGCCGCGCGGGTTACGCTCGCATCGACGAGGAGCGCGTCCAGCGTCACGAGCAGATTGGCGTCGACTTCCCTGAGATGCATTATATGCAACTATTCTGCTGAAAAGAGTTCACTTCATGCATGTTAGCGGTCGCGGTATTGTCTTGGCAAGACATCCGGCCGCCCAGCCCGGATGTCTGAAATATCCCAAGCGAAGGCTTAGGATGTTTCCTCATCTCAGCCTTGCGGCGGCCCAACGGTTCGCGCCGGCGGGCCGCCGCAAATTTGCGGCGCCGAGGGGAGGGGGCGGGGCCAACAAGGGACCAAGGACCAAGCATGCTTCGCGATTATCGGACGGCTTTCCCGATTGCAGCCTTTGCGCTCGGACTTTCTCTCGCCTTGTCTCCGGCCGCTGCCGCCGAGCCGACGCCCAGGGATGTGATCAAGACTTACGCCGACATCGCCGAGGCCGCCTATTCCGACTCGGCCGGTACCGCGCGAACTCTCAAGCTCGCGGTCGATGCTTTCCTCGCCGATCCGACCGACGATAATCTGCGCGCCGCGCGCGCTGCGTGGATCGCTGCCCGCATTCCTTACATGCAGACCGAGGCGTTCCGTTTCGGCAATGCGATCATCGACGATTGGGAGGGCCGGGTGAATTCCTGGCCGCTCGATGAAGGCCTGATCGACTATGTCGACACTTCGATCTACGGCACGGATTCGGCCGAGAACGAGCTTTATACCGCCAACGTCATCGCCAACACCTCGCTTGTCATCGGCGGCAAGAAGCTCGACACGTCGAAGATCACCAAGGAGCTGCTCGCCGACGTGCTTCAGGAGGCGGGCGGCGTCGAGGCCAACGTCGCCACCGGCTACCACGCCATCGAGTTCCTCCTGTGGGGCCAGGATCTGAACGGCACCGGCCCCGGCAACGGCAATCGCCCGGCGACCGACTACGACCTCAAGAACTGCACGCACGGAAACTGCGCGCGACGCGCCGACTATCTCCGCACCGCCACCGATCTCCTCGTTGACGATCTCTCCTGGATGGCGGCGCAGTGGGGCCCCGACGGTGAGGCGCGCAAGCACCTCATGACCGGCAGCGACGAGGCGGGACTCGCCGCCATCATGACCGGTCTCGGCAGCCTCTCCTACGGCGAACTCGCCGGCGAGCGCATGAAGCTCGGACTCATGATCCACGACCCCGAGGAGGAGCACGACTGCTTCTCGGACAACACCCACGCTTCGCATTTCTTCGACGCGCTCGGCATCCGCAACGTCTATCTCGGCGCCTATCGCCGCGCCGACCGCTCGCTCGTCTCAGGCCCCTCGATCTCCGATCTCGTGAAGGCGAAGTCGCCGGAGGTCGATGCCGAGGTTCGCGCCAAGCTCGACGCCACCATGGACGCGATGAACGCGCTCTATCTCCGCGCCCTCACCACCGAATCCTACGATCAGATGATCGGCGAGGGGAACGATGCGGGGAATGCGGTCGTGCAGCGCGCCGTCGATGCTCTGCTTGACCAGACCAAATCCCTCGAGCGCGCGGTGGCGGCTCTCAACCTTCAGTCGATCAAGTTCGAAGGCTCCGAGAGCCTGGATAATCCGGGCAAGGTGCAGGAGGAGAGCAAGGCCTTGACAGGGACAGAGGCGCATTGAGCGAGCGCCGGATCGGTTGCCATCGACGAGGGAGACCTGCTTAGGCATACGCTAAAACATAGCAACCCAACACATCATCAAACGCTGGCCGAGAAATGCAAAAAAGAGCCGGGGGGCTTCAAAGAATGACCGTATGGCAGATCGCACTTTGCGACCTTGTAAGACCCATTTCCTCGATCAGGCGTCTGGCATCGACCTGCTTGAAAGCGCTCGGCGCAGGCGGGCTGCTCGCTGCTGCCATCTTCTCCAGCTCCACCGGGGCGCGCGCCGAGTGCGAGCTTAGCGAGGCCGAAGTTGCCCATGGCGCCTCGGTGACGACCGGCATGCCGGAGGATGCCGTTGTTCCGATCGATCCGTTCGGCGTGCGCAAGGCGCTCGGGCGTCATGGAGTGGAGATCGGCGGCGTCTATTACGGAGAGAGCTTCGGCAATTGGGGCGGCTTCGACCAGGGCGTCGAGTACGACGGCGTGCTCGAGCTCTATCTGAAAGCCGATATGCATAAGCTCGGATTTTGGAAGGGCCTTTGCTTCCATGCCGATGCCTTCCAGATCCACGGCAACTCGATCACTGCCGCCAATATCGGCAGCCTGATGCCTGTCTCAAGTCTCGAGGCAACGCCATCCACGCGTCTGTTCGAGTTGTGGTTTGAGCAGCATCTGTTCGATGACAAGCTCGCCATCAAGTTTGGGCAACTCGCCGCCGATGCCGAGTTCATCATCAGCGAGGGCGGCGGCTGGTTTCTCAACGGCACGTGGGGTTGGCCGTCGATCGCGGCGTCGGACTTGCCGGGAGGCGGCCCAGCCTATCCGCTGGCGACCCCGGGTGTGCGGGTCAAGATCGATCCGAGCCAAAAGCTGAGCCTTATGATCGGCGTCTATAATGGCGATCCCGCGCCGCACTGCGGCAGTCCCAATCCCCAGGTGTGCAACAGCGACGGTCTCGACTTCAGCCTCGACGCCCCGCCTTTGCTCCTGGCCGAAGGCGCTTACAGCTATAATCAGGACAAACTTGCCGGTACCATCAAGTTCGGCGGCTGGAATCACTTCGGCGAGTTCGCCGATCAGCGCTTCGATTCCGGAGGCGGCATGATCGCCGTCACCGGCAATCCCCCCAAGATGCTCGACAACGATTGGGGCCTGTACGGCATCATCGATCAGCTCGTCTGGCGCGTGCCCGGCAGTGAGGACTCCAAGGGCGTCGGCGTGTTCGGTCGCGTCATAGGCGCGCCAGATGATCGCAATCTTGTCGACTTCTATTTCGATACCGGTGTCACTTTCACCGGCATGATTCCGGGAAGGCCCAATGACGGGCTTGCCATCGGCTTCGCCTATACCGGCATCTCGAATTCCGTGCACAGCTTCGATGTCGACTCCGGCGAGCCGGCGGCGCGCAATTACGAGGCCCTGGTCGAGATCTGTTATACTTATGAGGTCAAGCCGGGCTGGACGGTACAGCCCGATTTCCAATACATCTTCCAGCCTGGCGGCAATGTTGCGGGCATTGACGACGCGACGGTCTTGGGGGCGCGCACCAGCTTGAGCTTTTGACGAAGGACGCGTGCACTCACCCCATTTCAGATACGCCCACCGCATTGCGGACAAACCGAAGGATAAGATGCCGAGGAAAGCGCCGCGCGCCCTTCTCCTCGGCGCCGTCGCCTTCGGCGCCGCCTTGCCGCTCCTTGCCGGTGCCATGGCAACCTACGGCGAGGACGCCGGCGTCGCGCTTCCGGCGCCGCTCGCGCCCACGACCGATTTCACCAAGCTCGAGCCGGGCGAAGCGAAACCGGGCGGCGAGGCGACTTCGCGCGGCTCGACCGACACGCCGAACGCATTTTCGCTCTCCTCGGGCAACATGGATTTCAAGCGCGAGCTCGACTTCAAGGTCGGCAACGGCATCTTCCGCAAGAACTGGGTGTCCGCCCCGTCGTCGACCGACGCCTCAGACGGGCTCGGGCCTCTGTTCAACTCACGCGCCTGCCAGAATTGCCACTTGAAGGACGGGCGCGGCCATCCGCCTCTGTCGACGGACGTTCCCGACACGTCAGGCTCGATGCTCGTGCGCCTCTCGGTGCCGCCTTCGACCGAGGAGGAAAAGGCCTTGCTCGAAGCCCATAAGGTGAACTCTCTGCCCGATCCAACCTATGGCGGGCAGCTCCAGGATTTCGCCATTCAGGGCATCAAGGGGGAAGGCAAGCTCAACATCGCCTACAAGGAAAAGGAGGTGAAGCTCGCCGGCGGAGAAATCGTGAGCCTTAGGGTGCCGGCCTATTCGCTGACCGATCTCGGCTATGGGCCCGCGAGCCCCGACATCATGTTGAGCCCGCGCGTGGCGCCGCAGATGATCGGGCTCGGCTTGCTCGAAGCAGTTCCCGACGAGCAGATTCTCGCTAACGCCGATCCCGACGACGCCGACAAGGATGGCATCTCGGGCAAGCCCAACATGGTCTGGTCGCGCGAGCAGCAAAAGCTGATGCTCGGGCGCTTCGGTTGGAAGGCCGGCATCCCGACCATTGCCCAGCAGGCGGCGGAGGCGTTCAACGGCGATATCGGCCTATCGACCACCATGATCCCCAGGGGCCATGGCGACTGCACCGAGAAGGAGCCCGCGTGCCTCGCCGCCCCGACCGGCGACTCACCGAAATATCAGAACGTCGAGGTGGGCGACGATCTCTTCAACATGGTGGCGTTCTACTCGAAGAACCTCGCTGTTCCGGCGCGCCGCAAGCCTGACGATCCCGAGGTGCTCAAGGGAAAGGAGCTGTTTTACGGGATCGGTTGCACGAGCTGCCATAAGCCGAAATTCATGACGGGCGAGGCTCCGGGGCAGCCGCACTTGTCGCACCAGCTCATCTATCCCTATACCGATATGCTGCTGCACGACATGGGCGAGGGGTTGTCCGATAACAGGCCCGAGGGCGAGGCGAACGGCAGTGAGTGGCGCACGGCGCCGCTGTGGGGCATCGGCCTCACCCAAATCGTCAACGGCCATACGCTGTTCCTCCACGACGGCCGCGCGCGCAACATCACCGAGGCGATCCTTTGGCACGGCGGAGAGGCGCAAAGCGCCCGCGACAAGTTCGCCGCGCTCTCGAAGGAAGATCGCGACCGCCTCGTCGCCTTCGTGAACTCGCTGTGATTATGCTCGGAGCCACCTCTCTGGTCCGCTCCCCCCTTGTGGGGAAGCACGCGCGCCGAACGGGCGCGCGGAGGGGGGTATGGCCGGCGTCTTTATTGCAACCCCCCTCCCTATCCCTCCCCGAAAAGGGGGGAGGGGAGAGCAAGTGGCAACTTCGCGTCACAATCCGGCTCGGCTTTGTTTGCGCAGCGGCCATAGCACTGCTTGTCCCAACGTCACCCGCCCGCGCTGAGGCGGATCATGCGGCGATCGCGCAGGCCTCACTCACCGAGGTGATCCGCCCCGGCTATTCGACACTTGCCAAGGCCACGGGCGCGCTCAACGACAACATCGGGGCGCTGTGCAAGCAGCCCTCGCCTGACGCACTTCAAGCCGCCAGGGATGCCTTCGCCGGCACGGCCGATGCTTGGAGCAAGGTCGAGATCTTCCGCTTCGGTCCTATTGTGCAGGATCATCGCTACGAGCGCTTGTTCTATTGGCCCGATCCCAAGAGCATCGGCTTGCGTCAGGTGCAGGACGCTCTCAACAAGCAGGAAAATTCGGTGACGCTTCCCGATGAGCTGGCCGCGAAAAGCGTGGCGCTTCAGGGGCTGCCCGCGCTCGAATATCTGCTCTACGGCGACGGCGCGGACGCGCTCGCACAAGGCGCCAAGGTCGTGGACGGGACCGCGCCACTGCCCGAGGTCGGCGGAGCTGGCGCCTTCCGCTGTCAATTCGCCTCAGCCGTCGCCGTCAACGTCGACCGCATCGCCAAGAACGTGGTCGAGGGCTGGCGCGAGGGCTCGGCCTACGAGAAGGCGTTTCTCGGGCCCGCTGCGGACGGCGCGATCTATCATTCGCCGAAAGAGGTGACGCTCGAATTGTTCAAGGCCTTCGCCTCGGGCATCGAGCTCGTGCGCGACCAGAAGCTCGGCAAGCCTCTCGGCCAGAGCGCTGACGAGGCAAAGCCGAAGCTCGCCGCGTTCTGGCGCAGCGACCTCACCTTCGCCAACGCCGTGGGCAATCTCGAAGGTGTCAGGCTCCTGTTCGAGAAGGGCGGCTTCGCTCAGGTCGTCGCCGCCGACTCGCCGGGCGTGGAGGACTCGATCCTGTTCGACCTCGACCACGCCATCGAGGTGCTCGGCGGCATCGGCAAACCGATCGCCGAGGCGGCGGGCGACGAGGCGCTCCGCACCAAGCTCGAAGCGGTGCGCGTCGGGTTGAAGAGCGCAGGCCAGACCGCCGGCGACATCATCGCGCGGGGCGCTGGCCTTAGCTTCGGCTTCAACGCCATGGATGGAGATTAGGCGATGGAGATCGACCGCCGCGCGCTTCTGATCGCCCTCGCCGGGGGCGCCGCCACGCTGGCGCTGCCGGGAAAGGCCGCCGCCGCCTTCGAGGCGGAGTGCTTCGCTGCCGCACGCAGGGACGATCGCGGCACCTATTCCGCGGCTCTGTTCAATCTGGAGCGCGGCGATGTCCGCGCGATCGAGCTTCCCGGCCGCGGCCACGATATCGCGCTCAAGCCTGACGGCAGCGAATGGGTGACCTTCGCAAGAAGGCCAGGACGCTTCGGCGTGGCGATCCCGCTCGACTCCCGTCCGCCCGTCTGGTTCGCCTCGAAGCCAGACCGCCATTTCTTCGGCCACGGCGCCTTCTCCGCTGACGGCAGGCTGCTTTACGCGACCGAGAACGACTACGCTGGCGGGCGCGGCGTCATCGGTGTGCGCGATGCGACCGACGGCTACCGGCAGATCGGCGAGTTCCCCGCGCACGGCATGGAGCCGCACGATATTCAGCTCCTCTCCGACGGCCGCACGCTGGTGATCGCCAATGGCGGCATCCGCACCAGTCCCGACAGCGAGGGCGAGCTCAACATTCCCGATATGCAGCCGTCGCTCGTCTATGTCGATGTCGAGACGGGAGACCTCCTCGAGGAGCAGCGTCTTCCGCACGAGCTGCATCAGCTCTCGATCCGCCATCTCGCCATCGCTTCAGGCGACACGGTTGTGTTCGGCTGCCAGTATCGCGGGCCGGAGGAGGATGCGCCGCCGCTCATCGGTTTCCATCGCCGCGGCGAGCCGCTCGTCGTCGTGCCGGCCCCCGACGAGACGCAGATCGGCCTGAAAAATTACATCGGCTCCGTCGCCGGCGATGCGAGCGGCACGATCGTCGCGGCGTCGGCGCCGAAGGGAGGCCTCATCACCTATTGGGATGTGGCGAGCCGCCGCTATCTCGGGGTATCGGACCTCGACGACGGCTGCGGGCTTGCCCCGACGCACCGAAGTGCGACCTTTCTTCTGACCAGCGGTGAAGGCTGGCTGGTGACGGCCGACGCCGGCGGCGAATCGGGGCGGCAGTCCTCGAACTACAGTTGGGACAACCACGCGATCCTGGTGCGCTGAGGCCGCCTGTCTTCCGCGCAAATCGGCCGCCGCGACGGCATTTTCCCGGCCGCACCTGGGCCGCAATTCCTATTCTCACCGTATTTGTCGGGCTAATCTCGCGCGGGTCCGGGACCGATGCAGAGAGAACAGAACGATAACGCGCCGATTTGGGCGCGGCTTCCGCAACTGCCGCCGCTAACCCCGCGCGCGAAGCGCATTCTCGCGGTCGCCGGCGGCATCGTCGGGGTCCTTGTCGCCGCGCTCGTCGCCGTCAATCTCCTTATCTCGGCGGACTGGGTGCGCGAGCGCGTGGCGGCCCGCATCAAGGAACAGACCGGGCGCGAGCTCAAGGTCAACGGCACGACCACTCTCCTCTTCACCCCGCGCCCGCATGTCGTCATCACCGAGGCGTCCATTGCCGATCCCGAGGCGCACGCCGGCACCACCGATATCGCCATCGGCCGGCTCGAGCTCGACCTTGCCTTCAGCCAGCTTCTGAGCCGCGACGTCGATGCCGAACAGGTCGTCCTGGTGCGTCCGGTCGTCACGCTGCGTCTCGGCAAGGAGCAGGTGCAACAGCGAAGCGAGGTCGCACCGAACCGGCCGCACGCCATCAAGGCAGCGGCCGGCGGCGGCGAGTCCGACCGCGATATTCGGCTCAAGGACGTGCGCATCGAAGACGGCACGGTGGACATCGTCTACGACGAGAAGGGCACCGAGCGACGGATCGAGCACATCGACGCCACCGTGAGTCTGCCCACTCTGACCGATCCGCTCACCGGCACCGGCAAGTTCGTGTGGAAGGATCAGCCGGTCGATTTCGGCATCGAAATCACAACGCTTGCCGACCTGCGCGCCAAGCGCCCGGCCCGCGTCGTCGTCTCGCTCGACAATCCGGCGATCGCCGCCCGTTTCGAGGGCGACGTCATGACGAGGCCAGACTTCTCGGGGCACGGCCAGCTGTCGGCCAAGGTCCATTCCGTTCCGTCTCTGCTTGCCTGGATGCGCGAACGGCCTGCGGCCGCGACCGCCATCGGCGACGGCGAGCTTGCAAGCGATCTTGCCTGGACCGAGCAAGAGGTGACCTTTACCAAGGCGCGCTTCGCGCTCGAACATGCGAGCGGCCAGGGCCAGGCGGTCGTGACGTTGCAGAACCCGCGTCCGCATGTAAGAGCGGCGCTCGCGTTCGATCATCTCGATCTCAATCCGTTTCTGGCGGCATCGGCTGACAAGGGCGCCAAGTCCAAGCCTGACGAAGCCCCCGAGCCTGCGACGGCCGAGAACGAAAGCGCCGATCAAGCCGTGCCGGGAGCCGCTCCCGAGGCCGCTCAGCCCGCGCCACAAGCAGGCGAGCCGGGCGCCCCTCAGGCCGCCCCTCCCGTCGCTCCCGAAGCTGCGCCCGTTGCAGCCCCCGCCGCCTTCGACGCCGACGTCAATCTCAATATCCGCCAGACGCGCGTTGCTCATCTCGAGCTTGGCCCGAGCTCGCTCGGCATCGGCTTTCGCGATGGAGTGCTGACGGCGATTCTCGGCGGCATGGACCTCTATGACGGGCACGCCACCGGCAAGGTCGTGATCGACGCGACGAAGCCGGTGCCCGCCTTCACCGGCGATTTCCGCCTCGACGGCGTGCAGGCGAAACCGCTCCTGAGCGACGCCGCACAATTCAGCATGATCTCGGGAAGAACCAAGCTCACGCTTCAGCTCAGCGGCACCGGCTCCTCGGCCGAGGAGATCAAGTCCAAGCTCCAGGGGCAAGGCAGCATTGCGGTGAGCGACGGGGCCATCGAAGGCATCGACCTGACCGAGATGATCAGCTCGATCGGCGAGGGCCAGATCCCCGATATGCGCCAAGGACCCGGCGCCAAGACCGCCTTCAGCGATCTCGGCGGGAGCTTCACCATCGCTAACGGTATCGCTGAGACGAGCAATCTCCAGATGGCCAGTCCGTTGTTGAAGGTGACCGCCGCCGGCAAAGTGGACATGGTTCAGTCGACCATCGATATGCTCGCCAACCCGCAGATCGTCGCCGGCGAGCAAGGCAAAAGCGGAGCCAACGATCTCGCGGGGCTGACCGTGCCGGTCAGGGTCGAGGGCCCGCTCGATTCTCCCACCATCAAGCCCGAGCTCAAGGGCATGTTCGCTAGCCCTGAGCAGGCGAACAAGACCGTGAAGCAGCTCGGCGAGGTGATCAGGAAGAAGTTCAAGGGCAAGCCGGTCGGCGAGGCGATCGGCCGTTTCCTCGGCAACGTCCAGATCGGAACGCATGGCGGCGACGACAATGCCGAGGCGGGAGAAGCCGAGGCGCCGCCGCCCGCCAAGCAGAAACAGTCGGCCAAGCCGCGCCAGCAGGACGAGACTCCGGCTCAGTCTGACAACGGCGGCGACAATGTGCCGGCCGAGCCCGAGGATCCCGACATCGAGCGCATCCTGCGCTAGGCGACGGCCTCTGCCGTCGCGCCGGACGTTTCGCCGTCCAAGGGCGAGCCGAGCAAAAGCATTGCACCGAGCGCCGCCGCGCCGGCCGCTATGCGTCGTCTCTTTGGCCGCAGCTCGGCACGCCCCCCGTCGCTTGAGAATTGTCGCGAGTTAAAGGCCAAACCTCGGCAAACGCCAAGCCGTGGCGATTGCAGGAAAAGGCGCTTGCCCATCATGCCCCGTCGACGGCGCGCCTTGGCTCCCCTATATACGCGCCCATGCCTCCCGCCCCTCCGAAGATCGGCTTCGTCAGCTTGGGCTGCCCAAAGGCGCTCGTCGATTCCGAGCGCATCATCACCAAGCTCAGAGCCGAGGGCTACGAACTCTCCGCGAGCTACGAGGGCGCCGACGCCGTCGTGGTCAACACTTGCGGATTTCTCAACAGCGCCAAGGAGGAGTCGCTTCAAGCGATCGGCGAGGCCCTCGCCGCCAACGGCCGTGTCATCGTCACCGGCTGCCTCGGCGTCGAGGCCGAGCGCATTCGCGCCCGCCACCCCGGTGTGCTCGCGATCACCGGGCCGCACCAATATGAAGCCGTCGTCGCCGAGGTGCACAAGGCGGTGCCTCGCCCGCACGATCCCTTCCTCGATCTCGTGCCGCCGCAAGGTTTGCGGCTCACGCCGCGCCACTATGCCTATTTGAAGATCTCGGAGGGCTGCAACAACGCCTGCAGTTTCTGCATCATCCCGTCCTTGCGCGGAAGGCTCACAAGCCGGCCTCTCGGCGAGGTGATGCGCGAGGCGGAGAGGCTGGTCGCGGCCGGCGTCAAGGAGCTCCTCGTCATCTCGCAGGACACGAGCGCCTACGGACTGGACCTGCGCTACGCGAAAAGCGAATGGCGCGGAGACGCGCGCGACACGAGATTCGTGGCACTTGCCGAAGCCCTCGGCTCGCTCGGCGTTTGGGTGCGCCTCCATTACGTCTATCCCTATCCGCATGTCGATCAGGTGATCCCCCTGATGTCCGAGGGCCGCGTGCTTCCTTATCTCGACATCCCCTTCCAGCACGCCTCGCCCCGCGTCCTCAAGGCCATGCGGCGTCCCGGCAACCAGGAGCGGACCTTGGAACGCATCGCGGAATGGCGCGAGGTCTGCCCCGATCTCGCCATTCGCTCGACTTTCATCGTCGGCTTCCCCGGCGAGACGGAGCAGGACTTCGAGCGCCTCCTCGACTGGCTCGGCGAGGCGAAGCTGAATCGCGTCGGTTGCTTCAAATACGAAAATGTCGAGGGCGCCGCCGCGAACGGTCTCGACGGTCACGTGCCGGAGGAGATCAAGCAGGAGCGCTACGACCGGTTGATGCAGCTTCAGCAGGCGGTCAGCGCGGAACTTCTCGCCGCCCGCGTCGGCAAGACCATCGAGGTGATGGTCGACGACATCGATGAGGAATGCGCCGTGGCCCGCTCGCATTGGGACGCGCCGGAGATCGACGGGGTTGTCTATCTCGACGGCGCGACGCAGTTGAAGCCGGGCGACCTGCTCGAGGTCACCGTCACGGAGGCCGACGCATACGATCTCTGGGCGCGGCCGCTGGCGCCATCGTCTGCATTGCGCTCGAGGCGGCCGAAATCCGTACCGCGGCTCGCGCGCTAAGCCTGTTCAATTGGTCTTGGCGACGGTAAGGCTCTTGCGCGGCCTTTCATAAAAAGTACGCGTGATGTTGAAGGCGCCGGGGCTGAAGAACTTGGGCATATTGACGAGGGGCGTGAACGCGTAGGTGACCTCTGCCAGGATCACGCTGCTGCCGGCCTGGGTAAGGCCGGCCGGAACGGAATAGACGCTGCCCACCGCCCGCGGCGCCCCTTTATTGGCATAGCTCCACGCGACCTTGCCGATATTGTTCTGATCGGCGACGATGCTCGAAATCACAATTTTGAGCGGCGTTGTGGAATAGGGGGTCATGATGCTGCTCGCGGCGGAAGTCACGTCGCCGAGGTCGCTCGTCGAGACGGTCTTCACTTGGGCGGTAAGATCGGCGGCAGTCGATGCCACCTGCGCTACCCGCCGGTCGATGGTGAGCAGGTTGCCGGTCTCGACCGAACCGATATAGAGCAGCACCATCACCGGGAACAGCAAAGCGAACTCGATGGCCGCGCTCGCTCGGGAATCGCGTGCCAAGCGAACGAGCCTGCCCCCGCAAGGTCTCATCCCGACGATCGTAGAAAGTCGCCTCATCCCGCTTACGGCTTTTGCTGTTGCTGGAACGGTTCGTTGCGGAATGCCGACGTCGCCACCAGCAGCCTGTCCCCGTTCTGCATGTTTCCGAGACTGATCTCTTTGGGCAGCTTCGCTATCAGCGGCCACTCATAGAAGGCCCTGACCACCACCACATCCCCGCCGGCGCCGGGGTCATAGCTGAAATTCGACTTGAGATTGCCGTTGCCGTCGAGCGGATTGGTGAGGTTGGAGCCTGCGCCGCCGAAGCTCGTGTAGTGACGAACGTCCAATCTCAGTTCGGCGCATTTGAGCGGCGGCACGATGTGTTTGCAGACTTCCGTCTTGAATTTGCCGGCGTCGAAACTCTGGTTTTGTGCTTGCCCGGTCCGGACCAGGCGGGCGCCCTGCGCCGTGGCGTTCTCGAGATTGAAGGTCGCGAAGTAGACCAGTCCCACTTCGAGGATTGCGAGCAGAGTGAGAATGGTCGGGATCGCGAGCAGGGCGAATTCGATCGCCGAAGCACCCGATCGATCGCCTAAGAACTGTCTGAAGCCTTGCCGCTGCGACTGGCGCGATGGTTTCTCGCCGTCCACTGGGGCGCTGGATACGATACGCATGGGGCAGAACTTAGGGGGGCATGCTTAATAGGCCATAAATATTTGATCTAAAGGCGAAATAAGGTAAACGTTTAGGTAGGAATATTTTAAATAAATCAGATTAAGACTTGAGTAAATCCGAATACGAAAAATAAGAATCTTTACGCATACGCTGGTCATAATCCAGAAACGGATGCCAGCCCCCCGAAGGGGTGAATAGAACGAGCTGGAGGTGTTGATGCTTCAAGCCTTGAGGCCACGTCTTGGCAGCTTCCTGCGCGACAGGAGGGGCAACGTCGCGATTCTGTTTGGCGTCGCGCTCATTCCCATTCTCATCGGCGTCGGCGTCGCCGTCGACTACGGGCGCGCCCTTGTCATTCGTGACCGCATGGCCAATGCCGCGGACGCTGCGGGTCTTGCCATCGGATCGTGGGCCGGCCTTAGCCAAGCCGAGCAGAAGACGAAGGCTCAGCAGTTCTTCAACGCCAACTACCCGCCTTCGACGCTCGGGACCGTCGGCGCGATCGACGTTCAATTCCCCGGCGACGACATAATCGTCACCGTCAAGGGCACGATGCAGACCACTTTCATGAGGCTTGCCAACATCGACAGCCTCGATGTTGGCGCAACGTCCACGATTCACAAGAGGGAGCGCAACCTTGAGGTCGTCCTCGTGCTCGATACCACGGGATCGATGTCCCAGACGCTTGGTACATCGACCAAGATCAGCGCGTTGAAATCCGCCGCCAAGCAGATGGTCTCGACGCTGTTCAACGGCAAAGCAACCTCGGACACCGTCAAGATCGGGATTGTGCCCTTCGCTGCCGCGGTGAACGTCGGAACCGGCAAGCTCGCGTCCAATCCCGAGTGGTTCGACCTCAACACCTACACGGCCGCCAATGCGACGGCCGACCCGATCGCCTTCGAGGATCTGGACAAGACGTCAGGCATCAGTACGCAGAAGCTCTACAGCGGCTATACAACCGGGCTGTCGAACCGGAGCTGGGCGGGCTGCGTGCGCGAGAGGAGCACCAATAGCACCTACGAACTGACCGACGCGGCGCCGAGCTCCGCCCCGGCCTCGCGCTGGGTCCCCTATTTTGCGCCGGACGAGCCCGACTCGGCCTCGGGCACGACCTACGGCAACAATTATTTGTGCGACAACCCCAGCAAGTGCTCAAACGGCAATAGCACGACGGCCCCGAACGCCACCTGCGTCACCGGGACGAGCACGAATGACCAACGCCAGTGCTACACGACCAAGTATAAGGGCAAAAGCGTATCGAGCAGCTCGACCGGGCCCGACTACGGCTGTCCGCCGGCCTCGATCTTGGCGATGACCAATGTCGCGGCCTCGATCAATACCGAGATCGATTCGTTGCAGGCGAAGGGCAGCACCGTGATCCCCGCAGGCCTCTTGTGGGGATGGCGGGTGATTTCGCCCGGAGCGCCGTTCACCGAGGGCGTGGACTATTCGAACGACAAGTATACCAAGGCGATCGTGCTCATGACCGATGGCGAGAACGATGTCGGTGGCGGCAGCAACGGCTTTGACAAGTCCTATTACAACGCCTTCGGCTTCGCCAAGAACGGACATCTCGGCTCGACCAGCGGCAGCAATGCCGAAGCCACGCTCGACAGCAAGACATTGACCGTGTGCGGCGCGATCAAGGGTCTGGGCATCCGGCTCTACACCATCGGCCTCGGCGTTAGCTCGGCGAGCCAAACGCTGCTGACGAACTGCGCGAGCACCGACGATCAGGGAAACAAGTTGTACTACAACGCGCCGACCTCCGATCAATTGGCGAGCATCTTCCAGGATATCGCCCAGGGCTTGAGCGAGCTCCGCATCGCCCAATAGCAACGCAGCGCCGGGACGACCCCGGCGCTATTCGCTCTGTTTGGTGCCTTCGGCCGAGGATTGGCTGATCGACTGCTTGCTTTTGATCTGTTTGGCGATCGATTCGAAGTAATCCGGCGCGTCGCCGATGACGAGCGGCGGCGTGCAATTCGGATTGCAGTGCACCGTTTGCCGCCCCGTGCCGCGATACACGGTGACGAGACCGATGCGGGGTTCGGACACGGTGAGCCGCTTGCTGACGATGGCCTTCCCGTCGCTGTCGAGCACGATGAGGTTGGTTTCGCCGAAGGATTTGCCGGTGATGATGAGCACCTTGCTGCTCTGCACGGCGACGTCGGCGATCGAAGGATTGCCGACCACGATCTCCGAAGCCGGCCTGTCGAGCTTCACGAGCGAGGCCTGATCGACGAGAACGTCGATATCGTTATCGTTGTCCGCGGCGCGGCCTGGGGAGGCGCTCCCGGCGGCAAGGGCGGCGGCAACGAGAAGCGCCGGCATTGCCCGCTTCGGCTTCTGCTCGAGTGTCATGATCCGGCTGTCCCCCGTCTCGTGTGCTTCGCCCATCACACATCCGAAAGATGAAAGAATGGCAAACGAGTGAGCCGGGACGGAACGCTCCCGGTTAACGACCCCTTCAGGCTTCGCGGTGACACTCGCACCGCTTCCTTCAAGGGACGCGCACGGATCATGCTCAAGGACATCCTTCTTCTCACCATCTTTCCCGGCGCCATGGCGCTGTCGGCCGCGAGCGACCTCGTCACCATGACGGTACCGAACAAGATCGCGCTCGCTCTCCTTCTCGGCTTTTTCGTGCTCGCTCCCATGGTGGGAATGGGCTGGAGCGAAATCGGCCTGCATGTGGCGCTCGGCGCCGCAGCGCTCGCCGCGGGCTTCGTGATGTTCTCGTTCGGCTGGATCGGCGGCGGCGACGCTAAGCTGTTTGCCGCGACCTGCCTTTGGCTGGGACCCGAGGCATTTTTGGACTATGGCCTTCTGGCAGCCTTGCTCGGCGGCGTTCTCACGCTCGGTCTCCTCTTCTGGCGGCGGCTTCCGTTGCCCATGATGCTCACCTCGCAAGGCTGGCTCGTCAGGCTGCACAGCCCGCGCGAGGGCGTGCCCTACGGCATCGCGCTCGCCGTAGCCGGACTCCTGGTCTATCCGCACACCCCCTTCATGGCGGCGGTCGGCTCGTAAGCCTTCCACTCGTTAATCTTCGCTTAACATTTCGCGAACGAGCCCCCGAGCTCCAGGGGTGCTGCGGCATTTTCGCGCCGTGGGCAAAGCGGCCAATTTGGCACGGCCATTAACTCGGCGTTGAGAATTCACCGTCACAGTGGATTGCAATCGGCTGGTGTGGGGCGTCCGCGAGGAGAAGAATCCGTCATGAAAAGAGCAAGGGTCCTCGTGCTCTGCATCGCATCGATCGCAGCGCTCGGTGCCGCCTGGATCGCAAAGAAGATCGTTTCCGGGCCGCGTGAAGTGCAGCAAGTCGAAAAGACGGTTGGCGCGACCGACGTTCTTGTCGCCGCCAACAATATCAATCTCGGCGATTCCGTCAGGGCCGACGATCTCAAATGGCAGCAGTGGCCGGTCTCCGGCGTGACGCCTGGGCTTATCACCCGCGATTCCGACCCTGATGCGCCGAACAAGCTCTCAGGCGCGATCGCTCGCGCGCCGTTCATCGCCGGCGAGCCGATCAAGGAACAGAAGCTGATCAAGGCGTCCGAGGGCGGCGTGATGGCCGCCATCCTGCCCGCCGGCATGCGGGCGGTTTCCACTCCGATCAGCGAGGAAACCGCGGCCGGCGGCTTCATCCTGCCCAATGACCGCGTCGATGTGATCCTGTCGCACAAGATGCAAGTGGGGAGCAAGGAAGAGCCCGTGAGCGAAGCGGTGCTGCGCAACGTGCGCGTGCTCGCCATCGGCCAGGAGATCGAAACCAAGGGCGACGACAAGGTCGCGACCGGCAAGACCGCAACGCTCGAGCTCACGCCGCGGCAGGCGGAGATTCTCACTCTCGCCCAGTCGATGGGCGAGATTTCGCTCTCTTTGCGCAGTCTCGCCGACGCCACGCCGGGAGGCGCCGAACCGGTCGGCAAGCTCGGCGACACCGCCGGCGGCGCGGTCAAATTCCTCAAATACGGCGTGCCCTCTCGGACTCTTGGGGTGAACTGAGGACCTTATGCGCGGCAAGCTCGATAACGACAAAGGCAACAGGATGCGTCCCTCTCCCTGCATCTCTCTCGTCGCACTGACAGTGGCGGCGGCCCTCGCTGCGCTGAGCCTTGTTGCATCGGGTAGCGCGCTTGCCTTCGACCAGCATCAGTCCTTCCTGCGTATCCCCGCGAATGCGCCGGGGACGCCGCAGCAGATCAAGCTTGGTCTCAACAAGGCGACGATCATCGAGCTGCCGCGCCCCGTGCGCAACGTGATGGTGTCGAACCCCGGGCAGATCGATGCGGTGATGCAGAGCTCGACGCGAGCCTATGTGATCGGCAAGCAGCTCGGCGAAGCGAACATCATGTTCACCGATAAAGACGGCAATCAGGTCGCCATGCTCGAGATCACGATCGAGCGTGATTTTTCAGGCCTTAAAGAGCTCCTCGATCGCCTCCTTCCGAATTCGCATATCCAGGTCCAGGGCATCGGCGAACGCGTCGTACTAACCGGCACGGTCACGTCTCCCATCGACGCGACTCGCGCTTGCGAGGTCGTCACCAGCTTCTTGGGCGCTCTCGATCAGCAGACTGGCAGCAGCGCGAGCGGGGGCGGGTCGGCGATTACCGTGAATAGCAACAGCGGGAGCAACAGCGGTTCCGGAAACGGCGGCAGCGCTCTCGGGAACGCCTGCGAGACGACCAACGTCATCAACATGCTGACTGTCGAGGGGCGCGAGCAGGTGCTGCTCAAGGTCTCGGTGGTCGAGATGGAGCGCAACATCGTCAAGCAGTTCGGCGTCGATCTGAACGCGCTCGTCGATTCGGGCAATTTCGCCTTCGCTGCGCTGAGCGATCTTCCCTTCCCCATCAACGTGGCGGGCAAGGGCGTCCTCGCCCCGTTCCTCACCAGCACGGAACCGAACATCAGCGGCAACAACGCCGCCTTTCCGACCACCCTGCCGGCCAACCCGACGGTGGCCAACACCTCGGGCTTCGGCACGCAATGGCAGAGCAGCGGAAGCCGCGTTCAGAGCGTGCTTCGCATGCTGGAAGAGGACGGGCTGTTGCATACCCTGGCTGAGCCGAACCTGACCGCCATTTCGGGCGAGACGGCGAATTTCCTCGCCGGCGGCGAGTTCCCCGTTCCGGTCGCCCAGCAGCTCGGCACCATATCCGTCGAATTCAAGAAATTCGGCATCGGTCTGGCCTTTACGCCGGTCGTCATGTCGGAGGGCCGCATCAGCCTCAAGGTCTCGACCGAGGTCAGCGAGCTCTCCAACCAGGGCGCGGTGATTCTGTCCAACATTTCCATCCCCGCGCTGAAGGTGCGCCGCGCCGAGACGGTCGTCGAGCTTCCGAGCGGAGGTTCGCTGGTGATGGCGGGGTTGCTCTCGGATCAATCCAAGCAAGCGCTGAGCGGCTATCCCGGCCTCAAGAACTTGCCGGTCCTTGGCACGCTGTTCCGCAGCCGTGATTTTCTCAAGAACCAGACCGAGCTCGTCGTGTTGGTCACGCCTTACATTGTGAAGCCCGTCGCCAGATCGAAGCTCGGGCAGCCCGATGACGGCTTCGGCTGGGCCTCCGACGTGAACAGCGACCTGCTCGGGCAGATGAACAGGGTCTATGGCCGCCATCCCGAGCGTGCGCCGGTTGGCAAGTTCGACGGCGATGTCGGCTTCATCGTCGAGTAGAGGGGACAAAGTCACATGGCACCGAGCCTCACCACACCGACCGTCCTGAGGCGGCTTGCGCGGCCAAGCCTCGCCCTGCTCGCGGTTCTCCTCGTGGGAACGTCCCTTGCCGGGTGCATCAGGAGCCCCCGCTTCCAAGCGCCGTTCACCCTCGCCAATCCCAACGAGCGCTTCCCCATCGCCGTGCATGAAGGCGAAGTGTCCCTCGACCTCGCCGTCTACCGCGGCTCGCAGGGTCTCAATCCCTCGCAGAAGGCCCAGCTCTATGCGTTCCTCAGGGACTACAAGGAGCAGGCGGTCGATACGCTCCTCATCAGGGCACCCTCCGGAGGCCCCAACGAGACGGCAATTATGCGCGCCTATGAGCAGGTCCGCGCGGCGATGCGCACGGCCGGTATTCCCTCGGGCGAGATTAAAATCGAGCCCTATTATTCCAGCGGCGATCCCAACGCTCCTCTCCGCGTCTCCTATCTCCAATACGTCGCCGAGCCGCCCGATTGCCCGGACTGGTCCGAGAATGTCGCTCGCGATCCGCAGAACATGCCGTGGCCCAATATGGGTTGCGCCACCCAGCGCAATCTTGCCGTCTCGCTCGCCAATCCCGAGGATCTCATCCGCCCGCGCGGCGAGACGCCGCGTCCCGGCGAGCGCCGCGACGTGGTGTGGGACAAATACGTGAAGGGCGAAGTGACGATTTCCAAGCGCGCGCCTTCCGAGCACGCCAATGCCAGCGAAGTGTCCCAAGTCGGAGGGTCGCAGTGATTAGCGATGCCGCGTATTCGCTGAACGCTCCGGCAGAAAGCGCTCCCGACCACGAGGCCGAATTCGGCCGCGAGCCGCCGCGTGCCCGCCCCGTTCCGCGCGTCAACATCCAGGCCTTCTGCGAGGACCAAGATACCGCCTCGGTTATCCAGAGGGCGGCTGAGGACCGGCGCCTCGCCAAGGCCCACGTCACGGTACAGATGGGTGGCGTTCAGGCCGCCGTCGCTTTCTACAAGAATGCGGCGACCCCGAATCTGATCATGATCGAATCGCTGCTCGATCGCGTGCCGCTCCTTGCCGACCTCGACCGGCTCGCCGAGGTGTGCGATCCGGGCACCAAGGTCATCACCATCGGCCACATCAACGACGTGATGCTCTATCGCGAGCTCGTGCGGCGCGGCGTGAGCGAATATGTCGTGGCGCCGGTTACGGTCGGTCAGATCATCGAGAGCATCGCGGCGATCTATACCGATCCGGAGACCGGCCCGGTCGGACAGGTCATCGCCTTTGTCGGCGCCAAGGGAGGGGCCGGCTCGAGCACCGTCTGTCACAACACGGCGTTCGCCATCGCCTCCGCGCTCAAGAGCGACGTGGTGATCGCCGATTTCGACCTGCCGTTCGGCACCGCCGGACTCGACTTCAACCAGGACCCGCTCCAGGGAATCGGCGATGCCCTGGCCACACCCGAGCGCCTCGACGAGGTTCTGCTCGACCGCCTCCTGTCGCGGTGCTCCGACTATCTGAGCCTGTTCGCGGCTCCCGGCACCCTCGATAGGCCGTACGATCTTCAGCCCGAGGCCTGCGAGACCGTGCTCGACGTGGTGCGCGAGAATGTGCCGTGGATCGCGGTGGACGTGCCGCATCTGTGGACGGCGTGGGCCAAGCAGGTCGTGCTCGGCGCCGATCACGTGGTGATCACGGCGACGCCCGACCTCGCCAGTCTGCGCAACGCCAAGAATCTCGTGGATCAGCTCAAGGTGGCGCGGCCGAACGACCGCCCGCCGACGCTCGTGCTCAATCAGGTCGGCGTTCCCAAGCGCCCGGAAATCCCCGTCAAGGATTTCGGCGCCGCCATCGGTCTCGAGCCCAAGGTCGTCATCGATTTCGACGCCCAGCTGTTCGGCACCGCCGCCAACAACGGGCAGATGATCGAAGAAGTGTCGGACAAGTCTGAGGCGGCCGAAGCGTTCCGCACGCTCGCCAATCTGCTGACCGGCCGCTCCGAGCAGAAGAGCGAGCGGAACTCGCTGCTCGCGCCGATCCTTTCCCGATTGAGATTGACCAAGGCCAGTACGTAACAGGCAATGTTCGGCAAACGTAGTACCCCCACGGCGGTAAAAACCACGCCGCCGCCTGCCCCGGTCCCGGCGCGTCCCGCCGTCTCCGCGCCGGCGGCGTCGGCGCGCGCCGAACCGAGTGCGCCATCGCCTCAGGCGCCACAAGCGCCCCATGCGCCTCTGGCCGTCAAGCCCGAGCGCAAACCGGTCGAGCGGGGCCGTTCGGAGGAGTACTACGACGTCAAGACGACGGTCTTCAACGCGCTCATCGACACCATCGATCTGACGCAGCTCTCCAAGCTCGACCCCGACGCGGCACGCGAAGAGATCCGCGACATCGTCAGCGAAATCGTCGCCATCAAGAACGTTGTGATGTCCATCGCCGAGCAGGAAGACCTGCTCGAGGACATCTGCAACGATGTGCTCGGCTACGGACCGCTTGAGCCGCTGCTCGCCCGCGACGACATCGCCGATATCATGGTCAATGGTTGCGACACGACCTATATCGAGGTGAACGGCAAGGTCGAGCGGTCGCAGGTTCGCTTTGCCGACAACGCTCAGCTCATGAATATCTGCCAGCGCATCGTGAGCCAGGTCGGCCGCCGCGTCGACGACTCGAGCCCGATCTGCGATGCGCGTCTTCCCGACGGCAGCCGCGTCAACGTCATTGCCCCGCCGCTCGCCATCGACGGCCCCACGCTCACCATCCGCAAGTTCAAGCGCGATCGTCTCACGCTCGACCAGCTCGTCAAGCTCGGCTCGATAACGCCCGAGGGCAAGACGCTTCTCGCCATCATTGGGCGCGTGCGCTGCAACATCGTCATCTCGGGCGGCACGGGTTCTGGCAAGACGACCCTGCTCAACTGCATGACGGGCTACATCGACAACGACGAACGCATCATCACCTGCGAGGATTCCGCCGAGCTGCAACTGCAGCAGCCTCACGTGGTGCGGCTCGAAACGCGCCCGCCGAACCTGGAAGGCGAGGGCGAGGTGACCATGCGCGACCTCGTGAAGAACTGTCTGCGCATGCGTCCCGACCGCATCATCGTGGGCGAGGCGCGCGGCCCCGAAGCCTTTGATCTGCTCCAGGCCATGAATACCGGTCACGACGGCTCCATGAGCACCATCCACTCCAACTCCCCGCGCGAGTGCATCTTCCGTCTCGAGAGCATGATCCTGATGGGCGGCTACAACCTTCCGGCCAAGACCATCCGCGAGATGATTGCTTCATCGGTCGACGTCATCATCCAGGCCCAGCGCATCCGCGACGGCTCGCGCAAGGTCACCCACATCACCGAGGTGATCGGCATGGAGGGTGAAGTGGTCACGCTTCAGGATCTTTATGTCTACGAGGTCCTGGGCGAGGACGCGAACGGCCGCGTCATCGGGCGTCATCGCACGACCGGCATCGCCCGGCCGCATTTCTGGGAGAAGGCCCGCTATTTCGGCGAGGAAAAGCGCCTGGCCGAGGCTTTGGCGTCAGGCGAGCAATTGGACGAACACGGCCGCCCATTGGGAGAGCGCATTGCCCAGCCCTGAACTCGTACAACTCGCGGCCGTCGTGCTTGCGGCGCTCATCGTCGGAGGCGCCGTCTACGTGGTCGCGCTGCCCTATTTCAGCGGGGCCCGAAAGGCCGAGAGGCGCGTCGCCAACGTGATGCTTGGCCAGACCAAGATGCGCGTCAAGACCGCGGTTCAGCCCCTGCAGACGCGCCGGAAGCAGGTGCAGGAGACCATCAAGGATCTCGAGGCCAAGCAGAAGGCGCAGCGCCGCGTCAGCCTGCGCACCAAGCTGTTGAGGGCGGGCCTCAGCATCACCCCGCGCAGCTACTATCTCTTCAGCGCCGCCTCGGGCCTTCTTGGCGGACTGATCATGCTCCTCATCGGCTGGGGCCCCATCCTCGCTTTGCTCGTCGCCTTCGCCTGCGCCTTCGGTTTGCCGCGCTTCGTCCTGTGGCGTCTGATCAAGCGTCGGCAGGACAAGTTTCTTGTCGAGCTCGCCAACGCCATCGACATCATCGTGCGCGGCATCAAATCCGGTTTGCCGCTGAGCGATTGCCTCACCATGATCGCAGGCGAAGCGCCGGAGCCGGTGAAGAGCGAGTTTGCCGAGCTCGTCGAACAGCAGAAGGTCGGCGTGCCGCTCGGCCGTGCCTTCGAGCGCATGTATGAGCGCATGCCCCTGCAAGAGGTCAGTTTCTTCGCCATCGTCGTCGCCATTCAGGCGCAGACCGGCGGCAACCTCGCCGAGGCGCTTGGCAACCTCTCCCAGGTGCTGCGCGACCGCTACCGGCTTCAGGCCAAAGTCAAGGCGTTCAGCGCCGAAGCGAAGGCGTCGGCGATGATCATCGGCGCCTTGCCGCCCACCGTCATGCTGCTCGTCTATTTAACCTCGCCCGATTACATCGGCGTCCTGTTCCACGAAAGACTCGGCAAGATCTTTCTGATCGCGAGCGGCATGTGGATGCTGATCGGCATTTTCGTCATGCGCAAGATGATCAACTTCGACTATTAGGCGTCATTCGATGTCAACGGTAATGCGTTATATCCTCGATCCGCAATTCGTGGTCATGGTGCTGGCCGCGGTTGCCGCCTTCGCCACGGTCACGTCGTTCGTGATGCCCCTTCTTTCGGGCAACCGCCTCGGCTCGCGCATGAAATACGTGGCGAGCGAGCGCGAACGCATGCGCGCGGAGCGCCTGGCACAGCTCTCCGAGGAGCAACGCCGGCTGCGCAAGGAACCCAAGAGCTTCATGAAACAGGTCGTCGAGTGGCTCAAGCTGCGCCAGGCGCTCGAGACCGAAGGCACGCGCGAGCGGCTGAAGATGGCCGGCTTTCGCGGCCAGGCCCCGGTGATTGCATTTCTCTTCTTCCGGGCAACGTTGCCGCTGGCGGGGTTCGGCCTCGTGTTCTTCTACCTGTTCTTCGTCAACGATCACCATCTTGGCACGATCATGCGGCTTGGTATCGCGATCGGCGGCGCCTATTTCGGGTTCTATCTGCCCAACATCTTCGTTTCCAACCTCATTCAGAGGCGCCAGAAGTCGATCAAGAGAGTGTTCCCCGACGCGCTCGATCTCCTGCTCATCTGCGTTCAGGCCGGCATGTCGATCGAATCGGCCATGAACAAGGTCGCAAGCGAGATTGGCCCGCGCTCGATCGAGCTTGCCGAGGAGTTCGGCCTGACCACCGCTGAGCTGTCCTATCTTCAGGAGCGGCGCCAGGCGTTCGAGAACCTCGGCAAACGCACCGGGCTGCCGTCCGTTCGTGCGGTCGGCACCAGCCTCATCCAGGCCGAGCGCTACGGCACGGCGATCAGCCAAGCCTTGCGCGTGCTCGCCAGGGAAAGTCGCGACATGCGCATTGCCGAGGCCGAGAAGAAGGCGGCCGCCCTTCCGCCGAAGCTCACCGTGCCGATGATCCTGTTCTTCCTGCCGGTTCTGTTCGTGGTGATCCTGGGACCCGCCTTCATCCAGGTCATGCACGTCACGCACTGATCGCGAATCGGATGCCGGACGTCAGACATCGGAGTCGGACGTCTTCTGTCCGACTTCTCGTTCCCGATCAGTCGAGCTTTGACCTGAGCAGTCCTTGCGCGCCCGTGTTGGCCGTGCTCGCCTTTGGCGCCGGCGCCGGCTTGGTTGGAACGGCTTGGGCCGCCGAGGCAACTTTGGCGGGCTGAGCGGCCGGCTGCGCGCCGGCGGCACTTCCCGCCGTCGGGGCCTCGATCTCGTCAACCGGCTTGACCACCTGCACCTTGGGCGGGGCGGGAGGCGTGGCCGCCGCGGCGCGGACGGGCGAAGCTCCGTTCGAGGATGCCCCGAACGGTTGCCAGCCGTCGTCGTCTTGGCTCGAGGCAAGGGCGGCGTTGCCGTCGGGCTTCGCCGAGGCGAAGGCATTCGGGCTCGTCAGCATGTTGCGCAAATAGGTGACGTTCGCCTTCGCCTCTTGCTCGCTCATGTCGACCGAGGCGAGTTGGCGCGCCTCGTCGTACTTGCCCTCGATCCCGAGCACGAGCGCGAGATTCTGCCGCACGCGTTTGTCCTCATGTCCGCTCGCAACCGCCTTGCGCAAAAGCTCTTCCGCCTTGTCGGCCTTGCCGTCGAGCGCGTAGGCAAGCGCGAGATTGTTGGTGATCGAGACCGCGTCGGGTTCCTTCTGCAGCGCTGCCAGGAAATACTGTTGCGCCTCGGCGTACTGGGCCTGCTTGGCGCGCAGCGTCCCTTGCGCCGAGAGCGTTTTCCAATCGTCGATGCCTTGGGCCTCGGCGGTCTTGAGCGCCTGGGTGGCGACGTCGAGTTGGCCTATCTCGAGCGCGAGGCGGCCGAGTTCCGAGGCGATCTCGCCGTTGCTGGTGTTGCTCTGATAGGCGGTCTTGAGCACCTCGAAAGCCTTGTCGCTTGAGCCGATGGCCTTGAGCGCCTTCGCATAGCCGATCGCCATGCGCGGGTCCTGCGGGTTCTTCATATAGAGGGCCGCCCACTGGGCGACGGCGCCGGCAGCCTCGGGCGCCGTAAGCTGGGCCTCTTCGGAGGGGGCGCCGAACTTGGCGAAGAGCTTGTCGCTGCTGCTGCAGCCCCCGAGCAGGGCGGCTGCTGCCGTGGTCGCGAGGAGGACGAGGACCAATCTATGGCGCCGGCCGTGTGTTGGCCTGGTTGCTGAATGAGCCATTAGTCGAGCAATCCTTACCACGCGCGAGCTCGGGCCTCACGCGTTCCCTGTTGGACTGCTGTAATGATCCGGGACAGGCGTCAAAAAAGTATTAACCATGCCGCCGTCGCCGGAAGCCAAAAGCCAGAAATCAGTATTCAGAAATCAGACTGATAGGCGGGCCCTCCGGCCGGCAATGTCGGATTTTCGATCTGAATTCAGACTTCTGATTTCTGGCTTCGGACTTCCGCGACCGCCCCCGCGGTCCACTCGGCCATCTCCGGCATGGCGAGGATCGCATCGGCATAGGCCTGGGCCGTGCCGTCGTCGCCGAATTGTCCGAGATCG
>NZ_DASRGO010000123.1:0-14543 GCF_035650995.1 Methyloceanibacter sp. | reverse complement strand
TCCGCAATTCACCGATCACTGCTTCACCGGCGAATATCCGACCCGCCTCAGGGACCGCGAAGGCCCGCCCGCGCAGAAGCAGCTTTCCTTCCTCGCCGAGGTCGGTTAGCCACATCGCCCAAAGGCGTCGCGCATTCAGTTCAGCCTTCCGGCCCCTACTCTTGGGGCGTGCAGGTTCCGAATTCCGCGTAGGTCCGGCCGATATTGGCGATCGACATCGACATTTGACCCGTGCTCTTGGCGACCACGGCGGTCCAGGTCAGAAGCTGGTGCCTGCCATGCAGGATGAGAACGTTCTCATCCTCGTAAGCATCGCCCGGATCGAATAGTCCCTGCCCGCCGAACAGTCCCGAGAACAGGGTCCTCTCTTTCACATTGAGCGTGACGGCGGGTGGCAGATTGGCCTGCTGCGCCGACACCCTCTGACAGCCGGCCGCGGCCGTGCATTCGAAGATCTCGGCGAGCTGACAGGCGTAAGCGGGGGCCGCCGAGGCCTGCACCGGCATGAGAAAAGACGCTGCAACAACGAACGGCAGTGTGACTCTCGCAAGTTTCATCGCGGGCTCCCAATTTCTGATGCTTGGCTCGAAGGTCAAATTGGCCTCAGGCCACCGCCGGAACACAACACCTGTCCCCGCACCTGACGCTCTCCGGCAGAGCGCGAGGCGAATGATAGCATTTCCGCCACTCCGCCGAATACCGGATTGCCCGCGCACGCGCGCAATGACACTAATCTCCTGTGACAGAACCACGACTCAAGGATCGCATCGCGCTCATCACCGGCGCCTCGCGCGGCATCGGCCGGGCCGTGGCCTTCGCCTATGCGCGCGAGGGCGCGCACGTGCTCCTGCTCGCCCGCTCTCAGGCCGCTCTGGAAGAGGTTGACGACGCGATCAAGGAGGCGGGCGGCAAGGCTTCGCTCATTCCGCTCAATCTGACCGACGGCAAGCGGGTCGACGCGCTCGGCCCCACGCTCTATGAGCGCTTCGGCCGGCTCGATATTTTCGTCGGCAACGCCGCCATCCTCGGGCGCCTCTCCCCGCTCACGCATATCGCCTCCGAGCACTGGGAGCGCGTCATGGCAACCAACGTCACCGCCAATTGGCGGCTCATCCGTACGCTCGATCCTCTGCTCCGCCGCTCCGATGCCGGCCGCGTGATCTTCGTGACGTCAAGCGTCGCGCGCACCGCCAAGGCTTACTGGGCCCCCTACTCCGTGTCGAAGGCCGCGCTCGAAACGCTCGCCAGGACCTACGCCAACGAGACCGCCGACAGCGCGATCAAGGTCAACATCGTCGATCCGGGCGCGACCGCGACGCGCATGCGCGCCGAGGCCTATCCGGGCGAGGATCAGGCGAGCCTCCCCACGCCGGAGCAGGTCGCCGAGATTTTCGTCGAGCTCGCCATGCCGTCTTTCGCCAGGACGGGCGAGATCATCGAGTCTTGAGTTTCCTCACCCGGCGACCTCGAGCACCATGCCGTCATAGGCGGGCTCGACGCCCTGCGGCAGCTCGAGGGCAAGCGTCGCGTAATCGAGATCGATATGCATATGCGTGAGGATCGCGCGCTTCGGCTTCAGCTTGCCGATCCACTCAAGAGCTTGGCCGACCGAGAAATGGCTCGGGTGAAACGTGTAGCGAAGGGCATCGATGATCCAGATGTCGAGCCCGCGCAGGAGCTCGAGCGATTCCTCCGGGAAATCGCTCACATCGGGCGAATAGGCGAGACCGCCGAAGCGGAAGCCGAGCGACGTGCCGCGCCCGTGGATTTGCCGGTAGGCGAGCGCCTCGATCGCCCCGCCCCGTCCCTCGATTGGCACGGCCTGCCCGGCAACGATTTCCTGGGCGAGAAGGACCGCTGGATAGTCGCTGCCCGCAGGCGTTTCGAAGCAATAGTCGAAGCGCTGGCGAAGCACCTCTAACGTCGTCTTGTCGGAATAAACCTTGAGGCGCTGGTTACCGTTATAGACGACGACCCGCAGGTCATCGATGCCGTGGGTGTGATCGGCGTGGTCGTGGGTATAGAGCACCCCATCGAGCAGCCCGACATTGGCGTCGAGTAGTCCCTCGCGTAGGTCGGGCGGAGTATCGACCAGGACATTGGTCATCCCCTTCGCGCCCTCGCGCTGGACCAGAAGCGCGCAGCGCCGCCGGCGATTCCTGGGGTTCGACGGGTCGCACGCCCCCCACACATTGCCGATGCGCGGCACGCCGCCGGACGTGCCGCAGCCGAGGATGGTGACCTTGAGGCTCATGCGGCGCTTTGCGGGCTGGCCCGGCTCGTGCGCGGCACCTTGTTGAACAGGCGAAAGAAGTTCGCGCTCGTGGTGCGCGCGAGCTCTTCGCCGCTCACGCCCCGGAGCTCGGCGAGCCGTGCCGCCGTGTGCGCGACGAAGGCTGGCTCGTTGACCTTTCCCCGCATGGGCACCGGGGCAAGATAGGGCGCGTCGGTCTCGACCAGGAGGCGGTCGCGCGGAGCGGAAAGCGCGATCTCGCGCAAATGCTCCGCGTTCTTGAACGTGACGACGCCTGAGAAGGAGATATAGCCGCCGAGCGCAAGACCGGCGCGCGCAAGCTCCGCGCCGCTCGTGAAGCAATGCAGTACGAAGGAAAAGGCGCCCTCCTTCGTCTCCTCCTCGAGAATGCGGGCGATATCGGCATCGGCTTCGCGGGCATGGATAATGAGCGGCAGGCCCGTCTTGCGCGCGGCGGCGATGTGGGTGCGGAAGCTCTTCTCCTGAACGCCGCGCGGACTGTAGTCATAGTGGTAGTCGAGGCCGGCCTCGCCGATCGCCACGACCTTGGCATGGCGCGCAAGCTCGATCAGCTCCTCGACGGTGACGTCGGTTTCTTCGGCGGCGTGGTGCGGATGCGTGCCGACCGAGCAGAACACATTCTCATGCGCCTCTGCGATCGCCTTGATCGCCGCGAAGCGGCGGACTCTGGTCGAGACGGTGAGCATCAGATCGACGCCGGCGCCCCGCGCGCGCGCAAGCACGCCGTCGAGGTCGGCGGCAAGCTCGGGAAAATCGAGATGGCAGTGGCTGTCGATCAGCATCACGGAAGAATGAAAGATCCGATATTCTTCAAGCTGCTAGGCTAAGGGCCGGTCAGGAGCACTATGTGCCGCATATAGGCCAACGGAGCAATAAGGGCTTGTCGATGCCGAAGCGCATGTTCGCTGTCAATCGCGGGATCGTAGTTGCCGCCATCGCGGTCACGCTGTCCGTCATCAGCGCCGAACCGGTCGGAGCGGGCTGTAGCAAGAGCGTCACTTTGTATAACGCGTGGTGGTGTCCCCTATTGCAGACAGGTCAGGGCAATCCTGGCCCGCAATCACATCAGCTACAGAATCCTCGATGCGACGACGCCAAAAGTCCAAGCGCTCATGATACGGCGGTTTGGCGACACGGCCGTCCCGCGTACCGTAATCGGCGGCGTCCTTGTCGAGGGAGTCGACGAGGCGAGGATTTTGCAACTCTGCCACGGGTAACAGGCGCTAGGACGCGGCGGCCTCGCTGTCCGTGTCGACATAACGCGGAAAGACGGGGGCAGGCTGCGGCAGTTTCACGCCAGGCTTGAGGCGTCCCTTGACGCCGAGCGCGGCAAAATCGCGCTCATCCTCGGCCACGCCGAGCTGATCGAGCAGGAGCCCCGCGCTCTTCGGCATCGCCGGCTGCACCAGAATGGCGATTTGCCGCGTCACCTCGGCCGTGACGTAGAGGATCGTTCCCATGCGCTCCGGATTCGTCTTCTTGTGCGCCCACGGCTCCTCGCCGGCGAAGTAGCGGTTGGCGTCGGCGACCAGCGCCCAAACGATCTCGAGCGCGCGGTGGATGGCGAATTCGTCGATCGCGGCGCCGACGCGCGCGAGCGCCGCATCGGCGGAGGCAAGGATCGCTCGGTCGGCCGGTGTGAACGCGCCTGGCTTCGGCACAACACCTCCGCAATTCTTGGCGATCATCGACAGCGACCGCTGGGCGAGATTGCCGAGATCGTTGGCAAGGTCGGCATTGATGCGCTGGATGATGGCCTCGCGGCTGTAATTGCCGTCCTGCCCGAAGGGGACCTCGCGCAGGAGGAAGTAGCGAAGCTGATCGGCGCCGAATTCCTTGGTGAGCGCGAAGGGATCGACCACGTTGCCGATCGATTTGGACATCTTCTCGCCGCGGCTATACAGGAAGCCGTGGCCGAACACGCGCTCGGGAGGCTCAACGCCCGCCGACATGAGGAAAGCCGGCCAATAGACGGCGTGAAAGCGCACGATGTCCTTGCCGATGATATGCACGTTGGCCGGCCAATAACGCCGGAACGTCTCGCAATTCTCGTCGGGGAAGCCGACGCCGGTAAGGTAATTGGTGAGGGCATCGACCCACACATACATGATGTGCTTGGGATCGCCCGGCACGGGAATGCCCCAGTCGAAGGTCGTGCGCGAGATGGAAAGGTCTTGCAGGCCGCCGCGCACGAAACTCTTCACTTCGTTCGCGCGCGTGTCCGGCCCGATGAACTGAGGATGGGATTCGTAATAGGCGAGCAGCCTGTCCTGATAGGCCGAGAGCCTGAAGAAATAGCTCTCCTCCTCGACCCACTCGACCGGCGTTCCCTGCGGCGAGAGCTTCTTGCCGTCCGATCCCTCTTTCAGCTCGCTTTCGTCGTAATAGGCCTCATCGCGCACTGAGTACCATCCCGCATATTTGCCGAGATAGATGTCGCCTGCCGCCTGCATGCGCCGCCACAGCTCCTGGCAGGCGCGCTTGTGCCGCTCCTCACGGGTCGAGATGAAATCGTCGTTGGAGCACTCGAGCACGCGCGCCATGTCGCGGAACTTGGGCGTGTTGCGGTCGGCGAGCTCGGCCGCGGTGATGCCTTGCGCCTTGGCGGTCTGAAGCATCTTGATGCCGTGCTCGTCGGTGCCGGTGAGGAAGAAGACATCGCGGCCCTGGAGGCGCCGGAAGCGCGCGAGCGCGTCCGTGGCGACCGCCTCGTAGGCGTGCCCGATATGGGGCGCATCGTTCGGATAGGAGATGGCCGTGGTGATGTAGTAGGAAACCGTGTCCGCCATGGGGCTTGAATAGCCCTTAGTCGCAAGCACAGGCAAGCGCGCCTGCGCAATGAGCTAAACAGGGTGTTCGCGCGCAAGCTTCTGCAGGCGGAACCAGGTGTCGAGTACGAGCAGGCTCTTGTCGAGGTTGAGCGCGATAGCCTCCGACCTTTCCTCGGCGATCGCCTCCCAGGCTCCCGCCCAATAAGCGAGATTGGCGCGCGACAAAAGGCGCAAGCCAAGCTCCCGCTCGCGATCCGTGGCCCCCTCTCCTGTCGCCGCAAAGCGGATCAGCCGCTCGATGAGGCCGAGCAGGAGCGAGAAATAGAGTTCGAGCCGCTCGCTTTCGCTCGCATTTGAAAGCCCGTCCACCACCTTATGCAGGCGCGTCGCGTCGAGCTCGGGCAGCCTGGCGAACGTGTCGATGATCTCGCCGTAGAGTCCGATCCCCTCGCTCGAGATCAATTCGAGCGCGCGGCGCACGCTCCCTTGCGCGAGGGCAAGCGCCGTCGCCAGCGTCGCCTCATCGGTCTCGTATCCGTCGCGCGCGAGGGCGGCGCGCACGGCTCGTTCGACGTCGGACTCTTGGAGGGGGAAAAGGCGCAGCGTGCGTGCGCGCGAGCGGATGGTGACCGGAAGCCTCCCCTCGGCGGCCGAGATCAGCAGAAAGAGGGTCTGCCCGGGGGGTTCCTCCAAGGCCTTTAGAAGCGCATTCGCCGCGTTGGTATTGAGCTCGTCGGCGCGGTCGACGATGACCACGCGCCAGCCGCTTTCGCCCGCGGTGTTGCCGAGAAAGGCGCGCAGGCGCCTCACCTCGTCGACACTGATCCACTGGCCGTAGCGTTTCGTCTTCTCGTTATAGGGGCGGAGCAGCAGCAGAAGGTTGGGGTGGGAAAGCGCCGCGACTTTGCGGAAGATCGCTTCAGCCTCGCCATGGTGCCCGCCGTGGGCGAGCACGGTGCGGGCGAAGCGATAGGCAAGCGTCGCCTTGCCGATCCCCTCGGGCCCCGTCAGAAGCCACGCATGATGCATGCGGCCCGAGCGAAGTGCGTCCTCGAACTCGGCGATTGCCGCCTCGTGACCGAATACGCGATCGACCTCGCGCGGAGAGGAGAAGCCTTCCAGCCGGTCAGGCTCGGCGGGAGCGGCGCGCTGACGCTCCGCCGCTGCGCTCATGGGCTCAAGCGATTGAGGACGACTTCCCACACGTCCTCGGCGACCATCGCCTCCGGCTGGCTCGCGTCGATCACCACGCAGCGATCGGGTTCCTCCTCGGCGATGTCGAGGAAGGCGCGGCGCACCCGCTCGTGCAGCATCAGCTCCTGGCTTTCGAATCGGTCGGGAACCTGCACGCCGCGGCGCTCGGCCGCGCGCGCGAGGCCCTCCTCGGGAGGAATGTCGAGGATGAAGGTGATGTCGGGCAGAAGCCCTGACAGCGTAATACGTTCGAGCGCGTTGATGAGGGCCCGCGGCACGCCGGCCGTCGCTCCCTGGTAGGCTCGCGTCGAATCGAGGAAGCGGTCGCACACCACCCATTTGCCGGACAGCAGCGCTTGCCCGATCGCATTCTCGACGTGATCCGCGCGCGCCACGGAGAACATCAAGGCCTCGGCAAAAGGCCCGTATTGCCACACCTTGCCCGAGAGCAGAGCTTCGCGGATTTCCTCGGCAGCGGGTGTGCCGCCGGGCTCACGCGTCGAGAACACCTGACGGCCGGCGCGCGTCAGCCGGTTGGCGAGGATGCCGGCCTGGGTCGACTTGCCGCTGCCCTCCCCGCCTTCGAACGTTATGAATCGGCCGGTTTCGACCGCTGCGCGCTGCATCATGATGAGAAATTATAGCAGCCAGCCGAATGCCAGCACGAATAAAGAGTCCAGCCCGCGCATGGCGAAGTTGCTTTGGGCGATGTCGTCGCCGGCATAAAGCGGGATCTCGTTGGTTGCCGAGGATTCGGTCGAGGTCACGCGCAGCACCGCCACCTTGTCGCCCTTGCGGATCGGCGCCTTGATCGGCCCTTGATAAACGACCGACGCCGACACCTTGCCGCTGGAATTGATCGGCAGGATGATGTCGATATTGCCGGCGCCGACGAGCGGCACGTAATGCTGGGTGCCACCCCATACGAGAGCGTCGCTCACTTTCTGGCCTTGGTCGAACAGCCTGAACGGCCTGAAGTTCTTGAATCCCCACTCGAGCAGCCTGCGCGGCTCGCCCTCGCGGTCCTGTTTGCTGTCGAGGCCGTTGACGACGAGGATCAGGCGCTGGTCGCCGCGCTTGGCGCTCGCGACGAGACCATACCCCGCCTCTTCGATGAACCCGGTCTTGAGCCCGTCGACGCCGAGGTCGGAGCCGATCAGCGGATTGCGGTTCCGGAATACGAACTTCTCGCGATACTTGAACTCGGGCTCACCGAAGAAGTGGTAGTATTCGGGGTAGGTGTAGATCAGATAGCGGGCGAGAATGCCGAGCTCGCGCGCCGTCATCAGATGACCTTCGGCCGGTAGCCCGGTGGCATTCACGAAGGTCGACTTGGTGAGGCCAATTTCGCGGGCGAATTTATTCATTTCCTTGGCGAATGCGTCCTCTGTGCCCGAGATGCCCTCGGCGAGGATGATGGCCGCGTCGTTCGCCGACTGCACGGTGATCCCCTGGATGAGGTCCGACACCGTGACCTTGCTGTTGAGCGGCGCGAACATGGCGGATGAGCCAGACGGGGCGCCGCCGGTGCGCCAGGCATGTTCGCTCACGGGAAATTCGGTATCGAGCGTGATGTGCCCCGCCTTGAGCTCGCGAAACACGATCGCGAGCGTCATCAGCTTGCTCATGCTGGCGGGCGGCACGAGCGCGTCGGCATCCTTCTCGAACAGGACGAGATTGGCGTCGGCGTCCATGAGCAGGGCATGCTTGGCCTTGGTCTCGATCGGCCCCGAGGGAGCGGCGGCATCGCGTCCCAAGGCTGCGACGGGCGCCGCGGCCATCACCGCGAACGCCACCGCCGCCGTGAGCTTGATCCACCTATCAAGTCGCAACGCGTGCACGCTCTGCCGTGGCAAGGTTGAATTGGATACGCGGACGGCCACCATGCCGATCCCCAACAGGAAATATCGAGCGACTAAGGCAAAAAAGCAACTCGCGCGAGCGAGAGCGCGCTATTTCTTGGCGACAATCGTGGCGCCTTGATAGCCGGCTTGTGCGACCTTGGAAAGCGCGGCCTCGGCCGCCCCTCGATCGGCAAAAGGGCCGAGTCTCACCCGGAAATAGAGGTTGCCGGCAGCGCCTGTTTCCGCCAATTCGACCGGCCCGATCGGCGAGAGCGCTGCGCGCGCTCGGTCGGCATTTTCCCGGTTCTTGAAGGACCCCGCCTGGATCAGGAAGCCTCCTCCTGGGCCGGCAGCTTGCGGCAGCGATCCGGTCGCCGACGGTTGCGACACCTGGGCAGCCCGCGGGCTTGCCTGCCAGTAGAGCGGGCCGTCGAAGGGGATGGCTTCCGCCTCCTTCGGCGGCGCGACGATGGTCCAACCGTAGGATACCGCTTGATCCTGCGCGGGTTGACCCTTCTTGGCCGGCGGCAAGGACGCCCGGCGCACCGTCTCCTCTGTACCAGCCGTTGCGGCCGGCTGCGGTGGCGCCTCCTTCCACGGCGTCTCGAGGTTTTCGGGGTTCTCGGGCGGGAGGCTTACGATGTCGGCCTTGGGGGCCTTGCCTTTGCGCGAGCCCTTGGCGGCCACCTGCATGAAGCTTTGGCTCGCAAGGAATTTCTGCTCGTAGCGGTCGTCCCCGCTCAACGGCGCGCGGCCGAGATATTTGACGCGCACGAGCGCCGTTCCGCTTCCACGGAAGCCGAGCACCTCGGCCGAGCGGCGGGACAGGTCGAGGATGCGGTCATTGGCGTAAGGACCGCGATCGTTGACCCGCACCACGATCGTCCGTCCATTCTCGAGATTGGTCACCTGCACATAGACGGGAAGCGGCAGGATGGGGCTCGCCGCCGACAGCCGATCCATGTCGTAGATCTCGCCATTTGCGGTACGGCGGCCGTGGAACAACTCGCCGTACCAAGACGCCCGCCCGACGCGGTTATAGGTCGGATCTTCGCGCGGCGTGTACCAGATGCCGCCGATCTGATAGGGCTTGCCGACCATGTACACGCCGCCGCCCTTGGGCACCGGCTGGCCGAGCGGAATGACGCGCTCGCCAAGCTGCGGCCCGTTGCCCCCGCAGGCCGCAAGTACCGCTCCGAGGCTTGCCGCGAGCGCGAGCGCAATGAGGAGGTGCGTTCGCCGCCCCTCGACAGAAGTCGCGAACGCGCCTGCGCCACCCGCTTCAGGAGCGGGGCTACGCCCAGCCACTTCACTCAATGTCAGGCCCCCCGACAGGGCATGCCCAAGGCGCCGGACGGCCTGCTATGGAGGCCCGGGTCCATGAAAAGGCGCGCCACGGCCACTCTCAGCCAAGGTGGGTTAGCAAAGGGTGAAGCTAGGCCGTCCGGTTAGGCGCGGCGCCGATGGCCTCGAGCGCGGCGTGAGCAACTTGTGCAAGCGGAAGCCCGGCGTCGATCAGTTCGAAGTTTTGCGGGCCGATCTCGTAACGGAGCTGCTCGTCGACCACGGAAGGCGTGGCGTCGGATGCATCATGGAGACGCTTCGCCACCCGCGCCCGCATGACCTCGCGCGGGGCTTCGAGCCAGAGCCCCGTGAACGGAACGCCCTCCTCGGCGGCGAGGGCCTCGATCGCCGCCCGCTCCTCGGGTTTGGCATGGACGGCATCGACCATCACCGTGCGGCCTGAGCGGAGCGCAAACCGCGCGCGCTTGCGGCAGATGGCATAGACCTCGTCGGAAATTCCCGCGAGGTAGGCTTCGGCCGGGAGGCGGACCTCGGGAGAAACCCCGAACAGGCGCTTGCGCTCGACGTCGCTCCGCACATGTACCGCCCCCGGGAAGGCGCCAAGACGAGGAGAAATCGCCGCCGCCACCGCCGACTTGCCCGAGCCCGACAACCCGCCGATGGCGATAAGCTTAGGCCTATCCGGGACTTGTAGAAACGCCCGGGCAAGCGCGAAATAGTTGCGCGCCTCACCCTCGGCCTCGTCCCTCGCCTCTTCGGCCGCACCCGCACGCAGCGTCTCGACCTTCGCCCTGATCATCGCCCGCAGCGAGAGGAAGAGCGGAAGAGCCGCGAGCCCCAAGAGATTGCCGGAGCTTCCGTCGGCATCGAGATAAGCGTTGAGCACGGCGTTGGCATGGCCCGCAAGCTTCCGCTTGCCGAGGTCCATGACGAGGAAGGCGAGGTCGTAGAGGACGTCGATCGTGGCGAGCGCATCGTCGAATTCGATGGCATCGAACAGGACGGGTTTTGCTTCGATCTCGACGATGTTGCGCAAGTGAAGATCGCCGTGGCAATGGCGCACGAAACCGCCCCGCGAACGCGACTCAATTAGCGGCAAAAGGTCGGCAAATGCGGCCCGGCTCGCCGCAATGAGGCCCTTCGCCTCCTCGGCTGGGAAGAGATCGGGACGGGCGCCGAGCATCCTCTCGTGCTCATCGAGAATGCCGCCGAGCTGACGCATCCACTGCCCAACGGTAAGAGAGCGAGCGGCATCGGCATGGAAGGCGGCGATCGTCTCGGCAAGCGGACGCATCGCGGCAAGCTCGAGCCGGCCCTCCTCCGCCATGCGCTCATAGAGGCACCGCTGATCGAAACGCCGCATGCGGAGCACCCACTCCACCACCTCGCCCGTGCCACCGAGGGCAAGGCGGCCTTGAGGCCCGAGAGTAACGGGGAGGACATCGAGATAGAGGCCGGGCGCCGTCCGCCGGTTGATGCGGAGCTCGTTCTCGGCGGCCAGCCTCCGTTTCTCGAGGGTGGAAAAATCGAGAAACGGGTATTTGACCGCGCGCTTCACCTTGTAGGCGAAGTCGCCGGCAAGAAACACGACCGAGGCGTGGGTCTCGATCCGTTCCACGGTCCTCGGCCGATCGGGATAGGCCTTAGGCAGAGCGAGGAATTCCAATACCTTGCCCTGGTCCTCTTGCACCCCGGTCATAGCGTTAACCATGCTTGACGAATCGCGTGTTTACTCTGCCACAGGACCTTTGAAAATATTCAGAAAACGCCGTCCAGCCCTTGCTGGCAAAGGGTTAACTGGCTAACGTCTGGCCGGGAAGGGCGGCATCTTGGGAATCGGTTCCTGGGATGCCTCAAGAAAGGCCGAGCGGCGAAATGACGGGGTGGATGAAGTGCGCGATCGCGCTTGCGATCGCGGCTCTGGTCGCGACCGCGACCGCGCCGTCTATGGCACTTGCTCAAGCGACAGGTTTCGATGCCCAGCGCGAGGCCCTGCTCAAGCAGATGCTGGCGCGGCCGAACGATCTCGACCTCGCCTTCGAATATGCCAAGCTCTCCTCCGAAGCCGGCGACTACGAGGGCGCCATCTCGACGCTCGAGCGCATGCTGATCTATGCGCCGAACACCCCTCGCCTCCAGCTCGAGCTCGGTGCGCTCTATTACAAGATCGGCGCCTACGAGGTCTCCCGCTCCTACTTCGCACAAGCGCTGGCCAACCCGAAAGTTCCGCCCGAGGTCGCAAATCAGATCAAGATGTACCTCGCGCAGATGTCGCTCACCCAGGACCCGCCCCCCTTCTCGGCCACCATCTTCTCGGCCATCCGGTGGGAGAGCAACGCCAATTCCGGCCCCGGCACGCAGAGCGTGACGCTGAACGGCATCGACTTCACCATCGACAGTCAGACCGTCGGCCACGAGGGCTGGAGCGCGCTCAACATCGGCACGCTGCACTACAACTGGAACTTGAAGCAGGGCGACCGCATCGAGGTCGACGCGCTCGCTTATTCGACCGCCTGTTTCGACAATACGCTGAGCGACATCAGCCTCGACTTCTTCGAGGCGACGATCGGCCCGAGCTTCAATTTGCGGCGCTTCGGCATCGACAACTCGCGCGGCTACATCTACGCCATCGGCGACCTCGCTTATCTCGGCTACGACTACTATTTCGGCGCGCCCGGCGCCGGCGTCCGCTTCCTCTCCTTCGCCGCCCCGCAAAGCGTGCTCGACGCCAGGCTCGAGACGCGCGACCGTCAGTTCAACGACACCTCCGACCTTCCCACCAATTCGCTCCGCACCGGCTGGCAGACGCGGCTCGGCGCGACCTACTCTTATTATCTCTCGCCCGGCTTCGTGATCACCACGCAAGCCTACGCCCAGCGCGAGGACGCCAAGGCCGACTTCTATACCGACTGGGAGATGGCGGTGTCGGGCGGTTTCGCCTGGACCTTCAACAACCCGCTATGGCAGGCGCAATATCCATGGACGTTCCAATGGGGCGCGGGCTTCGTGCGGCGCAATTACGACGACCCCGACCCCACCATCAATCCGAATGCGGCCGAAACGGATCGCGTGTTCTGGACACGCGGCGCGCTCGTCCTTCCCGTGGCGGAAACCTGGGCCTTGGTTCCGCAGGTCGAGTATCGCGACCAGGACTCGAACTATGATATATATACGTTCAACGATCTGACGGCTCTTGTCGGGGTGCAGAAGAGGTTCTGAGGGATGACGAGCCGCAATCCACGCTTGCCCTACGACTCTCCCCTCCGGGGAGCGACCCGTCGCGCGCCTGCCACATTGTCCTCTCCCCTTTGGGGAGAGGGTTGGGCAAACGGGGCCCTCTTTGCCCTCGGTCTTGGGCTCTCTCTCGCCGTGGCCGGCACGCCGGCGCATGCCGACAAGGTCGGGGTTGCGGCGGCCGTCAACCCGGACGCCTTCTCGAGCTTGAACGGCTCGCCCAAGTCGCAGCTCAACATCGGCAAGTCGATCTTCTTCAACGAGCACATCAACACCACAGACAGCGGCCTCGTTCAGGTGCTGCTCGTCGACGGCTCGACCTTCACCGTCGGCCCGGGCTCGGACCTCACCATCGACAAATTCGTCTACGACCCGAACAAAAAGTCGGGCGAGATGGTCGCCACCTTCTCCAAGGGCGTGATGCGCTTCGTCGGCGGCAAGCTGTCGAAGAACGAGGGCGGCGTCACCGTCAACACGCCGCAAGGCGCGCTCGCCATCCGCGGCGGAATGTTTATGGGTCAGATCACCGGACCGAAATCGGCGATCTATTCCTTCCTCTACGGCGTCTCGCTGACGCTTGCCGGCCAGGGCACGATCTTCCAGCCGGGTAACAGCTTCTATGTCAGTGGTTCCGGCACGACGATCTCGCCGACGACGCAAGCGGCCATCAACGCCATGATGGCGGCACTGACCAAGGTGGGCACCTACAACAACGCCGGCACCAATCCTCCGTCCGGCCCCAATCAAGGTCAGCTCATCATCCAAGGCAACAACTATAACGAGATCATCTCGACCGCGACCGCGACGCAGATCCAGGATCAGATTCAGAAAGAGATCGACGAGTTCAACAATGCGCTTGAAACGCCGTCGGAGCCGGGCCAGCCGCAACAGTTGACAACGCTCTTCTCGGGATACGCGGGTGGCTCCTTCACCCAATACTCCACGCCCGACGAGTGCGACGAATGTAATTATGAAAATCGAGACCCGCCGTCAGGCACGTTGAGCAACCTCAACCCCCTGCAGTTCGTGCCGTCCTTCGATGCCAATCAGAATTTCACCGGCGCCACGCTGTCATTGTTTGTCAACAACGGGGAGGCAGGCGCGGGCGGAGTCGACATAATCTTCGTTCCATTTTTCCAAACGAACTTTGATGTGCCTTCCGGGCCAGGCGCTCCTCCGACCGCAAGTTCTCTGTTCGCAGGGATCGCGGTCGGTCCGAATGACATAACGGCTTATAACGGAACGGCTGGTATTCCGCCCGCTCTCGTCGACAAAACGACTGTCTCAGATTACTCAGTCGCTGCGATCTACGGCTTCACTGGAGCGGGAACCGTCCTTTGCACCAATTGCGACTTCCTGAAGTGGGGCGGCTGGGGGGCCGATCTCGAGTTCAGGAACACATCAGACACCGCGACAAATCACGTCACGGCGCTCGGCTATTGGGTCGCAGGCGACATCATCAAGGACACGGTCGGCGCGCTGCCGATTACCGGCGGGGCGGACTATGCAGGAACGACGCTGGCAAGTGTGACAACGGACTTGTTTGGCACTCAATGCCAACCGAACGTGCAACAAACCTATCCCGCCTCGGGCAATGTCGCCATGCATTGGGACTTCGGCAGCCGCAGCGGCACGTTTAACGTCTCGCAATTCGACGCACAGCATTTTCAGAATACCAACGGCTTAAGCTTCGGTGGCAATCTTTCGGCACCGGGCGTCACCAACGCTGCAAATCAATTCGGCGGACCGCTGAGCGGAACTCTGCCATCCGGCTCCGCCCTCAACGGCGCGGTTACAGGTTCCTTCGTCAAAGGCCCGGGCCAGGTCGCCGGCAACGTCCCGGCTGCCGCCATCGGCAACTGGACGATCAGCAACGGCGCCCGAGACTATAATTATTATAATGCCAGCGGCATCTTTGGC
>NZ_DASRGO010000122.1:0-10213 GCF_035650995.1 Methyloceanibacter sp. | reverse complement strand
CAGGTCGGGCAGACCGTGGCGGCGAGCCTTCAGGCACCGAAGCTGTTCACCATTGCCCAGGACCTCAACCATGTGCAGATCCAAGCGCAGGTTGACGAGGCCGATATCGGGCAGATCGCTAGCAACAACGACGTGAATTTTACCGTCGATGCCTATCCCGATGTGACCTTCCACGGAAAGGTCTCGCAGATCAGGCTCGCGCCGACCTCGCTCAACAATGTCGTGACCTATACCGTGGTGATTGATGCCGACAACCCGCTCGGCCGGCTCCTCCCCGGCATGACCGCGAATGTCGAGATCGTCACCGGCGAGCACAAGGACGTCGTTACCGTGCCCAACGAGGCGCTGCGCTACCAGCCGCGCGGACCGGCCCAGGCGGCGCTCGTGCGCGACGGTCTCTCCACGGGCATCGTCTCTCTCGGCGAGCGCGGCAGCCGCCTCATCGAACGGCTCAGAACCGAGCTCGAGCTGACGCAGGAAGAAATCGACAAGATCAAGACCGCGCTCGACGCCGAGTTTGCCGCCATCAAGAATGCCGGACCACCGGGTACAGGCGCGAGCCAGGACGAGATGCGCGAGCAGGCCCGCATGCGCATCGCCAAGGTGCTCCGCTCGGTGCTGACCGCCGATCAATACAAGAAGTTCGAGGAAATGGCGCGGCAGAGGCGCGGTCCCTACCGCGTGACGCTCTGGACCTATGAGAACGGCCTGCTCGTGCCGCGCGAAGTGCGGCTCGGTCTCGCCGACGGTAATGTCACCGAGGTGGTGGAAGGCCTGCCCGAGGGCGCCAATGTCGTGGTTCGCGTGCGTGAGGGGGGCCAATGAGCTCTGGCGTGCCGCAAATCATGGCGCGCGATCTGGTCAAGACCTACCGGCTCGGCGGCAGCACGATCGGCGCGCTGCAGGGCGTCAGCGTCGAGGTCGAGCGCGGCGAGTACCTCGCGGTGACGGGAGCCTCTGGCTCCGGCAAATCGACTTTCATGAATCTGATCGGCGCGCTCGACACTCCGACCTCGGGCTCGCTCAAAATCGAAGGCCGCGAACTGGGTGCGTTGTCCTCCGATCAGCTCGCCGCCTATCGCAACGAGAAGATCGGCTTCGTATTCCAGACCTTCAATCTGCTCGCGCGCACCACCGCGCTCGACAATGTAGCGCTTCCCCTGCTCTATTCCCGCCACGGCCATGACCGCGCGCGCGAAAAGGCCAAAGCCTGCCTCGACAAGGTGGGACTGGCGCACCGCGAGAACCACCAGCCCTCCGAGCTTTCAGGCGGCCAGCAGCAGCGCGTGGCGATCGCCCGAGCGCTCGTCAACGATCCACACATCCTCCTCGCCGACGAGCCGACCGGGGCGCTCGACAGCCGCACCACCGAAGAGATCATCGATCTGTTCGAAGAGCTGAACGAAACCGGCATCACGGTGATTCTCGTCACGCACGAGCCCGACATCGCCAAGCGCGCACGGCGGCGTGTCACCTTTCGCGATGGCAGAATCGTGGACGACGCGTCGTGAATCCTCTCGTCGCTCTCAAGGTCGCGGTCGATGCTCTGAGGATGCATGCGCTCAGGAGCTTCCTCGCCATGCTCGGGGTGATCATCGGCGTCGCTTCAGTGATTGTCATGGTGTCGGTGGCGAGCGGCGCGGGCGAGGCCATCGAGGCACGCATCAAGTCGCTCGGCACCAACGTGCTCGTCATCATGCCGGGATCCTTCACCTCGGGCGGACGGCGCGCGGGAGAAGGCACGGCGCTCGCCCTGTCGGAGGGCGATCTGGCCGCCATTCGCGCAAGAGTGCCGACCGTGATCGGCGCCGCCGGCATGGTGAGCGGCACGGCGCCGATCGTGGTCGGCAACGTCAACTGGACCACGCAAGTGATGGGCGTCAACGAGGACTATCTCGAGGTGCGCGACTGGCCGATTGCCGAAGGCAAGCCGTTCAGCGAGGCCGAGCTTCGCTCCGGCGCCAAGGTGGTGATCCTGGGCGCCACCACCCAGCGCGAGCTGTTCGGGAGCGCGTCGGCGGTCGGCGAACAGGTGCGCATCAAGAACGTGCCGTTCACCGTCATCGGCACGCTGACGCCCAAAGGGCAGTCCGGCTTCGGCACCGACCAGGACGATATCGCCCTTGTCCCGCTTTCGACCGCGCGGTTGCGCCTGTTCGGAGCCGAGCAGACCGTGCCCGATAATCTCAGGACCATCATGGTCGAAGTGGCGTCGGCCGAGGCGATGACCGACGCTCAAGAGGAAATCGAAACTCTCCTGCGCGAGCGGCGCCATGTCAGAGCCGGAGCGCCCGATGATTTCCAGGTACGCAATATGGCGGAGTTCATCCGCGCGCGCAGCGAGACGCAGAACATCCTCTCGCTTTTGCTCGGTGCCACGGCGGCCATCTCGCTTGTCGTCGGCGGCATCGGCATCATGAACATCATGCTCGTCTCGGTCACCGAGCGCACCAAGGAGATCGGCTTGCGCATGGCGGTCGGCGCGAGGCGGCGCGATATCTTGAACCAGTTCCTGATCGAGGCGGTGACGCTGTGCGTGACCGGAGGGCTGATCGGGCTCCTGATCGGCGGCGGCGCGGCCATCGCCATGTCGATCTGGGGCGATTGGCCGATCGCGCTCAAGCCCGGGCTCGTGTTCATCGCGCTTCTGTCGGCGGGCCTGGTCGGCGTGTTCTTCGGCTATTACCCGGCGCGGCGGGCGTCGCTGATGAATCCGATCGATGCGCTCCGCTATGAGTAGCGGCGCGCGGGATGGGAGGCCTCACTGTTTCTCGTGGTGACTTGCGCTATGGTCTTTGACTTTCGCGCCGGATCCAATCCCGAGGAGCACGACCGCCATGAGCCTACAAGACATCGATCCCTTCATCGCGCTTGCCGTCCTCGGGGCGACGGCCTTGACGGATGCGGTCTACGTAATGTTCACCAACGCCGTGGTCAGGCGTCGCAGGCTGCCCGCGGCGAGCTGGAGCAGCATCTGGTATCTGCTCTCCTCGTTTGCCGTCATCAATTACACTCACCACTGGTTCTACGTGCTGTTCGCAGCAGCGGGCTCCTTCATCGGCGCCTTTGCCTCGATCAGCTTCTTGCATCCAGGACCCTCCTACCCCACCCAGCCGCCAGGCTCTTCACCGGCGTGAGCGCGCGAGGCGTCCCATGAGCGACTGGACGCTTGGCGACGTCAAGGCGCGCAACATGGAGATCGTTGCGCTCTGCGAGCAAGAGGGCTGCCGCCATCTCTTTGCTTTCAACCTTGACCAACTCATCGAAGGCGTGGGCGCCGATTACAAGCTCGCCGACATCCCGCCCATGACCTGCCCGGCTTGCGGCGCCGGACCGCTCGTCATCCGCCTCTCCTTTGCTGAGCCGCCGCCCGAGCGCGAAGGCTGACATCCGAGAAGGCGAATCGTATCAGGAATTTGCCGGTGGGGATTAAAGCTCGCTCATCCGCCCGACAGGCGCCGCTTGTTGGCCCTCACGATCCGGCGGTAGTGGCGCACGATCGAGGCGAGCGAGTCGCCAGCGGCGAGGCTTGCGGCGGCATCGGCAAAGGCGATGCTCTTCTCGGCAAGCATGCGGCGCGCCTCGCGCTCGGCATGAATGCCGCCGGCGGCAATCCGCAAGAGCCGCAAGCCCATCACTTCCTGCGCTTCGGCGCAGAGCAGCGCCGAATCGAAGGCGAAGTCCATCCACATTCTCAGCATGATTGTTCCCCCGCTTTGGCCCGCTTCTGGTGGGCGAGTCCCCGTCACAAAATCTACACGGAACGAGCGAGCCTGTCGCGCCCGGTTGTGGCAGCGCGGCTCGGCACCGCCGGCGGTTCGTTGCCCGAAAATCGCCCATTTTGCACAGCCTCTAGCCTCAACCGGAACGGTCTTCGTGCTTGAGACGTTCTGTCGAGGGTTAGTCAGCAGGGACTAAGCTGTGACCGACGCATCCGTTTCGCGTGCGCCGAAGAACTGTTTGATCGCGTGCATGGTTGCCGCCGGCACCGCGGCTCTGCTCGCCTCGATCTTCCTCGCAAACCTGTACCGGTCGGAGCCGCACCAAGCCTCACGCCTCGCGCACGCGACTCCCCCGCCCGTCATTCGCGAAACGTCGATCGCCAAATCAGCGAGGACGACAAAGCCCCTCATCGAGACCGCGCTCACGCCGCAGGCGGTTGCGCCGCCGGCAACGGAGGGAGTCGAGACGCCCAAACCAAAATCCGCGCCGGGATTCAAGCCCGAGACGGGGCGCGCCTCCTGGTACGATCTTGCCTCGGCAACGGCGAGCGGCGAGACGATGGATGGCGACGATCTCACCGCGGCGCATCCGACGCTACCGATCGGCACGCGTGTGCTCGTCGAGAATCTCGACAACGGGCGCTCGGTAATCGTGCGCATCAACGATCGCGGGCCGTTCACCCGCAACCGAATCATCGACGTCTCGCGGGCAGCAGCTGAGAAGCTCGGCATGGTGGCGAAGGGCGTCGCTCACGTGCGCGTGAGCCGGATCGATTCGATCGAGGCCAGCATATCCGCCTCGCAGTAATTCAGTCGCATCGTGTTTGCATGCCTCCGCTCGCGGGGAGGTCCGACTTCGCGCTCATGCCGTCGAGCAGCGGAGCGGTAGCGCATCGGAAGTGCGCGAAGCCGTGCTCTCCCCCAAGGGGAGAGCCGACTCCACCCACGCTTAAAGGCATTGCCCCTACGCCGCTGAGGCCGGGGCTGCGGCGCGGCCGTTGGCCGCGTCTCGCCTCAGCTTGAGCCCTGCGAACTTCTCCGAATGCTGGGGCATATTGCTGGCCGGCGCACGCACCGAGCGCCCGTCGAAAAAGGCCCCGGGCTCCACGGCGAGTGACTGATGCTGGATGTCGCCCACGACATGCGCGTGCGCCTTGAGCACGACCTCGCCGCCGCGAATGGGGCCCTCGACGCGCCCGTTGACGACGACCGTGTCGGCATCGATGCCGCCCGCGATCGACGCCTTCGGCGAGACCACGAGCGAGGTGCAGTGCAGATCCCCCTCGATATGGCCGTTGACCTCGACCAGCCCCTCGGCCGTGACCGAGCCCACGATTTTGAGCCCTTCGGCAATGATGGTGCCGCGACGCTTGAACAGACGCATGATGACCCCCTGACGCGATACGAGTGACGCTATATTACGCCGCTCCCCTCGTTTCGGGCCGGTTGCCGCGGCCCTGGACGCAAGAAAGCGCTGACGCACAACTTGGGAGGAGGGCCGAAGGTTCCGAAGGTTTAGACCTTGGAGCCGCGTCCGAAGGCTTAGACTTTGGAGCCGCGGTGGTCTTGCCGTCTGCCATTGTGGCTTTTCGGCAACGACTCTGACTTATTCAAGCTTGCTTCAAGTCTGCCTTGAAGCTGCCCGACAATCGCCACGCTCGCGCGGCTAACCTTTTCGCACTTGGATTCGCGCGTACGAGAGGGAAAATCGTAAGCCTGAAAACGGGGGGAAGCCCGGCTTGACGGCCGGGCTTCACTTTTTCGCACAGGCCTTTGCGATGCAAGCCGCGGCTTGGAACGCAGGGAGCCTCGCCCCTCCTGATCAGCAGAAAAAGAAGAAGCCCCGACGGGGGGACGGGGCTTCTTCGGTTCCTCGGGGGAACATGGTGACGGGAGGGAAGCCGTCACGAGCCCCTTGCATAACACCCAAGACGTTGAGAACAACCCCTTCAATCATGAACATTTTGTCATGAATTGAGGAGAAGCCTGGCCCGATGCTGACGACGCGAGACTTGGGCGGGGGGCTCACATGGCGCCTCCTCTTCGCCGCGCTCTCCGGCTCGCTCGCGGTTTCCGCCTGCTCGTTGCAGAGCCCGGAGCCTGAAACGCATTCGAACATGCTCGGCTTGACCGAGAAGCAGATCTTGTCCTGCCTGGGCGCCCCCGCGCAGAAATCGACGCAAGGGGGCGCCGATGTGTGGTCGTATCCCGACGGCCAGTCCTGCTCGGTGCGCATCTCGTTTCTGTACGGGCGGGCGAGCCATGTGGGTTATGTCGGGCCCAATGGTCAGGAGCTCGGGCCAGGGGCCTGCCCTTTGGTGGGCGAGCACTGCGCCTTGCGCTAGAGGGCGGCCGGGGGCTTAGAGCTTCCAGCCGTAGCGCGGGACTGAGCGCTTGTAGGCGAGATAGGTCGCGCCGAATTTCGCCTCAAGATAGCGCTCCTCGCGCAGGACCACGCCGTAATGGAGGAGAACAAACGCCGGCACGAGCAGGATTGCCATCCAGTCGGAGCCGAGCGCGAGCGCAAGACCAAGGATCGCGATCAGGCCGCCGACATAGACGGGATTCCGCGAATGCGCGAAGAGGCCGTCGGTGACGAGCGCATTGGTCGGCTGATCGGGGCGGATGTTGGTGCCGGCAGCCTCGAAAGCACGCCGCACGCGGACGGGAAAGGACGCGCCGAACAGAAAGAGTGCAGCGCCTATGACAATACGAAGGACGCGCGGCAAAGCGGCCATGATCCCGAGCGGCAGGAGATAATCGAGCAGAAGCCCGAGCACGAGCACGCCAAGGAGGATAAGCGGCGGAAAGACGATCACGCCCGGGGTGTCGCGTGTCTCGACTGGCATGGATCCACCCTCCCCCTTCGCTTCGCGTGCGAGGGCTAAGGCCCGCCCGAGGGCCAATTCAAGACGGGAAATCGTCGATGGCCGGGGACGAGCCCGGCCATGCCGATGGGTCGCCGGGGTCAGCAGCGGCTGCCGAGGGTGACGATGCAGGCAGCGCCGCGGCCGACGCCGCGGGCCACCGCGACCGTGCCCTTGGCGGCGCCCTTCACAACATAGCCCGTGCCGTAGACGACGCCTTTGGCGGCGCTTGTCGTGACGTTGTAGGCGCCCTGGATGGGGCGTACCTCGGCCGCGGCCGGAAGCACCGAGGCGGCGAGGAGAAGACTGGCGAGGATCGATGCACGCATATGGGTTTCCCTTTCAGCTCGAGTTGGCTGGAACTTGTGGCCGGGAGTGTGGCCGAAACTTCCTGCCTTGAGCTTAACGCGCGCAGAAACCTGACCTTCCCCGTGCCGCTAGCAGCGGGTGCCGAGCGTGAACAGGCAAACCGCGCCGTGTCCGATGCCGCGGGCGGCCGTCACGGTGCCGCGGGCGATGCCACGGCCGGCTTGGCCCGCGCCATGAACCACGCCCTTGGCGGCGGTCGCCGTGCCATGGACGGCGCCGGAGACCGGATGAACCCTCGCTTGGGCAGGGATGATGAGGGCGGCGACGAGGAGCGCCGCGAGAAGCGATGCACGCATGTTCGTTGCCTCTAAGCTTGATGGACTGAATACAAAACGGCGAAGCCAGGAGGAAAGTTCCGGCTTGCCTGTCGTGCCGGCGAAAGCGGACATCAGCAGTCGCCGCAATGACACTCAATTCCGTGCCCTGTCGAGCGCCCAGAGGCGGCGGACCGAGGGGATGCCGCGCAACTCGTGCTCGCCCAGGTCGGCAAGGTGAAGGCGGCCGAAGAGGCCCTCGCTCTCGAGCGGACGCGCGAGCCGCGAAGCGGCGGCGTCGCTCACCACCACTTCCCGCTTCAGCAGCTTGGCCATCTCGGCGGTGCGTTCGACCTCGTTCACGCTCCGGCCGATGATGCCGAATTTGAGCCGCTCGGCGGTGCCGGCGTTGCCGAACACGACGTCGCCGAAATGAATGCCGATGCCGAAGGCGATCGAAGCGGCGCGGGCGTTTCCTTCCGCCTTCAGCTCGGCGAGGCGCGCATGCGCGCTCGCGGCGGCACGGAGCGCCGCGGCGCAGGCCTCGGCTTCCCCAGGCCCGTTGACCCCGCTCGAGGGGAAGAAGGCGAGGATCGCATCGCCGATGATGTCGAGCACCTGGCCCCCCTCGTCCATGACGGCGCCGGCGGCGCAGTCGAAATAGACGTTGAGAAGATCGAGGAAAGCCTCGACGGGGAGCGCGTCGGCAAGCCCGGTCGAATTGCGCAGGTCGCTGTACCACAGGGCGGCGGCGAGCCGCTCGCCCGCGCCGCGCTTGATCAGGCCGGAGAGGATGCGCCCGCCGATCAAGGGGCCGTGAAAGGTGTTGAGCGCGTTCCGCGTGATCTGGTCCTTGATGACCACTCTGAGCGCCAGCGCGAGCGGCGAAAGCACTTGGCGCATGGCGGCAATATCGGAGTTGCTGAAGCCCGACGGGCTTCGCGTCGACCAGGAGGTGCCGAGCCCCTGATGGGTCTCCGGCGTCATCGGCGCATCGCCGAAGGAGACGATCATGGCGAGATAGTCGGTGAAGCCGCGCGCCTTCAGCTCCGTCAGCAGGGGATAGCGCGCGACGGTCTCGTCGCTGTCGATGCGGAGCCTGAGCTCGGAGAGCCCGTTGCCGAGCATGTAATAGAACGGGCTCAGACGGAACGAGGAGCCGTCGACGTCGATCTTCTCGTAATAGGACACCTCGACGCCGGCCGTGTCGGTCCAGGTGATGCTCATGCCGTCGAACAGGGGATGCAGGATGCGGAAGCCGACCTGCATGCGGTCGAGCGGCACGCCCGCCGAAACGAGGCGCTGCATCGCCCCCTCGACGAGGTGGGTCACCGGCTGGTCGGCGAGACCCGAGGCGATGATGGCGGTGGCGATGTCGGCCCTGGCCTGGACGGCGGCTTGCTCCATGCGGCCCTTATCCAGCCGGCACGTGGCGATTTCGAGACGGTTGTGGCCGGAAGAGCTCCCGCTACACGCTCCATACCTTCCCCTCGTGGGGAGGTCGACGCGCTGAAAGCGCCTCGGGTGAGGGTGTGGCGTCAACATCGAAGGACTCACGATTCACCCCACTCGGATCGCGTCCCGCGATCCGGCCTTCCCGTCAAGGGGAGGCATGGAGCAAGGGGAAAGGCTCTGCATCGATCACCATCTCCTTGCTTCGTCATGGCCGGGCGCAGTTCCGGCCAGCCACGTCTTCTTTGCCGCGCTTCCCAATTCGTGGATGCCCGGCATTTCGGCCGGGCATGACGAGTGGAAATCAGACGCGATCAAACGTCACCGCGGCGCACATCGCGTCCGGTCTATGCTCATTCTGTCCCTTCCTTCGAGACCGACCTTCGGTCCTCCTCTGGCAAGAGGAAGGGAGCGGCGCGCCGAAAGACGCAAACCTATGGTCTCCGTATCCGTCGCCGGACACGGCGGGCGCCTCTCGGCGCGCCACTATGCGGCACTTGTCGAACGCCGGGCCGCGCGTTTCGTCTGGATCGCGCCTCCCGCATCAGCCGCGGCGCTCATGCGCTCAAGCAGAGACGACCTTGCTTCGCCCCGCCAAAGCGGGCTTCGCGAAGGCGGGTCGGCGCGAGCCAATCCGTCAGCCAGCTCCTGGCGGGGACTCGTAGTGGTCCCGGGCGGAGCCCCGGCGTCCGCCCGAGTGCCCGATCCGCGTGACCGGACCCGCGGGCGCCGCACTCCGTCCCGCTATCCCGAACGCCTCGCGAAGCGCCCTTCAGTGGACGGAGCGGGGCCAGGATAAGGGCGCGCCGAGAAGCGGGGATAAGATTTTTGGGTAAAGCGTGGACCCGAGTAATTCCACTTTCCCCTACGGGGGTTAGACCTTCCGATTCCGGAGGTAAGGACGGCGTATGCTTGCTCAATTGGGAAAGGAGGAACTCAGCTTGAGCGCACTCTGGGAGGCAGGAATAATTCCTTTCGAAGGACGCGAACGTGACGGCAAGGTCGCATCGATTATGGCCTCCAGGCGCATCCTGATACGCTGATCCCCCCGATCATATTGGCGGAGGTTCAACAACATTCGTTCGGCGAGATTAGATGGGACACGTCTTCGAAGCGCCCTAAGCTCTTCCTGGTGGCAGTGCTCGGTGGTTTTCCCGCTTCCGCAAGGGCACGCGCTGCGACGTTTGCGACTCGGCTTGGCCAGAACCGTCAGCCACGAGCAAACGAGGGTGCGCTCGGTTTTAACGCCGAGCACTTCAGCGTATGCTTCGAGCATCCCTGCAACGCCGTGTGTCCTCTCTCCAAAGCGCCACTGACCAGTTAGTTCGTACAGTGATTGGCTTAGGAAAAACTCCCTTACTGGCCCGCTTAGGAACGCGGCAAACGAAGTGTCTGTAGCCTCTGCTAGCCATTGCTCCCAGACACCTAGACAACAACTTCCGTCGACACTTATGTGCCTTTCAATCTTTCGAGGAATACGGCCGCCCGTTTCCGTGACAAGAGGTTCCGCATTCGGATAGGTAGAGCGGATCTCAATCCGAACCTCAAA
>NZ_DASRGO010000121.1:0-33628 GCF_035650995.1 Methyloceanibacter sp. | reverse complement strand
TAGAGCGCGATCTCGTAAGGGCTGAGCAGCTTGACCTTGAGGTTCTCGGGGAAGGGGAGCTGAAGGCGCGAGAACACCCCGCTCTGATCGACGAGATCGGTCGCAATCGGATCGACGAGGATGAGATAGAGCCGGCGCGGGCGCTTGCGATAGGAGACGACGAGGTTGTACAGCACCTCGGCGAAGGCCTCGCGCGAAAACGGATTGAAGAAGTAATTGACCGACTCGCCCTCGGGCGGCCCGATCGTGGTCGCATCCTCGAGCACGCATTCGACGTTGCGGCACTTCATGCGCGAGCGCGGGTATTGCGCGATGTTCATCACCGCGTCGTCGTGAAGCTCCTCGGCGAACTCGATGCCGCCGACCGCCGCGAACGGATATTGCGAGGCAAGCAGCAGCACGCGGCCCTTGCCCGCGCCGTAGTCGACGAAGGTGAGGCGCGAGAAATCGTAGTCGATGGCGCCCATGGTCCACTCGAACAGGCTGCACGGCGAAGGCTTGTAATCATGGCCGTGCGCGCGGTTCGGCCCGCGGATGGTGAGCCCGCTGAGCGGCACGGGATCTTTGGTCGGCTTGAAGAAGAGTTGCTCGGTCGAAGCATCGAGCACGCGCTCGTGGAGCCGGAAGAGATATTGGCGATAGTCGCTTTTGAGGCGGTCGGGGCGGGTTCGCTCTCTGAGCTTGGCGCCGGTGCGCTCGAGCTCGGGTAGGACCTTCTCGCGGCCGAGCTTGGCGGCGCGCTCGAGCCCCACCTTGCCGGCGGCGACGGCGTGAGTGGTTTGCGCCTTGGTCTGGCCGGCGAGCTGGGCGAGGCGCTCAGCGGCGCGCGTCTTCGCCACGCTCGCCTGATTCGCCGCAGGCTTCGCTGTGCTTGCCGCTTGGGCGGCAGGCTTCGCCGCGCCCGCTATTTGTGGCGCAGGCTTCATTTGTGGCGCCGGCTTCATTTGTGGCGCAGGCTTGGCCACGCCCGTCATCTGCGTTGCGGGCTTCGCCGCGCTTGCTGATGGCGTCGCAGGTTTCGCCGCGGTCGCGGCTTGTGCCGGCGGTTTCGCCGGATGTGCGGCAGACGTCGCGGGCCTTGCCGCGCCGGCTGCACCCGCCGCCGCGGGCGTCGCCGCGTTTGCGGGCGGCGCCGCGCGCTTCCCCTTGCCGCCGAGAATCGATTTCCACCACGCGCCGACGCCTGAACCGCCTGCGCTCCTCGTCGCGTCCTTCGTCCCGGCCTTTGCGTTCGCCACGCGCTCCTTGAGACTCGGACGCTGCGGCTCGACGGACTTGGACTTGGTCTGATCGGACCTTTGGGGCACGACTGACATAGACGAAATTCCCCGCACTTGCGCAAACATTGGGCAGCTTACCGCTCAAAGCAAGAGCTTTTTGACGCCGCCTGCTCAGTCCCGAACGGGCCGTCGCGCAAATATGGTATTCTTGCGATTCGCGTGGGCTGTTCCCGCGTTGCGTGCGCCCGCGCGAGAGGCGGCGGGGACTGCCAAAGTGCAGGCGGAAGACTTCCATGACCAGATCCGGCCGGGGCTGATCGCTCATCTGCCGCGGCTCAAGCGCTTTGCCGATGTTGTTGTCGGGGAGCGGGCGGGAGCCACCGCGCTCCTTCGCCGCGCGCTGAACGTGATGCTTGCCGAGCAGCACCGCTATCGGCGGGACCGAGCGCTCGACGCTTGGGCCTTCGCCGAGATTTATGCCACCTGGCTCGCCGAGGTTTCGGACGCTGAGGACCCTGAGGCACAGCAGTCGATCGCTGAAGGGAGCCTTGCGGCGCTCATCGGCCGCGACGCCGATTGGGAGACGGTAAGATTTCTCGCCGGTCTTCCCGTCGAGCATCGCCTCATGCTGCTTCTCGTCTACGGCGAGGGGTTCGACTACGCCGAGGCCGGACGTGTGCTCGACATCTCCGCCGACATGATTGCCGCGCGCCTCATCCGCATCAGTGCCGCCTTCGCCGACCGGCTCTGCGCGGCGCGTCGGCGGAAGCGCACCGCGGGCGCCGAGGCGGTCGATCGGAGCAACCTCTCATGACCGAGCTCAGCGACGAACTGCTCGTGGCCTATGTCGATGGCAGGCTCGCCCGCAAGCAGTCGAGCGCGGTCGAGAAGGTGCTCGAGCAGGACGACGTCCTCGCCAAGCGCGTCAAGGCGCTCAAGGATGCGCACAACCGGCTCGAGGCGGCCTTCGACGCGATCCTTGCCGGCGAGGAGCTCGAAGTCGGAGGTCCCGAGCCCGAGCGCGCCGGGGTCTTCGTGCCATGGGCTGCGGCGGCGAAGACGGCGCTTGCCGGCATCGGCCTTGCCGCAGCCTTCGCGCTCATGGTCCTGGGCTACGGCTGGCCGCTCAGTCTTGAGGATTTCACGCGGACCTCGTTCGGCTCCGGCGATCCCGAATACACAGGAAGCATCGAGCCGTCGTGGCAGGAGACGGCCGCTCGCGCACAAGGTCTTCTCTCGCGCGAAACTCTCGAAGTCGGACTGGAAAGCCAGAGCAATCTCGATCTCGTCGCCCTCGAGCTCGGCAAGGCGATCGGACCCTCGCTCAAAATCCCTGCGCTCGACACGCAAGGCTACCGCTTCGAGCGCGGGCAGCTGCTTCGCGCGGGCGATCAGCCTCTGGCGCAACTCCTTTATCTCGGCAGGAGCGGGGGCCCCCTTGCGCTCTTCGCAAGAAAAGGCGGCGACGGCGAAGCTCCCACCTTCAGGCGCTATGGCGGGGTGGGGAGCGTCGCCTGGTCCGAGGACGGCATTTCCTATCTTCTCGCCGGCGAAGGCGATGAGCCTGCGCTGATGACCCTTGCCAAGGCGATCAGATCGCTTCCTCAGCCGGGCGCGCCGAGAGACGCGAGCGACGGCGCGAGGCCCTGATCCTATTGCGCCATGCGCGCCGTGGGCGAGTAGTCGCCCGCGAGATAGCGGTTCAGGTCGCGCCTGATGGCGGCCGTCCGCTCCTTATTGCAATAGCCGGGGTCGTCCTTGATCGAGGCGAGCACCGATTGCCGCGTATAGTCGTAAGCCTTCTCGATCTTCGGCATCTGCTCCGGTGGAATCCCCATGCGCGACTCGGAAGCGAGGAAATCGGCGCGCAGCTGGTCCGCGTCGAAGATGAACCCGCAATGGGTCGCGCGCGCAGAGGTCCAGCCCACCTGGATTGGGCGCGCCAGCGGGTCCTCCGGCGAGACGTATCGCGCTTCCTTGTCGCTTGACGCGCCTTCGCTCGCCTGCGGCCGGATCTTTTCGACCGCGCCACAACCCGTAAGGCCGGCGACGGCGAGCAAGGCGGCGCCGGCGATCGCGCTTCTCAGCATCGGTTCCCAAGCTTTCCCTCTCATGGCGGGCGCGATCTTAGCGACCGCAAGGCGCCGGCAGAAGGGGAGCCAAGAGACTGAAAAAAGGGGGCAAGAACAAGGAAAGGCGGAGCTTTGGGCCCCGCCTCCCTGTTGCGATGTCGAGCCTCACGCCCGTTCGGGACGATCGGTCGGCGCCGCGAGACCTTTCGGTCTCTGTCACGCGCTCGGCTCCACGGTTGCCCGCGAAGCGGCGGCGTGACTGACCACGGTCCGTTGTTTTACGTCGCGTTGCTACGACGCGGCTCCAGCCCTGGCCGGACTGAAGCCTCCCGGCGATGGAACAAACGGCGCGGAGCACCCCTTCGGCACCACCTCACGGTATTGCGGCATTGCCGAAAGACCGTGGCACTTCGCGCTTGGCTGTCCCTCCGCCTTGAGCCGTCCATGGCTTAGGACGACCCCAGGCTTGCCTTGCCTTGTGAACCTTCCCGGCTGCTTTCCGGTGCCTTCGGATTTCTCCGCCGGCACCGTTCCACAATCGGGGCCGCTCACAAGAACGAGCATAACGCAATGGCGGGCGCATGCATCGGCAACGCGCATCTTATCCACGCTATCCACCGCCTTGGCGCGACCTCGGGTTGAGCGAGCCCCGCGGCAAATGGCGCTCCCAAGGCTCGGCTTCCCTTATGGGGCGGGATCGCTATGCTAAGCGGTTCGCGCGCGGGGGTCGCGCGCTTTTTCGCTGCGTTTTGGCGGGTCGTATCATGCGTGCCCTGGTCAACCGCCGTGGCGCCCGCACGATCAGTCTGGCGTTGGCTGCGGGTCTGCTCGCGTTCGAGGCCGTGCTTGGCTTAAGCGCGGGCGCAATTGGCATACCCGGCCTCATCCTGTTCGATATCGGCGGTCAGGATCGTGAGTCCACACCCGGCGGCGAGACGGTCATCTCCAAGGCTGAGAAGAACGCAGACGAAGCGCAGCCGGCCGCGCCGGTTCAGCCCGCGAGTCCTCGGCCGACTGCGTCCCTCCAGTCGGCCGCACCGAGCGGCGAACCAAACCTCGCGGGTCTCGCCGACATTCCCCTCGATCCGCCGGTCAAGAGCCAGCCGAAACCGGACGCTGCAAATCAGGAGCCGCCGCCCAAGGCCTTTTCCCCCGATGCGAAGGGCAGGGAGGAACTGCCGTGGGATGCGGTCAAGCCGTTTCCTCTCACCTCCGACGAACCCTCACCGACGACCCCTGCCGAAGTCACTGCGTCTGGCGCAATGGCAGAAGCATCGGCGCAGGCACATGAGGCTGCGCCGCTGCCCCTTCCTGCCGCGGCCGAGGTCGAAGGCTGGGTCAAGGCCAAAGCGACCGAGATCAAAGGCGAAGACCGCGGACGCCCGCTCTACGATTTCGAGTTCTGGCTCGAAGCTCCCGCCGAGATCAAACAGCGGCTCCTTGCCGTCGCCTATGACTTCAACACGCCGGCGGTCATGCCGCAGTCGCAAGTCTCGCGAGAGCAGAATACCGGCTTCCGCATCCGCGTCGGAGGGCTCGCCTGTGCCGACAAGGTTACGGTCACGCTCAAGTTCAAGGATGGCCAGTCGCAGCAGGTGGCCGTCGATGGCTGCAGGCTTTTGGGCTAGGCCGCCCCTCAAGCGACGCCGGCGACCTCGGCGACAAGTTCGCGGAAGCGCGGCCTCTTGCTCTCGATGTAGGGGAGCGGCCGGCACACGTCGATCGCGGCGATGCCGATCCGCGTGGTGAGCGCGCCGTTGAAGATGCCTTCGCCGAGCCTTGCCGAGAGCTTGGCGGTGAGCCCGTGCCCGATCGCCTGCTGGATTACGTCGTCGCCGATAGCGATGCCGCCGGTGAGCACGATATGCGTCACCACCATGCGCGCGAGCTTGAGCAGGGACAGCGTGCCGGGCCGCGCGCCATAGAGCGTGGCGAGCCGCCGGAGCATGCGGAGATTTTCCGCGGCGACGAAGACCATGTCGATCAGAGCACCTGGGCTCACGGCCGTCACCACCGACACGCGTTTGGCCGAAGAGGCGACGATCCCCCGCGCATAAGGATCGAGCGGCGCCACCAGCGTGCGTTCGGTGAGCCGCATCAGCTCGTGCGCGTCCATGATGTCGCGCTCGTGCTCGGCGAGGCGCTTGAAGCCCCAGGCGAGATCCTTGCGGCCGCCATAGAGCCGCTTCAGGCGGTCGGCGACGTCGATGGCGAGCGGCTTGTCGTTCTGGCGAGCGGCTTGATCGGCTTCGTGTCTGATCTTGCCGAGCCGGCCCAGCCTGGCGAGCCCGGCGACCTCGCGCAAGACGATCATGAGGAGCGCGAAGATGACGATGGCAAGGAGGGCAACGGCGGCCCAGCCGATCCAGTCGTCTCGGGCGATGAGCGCGAGCGCAAAGTCGTAGAGCCAAAGCGACGCGACCAGCGTGATAAGCCCGCCGAGCGCGCCGAACAGGATGCTTCCCCAGCGAAGCCCGCGGCGAAAATCGGGAACGGCCCGCGGCCTTACGGCGGGAAGCGGCGCGGGCGCGGCCTCTTCCGGCACAGGCGCAGGCACGAAGACTTCGACGTCCTCGACGCGGAAGGCGGCGGGCTTCCTCTGTTCTTTCTTGCTCATGCGAGCCTATCTCCGATCAGCGCCTGAATGGCGCGGTCGAGGCGGATATTTGGGAAGGGCGCGAAGCCTCCGGAAGGGAGCGGCACAGGATTCGGCGGGCGGAAGCGCACGAAGCGCATCTCGCCGTGCTCGGTCTGCCAGCCTTTGAGTGCGAGCGCCGGATCCTTGGGCAGATCGCCGGGGAAGATGGCGAACTCCTCGTTGCCGTCGAAGGTCCGCTTGCCGATGGTCTCGCCGGGGAGCGGGTAGCCCACGATGCAAGGGAGCTTTTCGCCGTTCCGCCGCGCCACGCCCTCGCGGGTCGCGCGCACGGCGGCAAGTGCCAATACCTTCACCTCGGCGCCCGCGAATTCCGCCCGCGCCATCGCGCGGCCGGTGAGTCGCGCGAGGATTGCCTCGAGCCGGTCGTGACTTTCGTGATGCAGATGATCGGCCTTGGTCGCGGCGAGCACGATGCGGTCGATGCGCGGGGCGAACAGGCTCGACCACAGGCTGTTGGCGCCGGTCCTGAAGCATTCGAGGATCTCGGTCATGGCCCGCTCGAGATCGCTCACCGCTTCCGCGCCGCCGTTCAGCGCCGCGAGCACGTCGATCAGCACGATCTGCCGGTCGAGCCGCGCGAAATGATCGCGGAAGAAGGGGCGCACCACATGCGTCTTGTAGGCCTCGAAGCGACGCTCCATGAGCCGCCAGAGCGAGCCGCGCGAAAAGCTTGCCGCCTCGTCGGACGTCAGCGGCGCGAAAGTGAGCGCGGGCGAGCCTTCCAGTTCGCCCGGCATGAGGAAGCGCCCCGGCGGAAGCGTTGACAACGCGTGCTGGTCCGATCGCGCCTCGATCAGATAGGCCTTGAACAGATTCGAAAGCTTGCCTGCGAGCGCCTCGTCGGCGGGGCCGGCCGGATCGACTTCGGCGAGCGCTTTGCGCCATTCCTTCGACGCCTTCTTGCGCTCGGATGCGCCGGCCTGCTCGACCGCCGTGCGCGACCACGCGGCATAATCGATACTGAGCAGCGGGAGGTCGAGCAGCCATTCCCCGGGATAGTCGACGATATCGATGTACAGCCTCTCGCGGCCGAGCTGCCGCTTCCAGAATTTGCGCGAGGCATATTCGAGCGTCAGCCTGAGCTGGCTGATGCGCCGCGTGCTCTCGGGCCAACAGGGCGGCGAGGCGGTGAGATCGGCAAGGTGCGCCTCATAGTCGAACCGCGGCACGACGTCGTCGGGCTGGGGTTCGAGATAGGCGCGCGCGAGCCGCCCTTCGGCGGCGGCATCGAAGAAGGGGAGGCGCGCGGCGGCGATGAGATTGTGCACCAGCGCGGTGATGAACACCGTCTTGCCGGAGCGCGCAAGTCCGGTCACGCCGAGCCGCACGGTCGGCGCAACGAGGTCGCTCGCGTATTCGCCCAGGCTGCGAAACGCATCGCCGATCGAGTCGGTATAGGTGGAGATCGGCACGCCTCGCAAAAGTCCTTTCGTGCGCCGCCTCGTTCGAGCCCCGCCGCTCATAGCGCGTCGGCCTCGCGGGCGAAAGGGTCGTGCGCCGGTTGGGTGCGTTTTGGCGGGGGCCCGCTGCCCAGGAAATGGGCCGGGCGAGGCAACGCCAACCATCTGAAATATGACGGAATTGCAATGACTCGGCTGCCGCTTGAGCATGCGCTTGTCAAGCCGGGTCTCGCGTCTTGACTTGTGGACTCGCTTCCGTAAATACGTGGCTGCCCGGCGGGGATCTCGACAATCGGCGAGCCGGTCAAGGGAGCGGGGCGTTCGAGCCCAATGACGAAGCCTTTGCGTCTGGACATGACTCTCATGCGGGCAATGAAGAAGAAGAGCTCTACTGAACCTCGGCAGATGAAAATTCCTGACGACTACCGGCCGTCGGAAGACGAGCCGTTCATGAGCGAGCGCCAGCGGGCCTATTTCCGCCGCAAGCTGATGACCTGGCGCGATGAGATTCTGCGCTCCACCAAGGAGACGCTGCAGCATCTGCACGACGAATCCGAGCAGCACGCCGATATCGCCGACCGCGCCACCTCCGAGACCGAGCGCGCGCTCGAACTCAGAGCAAGAGACCGCCAGCGCAAGCTGATCGCCAAGATCGACGCGGCGATCGCGCGCCTCGACGACGGCACCTACGGCTATTGCGAGGAGACCGGCGAGCCGATCAGCTTGAAGCGTCTCGATGCGAGGCCAATCGCGACCTTGAGCGTCGAGGCGCAGGAGCGCCACGAGCGGCGCGAGCGCGTCTATCGCGACGAATAATCACTCGGCGGTCGAAAGCGGCAGCGCCACGGCTTCGAGCGGCTTGCGCTCGGCATCGACGCCGTAGCGGAAGGCGATGAGCGCGGCTCCGGCCATCAAGCTCGCGCCCAACAGATAGCCGCCGAACAGGCTAAGACGCGAGCCTGTGTCGATCAGCACGCCGAACAGCCAAGGGGCGCCGACGCCGCCGATCGCGGTGCCGACGGCATAGAAGAAGGCGATGGCGAGGGCGCGGATCTCGAGCGGGAAGGTCTCGCTCACGGTGAGATAGGCCGAGCTCGCCGCGGCGGAGGCAAAGAAGAAGATGACGGTCCAGGCCACCGTCTGTGCCGCGGCCGAGAGCACGCCAGCCGCAAATAGTGCGCCGGTCAAGGCGAGAAGCACCCCCGATAGCGCGAAGGTCGTGGCGATCATGACGCGCCTGCCGATCGTATCGAACAGCCGTCCGAGGACGAGCGGCCCGAGCACGTTCCCCGCCGCGAAGGGAAGGAGGTACCAGCCGACCTGCCCCGCCGCGATGCCGTAGAAGTCGGTGAGGACGAGCGCGTAAGTGAAGAAGATGGCGTTGTAGAAGAAGGCTTGCGCGATCATCAGGCTCAGGCCGACAAGAGTGCGCTTTCGGTGGCTGACGAACAGCGACGCGAAAACCTCGCTGAGCGGGGTCGACCGCCGCGCCCGGCAGCGGAATTTGGGCAGCTCTTGATCGGGCAAGTCATGCCCGCGCCGGCGATGCTCGTCCTCAATCGCATCGAGAATCGCGTGTGCCTCGTCAGGGCGCCCATGGATCGTCAGCCAGCGCGGCGATTCGGGAACGGCCGAGCGCATGGCGAGGATGACGAGACCGAGCACGGCGCCGATGAAGAAGGCGGCACGCCAGCCGAGATCGGGTGGCAACACCGTAGGGTCGAGCAGGAAGAGCGAGGCGGCAGCGCCGAGCGCAGCCCCGATCCAGAAGCTCCCGTTAATGACGAGATCGGTAAAGCCCCTATGGCGCGCCGGGATGAATTCCTGAATGCATGAGGCGATCGCCGTGTATTCGCCGCCGATTCCGGCCCCAGTCAGGAAGCGGAACAGGGCGAAGCTTGAAAAGTCCCAGGCCAACGAGGTCGAGGCCGTCGCTACGAGATAGAGCCCGAGCGTAATGAAGAAGAGCCGTTTGCGCCCCTGCCGGTCGGTCAGCCATCCGAACAAGAGCGCGCCGAGCACGGCGCCCGCGAGATAGGCAGTGCTTGCGAGCCCGACTTCGGCATTGGTGAGGCTGAGCGTGGGGCTTTCTTTGAGCGCGCCCGCGACCGCGCCGGCAAGTGTCACTTCGAGCCCGTCGAGCACCCAGGTGACGCCGAGCGCCGTGACGACGAGAACATGAAATCGGCCGAAGCCGAGGCGATCGAGTCGCGCCGGGATGGTGGTCTCGATCAGGCTCGATTCGACGTGCGGTCCGCCCCGGTTATCCTTGGCCGTGCCGGCGGTCCTCTCTTGCATGAACGAAGAACCGCGCTGCGGCGGGGCACGTTCCGCAAGGAGCTAGCGGCGTGGCAGAATCGGAAAATCGAAGATCGTGTCGGGAAAGGGCTCGTTGCCGAGCGTAAAGTGCCACCACTCCATTTCGTAGCCCTTGAAGCCCTGTGCCTGCATGGCGTCCTCCAGCATGATCCGGTTGGCGTTCTGCTCGGCGGTGATGTTCGAAGCGAACTTCGTCGATTTCCCATCGAAGCAATCGAAGCTCGTGCCCATGGCGAGGCTGCCGTCCGGCGCCGTGCTCCCTTGCGGCGCCGTACAGGACTGAGTTGCCGGAAGATCGTTCGGGTCCTCGCCGAGAGGCGCGAGGGTGAGATCGACGGTGGCGCCGCGCGAATGCCCCGAACGCGGCGCGATATAGTCGGGGAAGAGGGCGGACTTCGGCAGGTTGGGGTAGTAGATCATCTTCGCCTCGGGATCGTCGGGCTCCTTAGCCCAGTCCACGAAGGCAGCGACGGCGCGGGCAGGGCGGTAGCAGTCATAGACCTTGAGCGTGTAGCCGTTGGCGCGCACGGCCTCCTGCACCCGCTTCAAGGCCTCCGCCGCCTCCCGGACGAGCACGCATTCCGCTGCGTCGTAGCCGGGCACAGGCTTGCCGGTGAAGTTGTTCGATCCCGCATAGCGCATGTCCTGCCGGATGGTGGGATCGATGTCGGCGAGGTAGACGAAGTCCTTGGGCATGGTGTCGGCGTCGCCACAAGGCGCCGGAGAAACCCAGGCGAGAGCGATTAGGCTTGAGAGGAGAATCAGTCGGAGAGTCATAAGCCGAACAACGTGAGCTTCGCCGTGCCGTCTCGCCATAAAAAAACTCCCCGCTGGAGGGCGGGGAGTGGAGAGGTTTGGGGGACTGACATGACCGGCCTGAGCCAGTCGGTGTCGGACCATTAGCAGGGAACTGCCGGCGCTCTTACGGCATCAGCGGTCGAAGTACCGGCGTCGCTCGACCACCCGCCCCAACAACACAGGGCCGCCGTAAGCTCGAAGCATTTGTTTACCCCAATCTTGGCGTTGCGGCAAGTGGCAGCGCGCGTGATAAATCGGCAACAGTCAATTGAAAAAAACCGCCGAATCCGGTCGTTATTTCTGGCCGAAATCCGGGGCCGGCCGCGTCTCGCTCCGCGCGATGATCACATCCTCGAGCGGCGGCTCGAGGTGCGGGCGGCCCTTGATCCCGGTCTCGACCAGCATGTCGATCGGGCCGCCGATCATGATGAGATGCTCGACATCGTCGCGCCGGACGAGGAGGAGCTTACGCTTCTGGTCGATGCTCGCCGTCTCGACCACGCCGAGCCGCTTCTCGCGCCGCAGGAAGCCTGTTCCATTGCGCTGGCCCGGGAAGAAGGTCTTGAACGCCCAAGCCATGAGCGCGACGAGCGCCATGACGAACAGGCCGGCGGCGACGGCGAGGATCAGGGTGTCGAAGGTCATGGCCGATGGTCCTAAACTCGTGAGGCTAACAGCCCATTAACCACGCCAATTGGGAGAGATTGAGGGAGTCCTTAGGACGCATGGGCGCCTCCACCGTTCCATGACAATGTCCGGCCAAGACCTTTCGAATCGGGTATTTTCCGCCCCATGAGCGATATCGACGCGCCGATGCGCTATTCGGAGCCCGCCGCTGACATCCCTGCGCGCGACGGGAGCGTCGGGCTCGTGGTTTCGCTCGCTCTCGCTCTTGCGGTCGCCGCCGTCAGCCTTGCCATGGTCTCGCGCGAGATGGCTGAGCCTTTCGTGCTCGCGATCCTCGCCGGCCTTGCCGTAGTCGGCGTGTTCTGTCTGTTCGCGGGCGCCGTCGGCATTCTCCATTTCGGCCAGCGCCACGCCCGCAACGACGTCACCAAGGCGTTCGCCGACAATCTCCCGCAAGGCGCGCTGATCGCCGATAGCGGGGGCCGCGTGCTTTATGCCAACGCGTCCTACCGCTCGCTGCTCGGTCTCGATGCCGAAGCGCCGGTGCCGTCGCCTGATCGCGCCTTCGGCGGCAACCCGCATCTCGCCGAGCCGATCTTCCGCCTTGCCCGCGCGGCGCAACAGGGCCGCGCCCTGAAGGAGGAGTTCCGCCTGCCGCCGCCGGGTGAGGGCGAGGAGGACGCCGCCATCGTCCCGCGCTGGTTCCGCATCTCGGTGCAGCCCATGCCGCCGGATCCGCGCTCGGGCCGCAAAGGCGCGCTCACCGTCTGGCAGGTCGACGAGATCACGCACGAGCGCGCCCGCGAAGAAGAGAGCTTCGCCAAGGTGCAGGCCGCGATCGCCTATCTCGACAGCGCTCCGGCCGGATTCTTCACCGCCGATGCCGACGGCAACATCGAATATCTCAACGCGACGCTCGCCCAGTGGCTCGGGCTCGATCTCTCCGAGGTCGCCAACCGCCCGCTCAAGCTCTCTCGGATCATGTCGCAAGACAGCGCCGCCCTGATCGCCGGTGCGGGCCGCGGCAATCATCAAGGGGCGACGCGCCGCTTCGATGTCGATCTCCTGAAAGCCGACGGCACCAGCCTCCCGGTGCGCATCCTCCATCGTCTGCCCCGCGGAGGCTCTGGCGCGCTGGCGCACGCCCTCGTTCTCGCCCGCAGCTCCGGAGAAGCCGAGGAGGCAGGGGCTGGGGCGCTCCGCTTCGCGCGACTGTTTCATTCGGCGCCCATCGCGATCGCCACCGTCGATGCGCAAGGCTTCATCAGCGCCATCAACGCCGCCTTCGTGCGCCTGTTCGGCGACGTAAGTTCGGAGCCGAATAAGGTGCGCCTCGAAACGCTGGTCGAGCCCGAAAGCCGGCATGCGCTTCGCCGCGCGCTCGAAGCGGCGCTCGCTCGCCAGGGCCAGATCGATCCGGTCGACATCGTCTTCGCCGGCGGCGGCGAGCGGAGCGGCAGGATCTATCTCAGCCCGATCGAGCAGCCCGAGGGCGAGGGCGAGGCGGCGATGGCCTACGCCATCGACACCACCGAGCAGCGCGCGCTCGAGATGCAGATCGCCCAGAGTCAGAAGATGCAGGCGGTCGGTCAGCTCGCCGGCGGGATCGCGCACGACTTCAACAACATGCTGACGGCGATCATCGGCTTCTCGGACTTCCTGCTGATGAATCACCGTCCGACCGACCCCGCCTTCCAGGACATCATGAACATCAAGCAGAACGCCAATCGCGCCGCCGGGCTCGTGCGCCAGCTGCTTGCTTTCTCGCGCCAGCAGACCTTGCGCCCGCAAGTGCTCCAGCTCGGCGACGTTCTTTCCGAACTATCGATCCTGCTCGGGCGGCTCTTGGGCGAGAATATCGAGCTCAAGCTCGAGCCCGGGCGCGATCTCTGGCCGGTCAAGGCCGACCTGCACCAGTTCGAACAGGTGATCGTAAACCTCGCCGTCAATGCGCGCGACGCCATGCCGGACGGCGGCAAGCTCGTCATCCGCACCGCCAATATTGACGAGGCCGCCTCGCGCGAGCTCGGCGTCAGGCACATTCCCCCCGGCGAATATGTGCTGATCGAGGTGAGCGATAGCGGCACCGGCATGGCGCCCGAGGTGATGCAGAAGATCTTCGAGCCGTTCTTCTCGACCAAGGAGATCGGCCGCGGCACCGGACTCGGCCTCTCCACCGTCTACGGCATCGTCAAGCAGACCGGCGGCTATATCTTCGCCGAGAGCGAGCCGGGCAACGGCACGACCATGCGCGTCTACCTGCCGCGTTACATCGAGAGCGCGACCGAGGTCGAGCAGGCCAAGATCGAGCGCAAGGCCGAAAAGCCGAAGGACCTGACCGGCCGCGGCACGGTGCTGCTCGTCGAGGACGAGGACGCGGTGAGAAGCTTCGCCGCCCGTGCCCTCGGTCAGCGCGGCTATAACGTGCTCGAGGCGACGACCGGCGCCGAGGCGCTCGAGGTGTTCGCCAGCCACAAGGGCGACGTCGACCTCGTGGTGAGCGACGTGATCATGCCGGAGATGGACGGTCCCACGCTCATGCAGACGCTCCGCCGCGAGCGGCCGGACCTCAAGATCATCTTCATTTCCGGATACGCCGAAGACGCCTTCCGCAAGCACCTCGCCGAGAACGAGGACTTCATGTTCTTGCAGAAGCCGTTCGACTTGAAGGAACTCGCCGCCGCCGTCAAGGCCGCTCTCCAAGGCTGACCGCTCCCTTCGCACCGGACGAGCGCGAGCATCGGTCACACTGTCCCGTCATGGCTCGGCCCGGCCATCCCACGCTTTTCGGCTGCGGGAGAAAGTCGTGGATGCCCGCGCCAAGCGCTGGCATGACGAAAACTGATCGTGGGGGGCTCAAGGGGCTTCCCTTCCGCGCCGGTTCCCTCTACACGCGGAAATGAAGGTTCGCATTGCAACCGAGTGGAGTTTCGCGTGCCGGACTACGAAATCGTGCCGCCGGAAGAGGCGGGCAAGCCGACGCGGCGGCGGCGGCAGAAGCCGCGCATGCCTGCCCTCACCATCGAGCGCTATGGCGGCAGGCTGATCTATTTCTGGTTCGGCATGCGCTTCGTCGACCTGATGAAGCTGTTTGCGCGCGGCCGCTTCTCCTTCACGCTCAACTGCATCCCCGACGTGCTCGCGCTCTTCCTGTGGGTGCCGTGGAATTCCGTGCTCTACTGGATCTCCGAGGCGAAGTACCGCCGCGCCGCCGAAGGCATCAAGCTCGACAAGGCGCCGATCTTCGTGATCGGACATTGGCGCACCGGTACGACCTTCCTGCACGACCTGTTTTCGGTCGATCCCGACCTCGCCTATCCAACGACCTACGAGTGTTTCTTCCCGCACCACTTTCTGCTGACCGAGGGCCACCTCGACAAGATCATGAAGGTGCTTCTGCCGAAGAAGCGGCCGCAGGACGACGTGCCGGTCGGCTTCGATCGCCCGCAGGAGGAAGAGTTCGCCATGATGATGCTTGGCGAGGGGACGCCCTACATCACCCATGCCTGGCCGCGGCTAGGCCCGGCCGACACCGAGTATCTCGACTTCAAGGGCGTGTCCGAGAAAGACAGGAAGAAGTGGGCCGCCGCCTATATGTGGCTCTACCGCCGGCTTTATCTCAAGCACGGCGGCAAGCGGCTGGTGATGAAGACGCCGGCCAACGCCGCGCGGCTGCCGCTTCTGACCAAGCTCTTTCCCGATGCGCGTTACGTCTATCTCGCCCGCAATCCTCTCGACGTGTTCCCCTCCACGGTGAAGCTCTGGCGCGCGCTCTATTCGGTGCAAGGCCTGCACAATCCGCCCTATCTCGATCCCTGGCTCGACGACTACATCCTCGACATGTTCGCGCGGCTGACCGAGGACTACGAGGCCGACCGCCATCTGATTCCTGAAGGCCGCCTCGTCGAGCTTCGCTACGAGGATTTCGTCAAGGACCCCGTCGGCGCGATGCGCGACATCTATGCCCGCCTCGACATCGAGGGCTTCGACCAGGCCGAAGGACCGATGCGCGCCTTCGTCGGCGAGCGCAAGGAGCACCGCGTCTCGCGCTACGAGCTGCCCGGACCGCTCAAGCGCAAGGTGATCGACCGGTTGAAGCCCTATATCGACCGCTTCGGCTACCGCGAGGCCGTGGAAGGAAAATCCGCGGTTGCCCCGAAAGCCGAAGCGGCCGTGAGCGAGTAAAATCGGCGCGAAGCGCAGCCTCCCAAGCGTGTCCACGAGGCCACAGCGGCCGGGCGATTCGTCGGCCGCCCCGCCTGCTCTCCGTGGGCGCGGGCGAACGGTTGCGCTATGATGACGGTTTCTCCAGCCGGAATCCGCGGGGGGTGCCGGCGGTGAGACCACGAGGAGGGAAAGATGCGTAAATTTGCGTTCGCGCTCGCGGCGGCGGCTCTCCTGCTGTTCGCCGGATCGTTTGCCTGGAAGGCCGATGCCACGATGCTCGGCACGCCCGACTTTGCGAGGGCGGCCAAGGCCTATTCGCCGGTCGATCAGATCGCCTGCCGCTACGACGCCTTCTGCAAGCCGGGCTACGTCATGGTGTGCCGGCTGTTCGACTGCTGGTGCGCGCGCTGCGCCAAGCTCTATCGCTAGAGCCGCGCGGGCCCCAACCAACCTCTCCGCTCAAAGGCCGCCCCTCGAGGCGGCCTTTTCTTGTTAGCCGAGCATGGCGTTCAACTCCTTCGACGCAGCCTCGCGGTCGCTGTTGCCGAGCATTCCGATCCTCCGCTCAATCATCCGGTTCTCGAGCGTAAAAAGCTTGAAGCGAACGACACACGGGCTAGCAAACCCGCCGCCTCGATATCGCTGATCTCCTGGTCGTTCGGCCACCGGCTTCGCGCCGCAGTGGTAATCATGGCAAGCAAAGTGTGTCCGTTGGCCTCGTTGAAGTTCTTGCTCGACAGCACAAGGGCCGGACGGGGTTTCGCCAATGCCCTGTCGATGAAAGGGAAGGGAACGACGACGGTCGAATACGGCTCACAGATCATCGAATGCGGCCGCGTCCTCTGTCGTCTCCCACTCGCCCAAGCTCGCTTGCAATGACCTGAGATAGGCTTCGTCACCTCCAGCGAGCTTGGCGAGGCGGACCTGGGTTCCCTCGATCTCATAGACGAGTTGATCGCCGGGCCTGAGCGCAAGCGCCTCGCGCACCCGCTTCGGCACGGTGGTCTGGGCCTTGGCTGTGAGCTTGCTGAACACTCTTGTCATGGCCGAAATGTAATGCGCCCTTACCTCCTTGTGCGGAGAACATCTTGCGAACAGAGAACAAAACGTGTACAGTGCCTCTCGTGTCGTCCTTTCCCGCGCTCCGCACCCTCGCACCCCCCCGCAAGCCGCGTAGAGCGCGGGAAAGGGACGGCATCCGAAGAGCACGAATTGCGACTCGAAGCGGGCTTGTGAAATAAGGAGACTCTCACATGTTGAACGTCGCGCTGCGCCTCGTCGAAGGAGTTGAGATGGATAGAGAGAAGGCCCTCGAGGCGGCGATCTCCCAGATCGAGCGCGGCTTCGGCAAAGGCTCGATCATGCGGCTCGGCCAGAACGAGAAGGCCGTCGAGGTCGAGGCGATCTCGACCGGCTCGCTTGGTCTCGACATCGCGCTCGGCATCGGCGGGTTGCCGCGCGGCCGCGTCATCGAGATTTACGGCCCGGAATCCTCGGGCAAGACCACGCTCGCCCTCCACGTTATTGCCGAGGCGCAGAAGAGGGGCGGCATTTGCGGCTTCATCGACGCGGAGCACGCGCTCGATACGGTCTATGCGCGGAAGCTCGGCGTCGACCTCGAACATCTCCTCATCTCCCAGCCCGATACCGGCGAGCAGGCGCTCGAGATCGCCGACACGCTGGTGCGCTCGGGCGCGATCGACGTGCTCGTGATCGATTCGGTCGCGGCGCTCACCCCCAAGGCCGAGCTTGAAGGCGAAATGGGCGAGCAGCTTCCGGGCTTGCAGGCGCGCCTCATGAGCCAGGCCTTGCGCAAGCTCACCGCCTCGATCTCGAAGTCGCGCTGCATGGTGATCTTCATCAACCAGATCCGCATGAAGATCGGGGTGATGTTCGGGAGCCCCGAGACCACGAGCGGGGGCAACGCGCTCAAATTCTACGCCTCGGTCCGCCTCGACATCCGCCGCATCGGCGCCATCAAGGAGCGCGAGGAGGTGGTCGGCAACCAGACCCGCGTGAAGGTGGTCAAGAACAAGGTGGCCCCGCCCTTCAAGCAGATCGAGTTCGACATCATGTACGGCGAGGGCATCTCCAAGACGGGCGAGCTCGTTGATCTCGGGGTCAAGGCCGGGATCGTCGAGAAGTCTGGCGCCTGGTTCTCCTTCGATAGCGAGCGCATCGGCCAGGGCCGGGAGAACGCCAAGGCCTATCTCAAGGAGCATCCCGAGACCGCCCAGAGGATCGAGCGGGCCATCCGCCAGAATGCCGGCCTCCTTGCCGGCCAGATCCTCGAAGGGACCGCCGAGGCTGCGGGCGACGACGAGGGCTCTGGCACCGGCTTTGCCGAAGGCGAGGGTGTGACGCCTCTCCCCGGGGGCGCCCGCCGAGGAAAACGCGGCGCTTAGGTGCAGAGGCTTAAGCCTAAGGCTTGCGGGAACCCTTAGGTCCAAGGACTTGGAGGCCTCCGCTCGATGTGGCGGGTCGAAGGGGCCGCTTGCCAGTCCCTTGTCCTCACCTTATGTCTGACGCGGGACCGCGAGCGCCCTCGACCTCCGGAGGGGAGGCAGGGCGCGGCGGTCTTTTACGTCAAGCCTGACTGGCCGGTGCGCGGCCCCTCGAAACCTCTGAAAGCTTTCGCGAGAGTTTATGCTTTGGCGAGAGAGGTCTGATAAAAGGCCCGTATCACCGCGCCAACAAGGGTCTCCGCGAACGACGCCATCATGAGCTCAGCCAAATCCTCGACCGCCAAGCCGAAAGGGCAGTCGCGCGCGCATGCCCTCGCAGACGGGCGCGAGATGAAGAGCGCGCCTTCGAGCCCAAGGCCCTCGCGCACCAACGACATCCGCGCGGCCTTTCTCGACTACTTCGCCAGGAACGACCACGAGGTCGTGCCCTCCGCGCCGCTCGTTCCCCGCAACGATCCCACCCTGATGTTCACCAATGCCGGCATGGTGCCGTTCAAGAACGTGTTCACCGGCCAGGAGAAGCGCGCGAAGCCGCGCGCGGCCTCGGCGCAGAAATGCGTGCGCGCCGGCGGCAAGCACAACGACCTCGACAATGTCGGCTACACCGCGCGCCACCACACCTTCTTCGAAATGCTCGGCAATTTCTCCTTCGGCGATTATTTCAAGGAGCGCGCGATCCTGCTCGCCTGGGAGCTCCTCAGTCGCGACTTCGCCCTCGATAAGAGCCGCCTCCTGATCACCGTCTATGAAGACGACGACGAGGCGGCGAAGCTCTGGCGCAAGATTTCGGGCTTCCCCGACGAGAAGATCATCCGCATCGCTGGCGCCGACAATTTTTGGTCGATGGGCGACACGGGACCCTGCGGTCCGTGCTCGGAGATCTTCTACGATCACGGGCCGACCGTTGCCGGCGGCCCGCCCGGAAGCGCCGACGCCGACGGCGACCGCTTCGTCGAGATCTGGAACCTCGTGTTCATGCAGTTCGAGCAGCTCCCTGGCGGCGAGCGCGTGCCCTTGCCGCGTCCCTCGATCGACACCGGCATGGGGCTCGAGCGCATCGCCGCGGTGATGCAGGGCACCCACGACAATTACGCCATCGATCTGTTCCGCACGTTGATCGCGGCCTCGGTCGATCTCACCGGGATTCCCGCGCAGGGCGAGAATGCGCCGCATCACCGCGTCGTCGCCGATCATTTGCGCGCGTGTTCCTTCCTCATCGCCGATGGCGTCCTGCCCTCCAACGAGGGCAGGGGATACGTGCTGCGGCGCATCATGCGCCGCGCCATGCGGCATGCGCACATTTTGGGCGCCAAGGAGCCCCTGATGCACCGTCTGGTGCCCGCGCTTATCGGCGAGATGGGCCGTGCCTATCACGAGCTCGAGCGCGGCCAGAGCCTGATCGAGGAGACCCTCAAACTCGAGGAGACGCGCTTTCGCGAAACGCTCGACCGGGGCCTTAAGCTCCTCGACGAGGAGGCGGGGCACCTCAAGCGCGGCGACACGCTGCCGGGCGAGGTCGCCTTCAAGCTCTACGACACCTACGGTTTCCCCTACGACCTCACCGAGGATGCATTGAAGGCTCGCGGCATCGGCGTCGATGCATCCGGCTTCGCCGCTGCCATGGAGCGCCAGCGCGCCGAGGCGCGCAAATCCTGGGCGGGCTCGGGCGAGGCGGCCACCGACAAGCTCTGGTTCGAGCTGAAGGAGGAACTCGGCGCGACCGAGTTCCTGGGTTATGAGACGGAAGCGGCCTCCGGCGAGATCGTCGCCCTGGTCAAGGACGGCGCGCGGGTCAAGACGCTGAAGGAAGGCGAGCGCGGCACCGTCATCGTCAATCAGACTCCGTTCTACGCCGAATCCGGCGGCCAGATCGGCGACCGCGGCTGGCTCACCAAAGGCAAGGGCACCGTCTTCCTTGTCAGCGACACGCAGAAAAAGCTGCACGGTCTCTTCCTGCACGAGGGCGTGGTCGAGAAGGGGACGCTCCATGTCGGCGATTCGGTCGAGCTCGAGGTCGATCACACGCGCCGCACGGCGACCCGCGCGCATCACTCCGCGACACACCTGTTGCACGAGGCGCTGCGCCAGGTTCTGGGGCTCCACGTGGCGCAGAAGGGCTCGCTCGTCGAGCCCGGCCGGCTCAGGTTCGACTTCTCGCATCCGAAGCCGATGACCCACGCCGAGATCCGCGCCGTCGAGGATCTGGTGAACGCCATGATCCTCCAGAACGAGCCGGTCGAGACCCATCTGATGACGCCCGAGGCCGCCATCGCGCAGGGCGCGCTCGCGCTGTTCGGGGAGAAATACGGCGAAGAGGTACGTGTCGTCTCGATGGGCGTGAGCGACAAGAGCACGAAGTCCGGCCACGCATACTCCATCGAGCTCTGCGGCGGCACCCATGTCCGCCGCACCGGCGACATCGGTCTCCTCAAGATCGTGAGCGAGAGCGCGGTCGCCTCGGGCGTGCGCCGGATCGAGGCCCTGACCGGGGAAGCGGCGCGGAATTACCTCGCCGCGCAGGACGAGCGCGTGCGCGAGGCGGCCGAGCTGCTCAAGGTCGCTCCCGACGAGGTGATCACGCGGCTTGCCGCGATCATCGACGAGCGGCGCAAGCTCGAGCGCGAGTTGGCCGAAAGCCGAAAGAAACTTGCGCTCGGCGGGGGCGCGGGCGCCCAAGGCGAGGAGTCCAATATCGTCGAGGTCGGCGGAACGAAGTTCTTCCGCCTCCGCGTCGCGGGCCTGCCCAACAACGACCTGAAGGCCCTGGCCGACGAGGGCAAGGCCAAGGTGAAGTCCGGGATCGTGGCCATCGCCAACACCGCGCCCGACGGCAAGGGCGGGCTCGTGGTCGGGGTCACCGACGACCTGACCGGCCGCTTCAACGCCGTCGATCTCGTGCGCGCCGGGGCCGAGGCGCTCGGCGGCAAGGGCGGCGGCGGACGCCCGGACCTCGCCCAGGCCGGAGGCCCCGACGGCGCGCGCGCCGATCAGGCGCTCGAGGCGATCGCGGCCAAGATCGCGGGCACGGGCGAAGCGCAAGCCTCCGACAGCGCAGAAGCCAAACGTCGCGCCGGGCACGGCTAGGGCATGGCGAAGACGACCGCCTGGCTGAGATGGCGGCGCGAGGTTCACGACATCCTCGAGGTCGGCGGCGCTGCGCATCCGATCGGGCGCCTGGTCAACGCCTTCATCATCCTCCTCGTCGTGCTGAATGCGGCCGCCTTCGCGCTCGAGACGGTGGGCGATCTCGGCACCCGTTACGCCACGGCCTTCGCCGCGCTCAATGTCTTCTCGGTTGCCGTCTTCACCGTCGAATATGTGCTGCGCATGTGGAGCGCGGTCGACATCCCGATGCTGAGCCGCATGGCGCCCTGGCGCGCGCGGCTGCACTTTGCGTTACGGCCGATCATGGTAATCGACTTCCTCGCCTTTGCGCCCTGGTACCTCGAATGGTTGTTCCCGGTCGATCTCAGGGTGTTGCGCGTGCTCAGGCTGTTCCGTCTGCTCAAGCTCGTGCGCTATTCGCCGGCGCTTCAGACGCTCGGCCGCGTTCTTGCCGAGGAGAAGCGCGCCCTGTTCGGCGCTTTTCTCATCATGATCATCCTGCTGTTCTTCGCCTCGACCGGCATGTACCTGCTCGAGCGTACGGCGCAGCCCGAGAAGTTCGGCTCGATTCCGGCCGCCGCGTGGTGGGCGCTCGCCACGCTCACCACCATCGGCTATGGCGACGTCGTGCCGGTCACGCCGTGGGGAAAGCTCTTGGGCGGCGTGGTGATGCTGCTCGGCGTCGGCATGTTCGCGCTCCCCATCGCCATCCTCGCCACGGGTTTCAGCCAGGAGGCGAACCGGCACCAATTCGTGGTGACGTGGTCGATGGTCGCTCGCGTGCCGCTATTCGCCACCCTCGACGAGGCCGAGGTGGCGGAGATCGCGCGGCTCCTTTATTCGCGAACCTATATGCCGGGCGTTCCCATCGTGCGCGCGGGCGATCCCGGCGACGGCCTTTATTTGCTGGCGAGCGGCGAAGCGGCCGTCGAGCTCGGCGGCGGCAAGCGCGCCATCCTGAAGGAAGGCGACTTCTTCGGCGAGATGGCGCTGCTCGACCACCGCCGGCGCAAATACGATGTCATCGCCAAGACGCGGTGCCGGGCCTATGTGCTCGACAACGAGGCGTTCGCGCGGCTGTGCCGCAAGCATCCGGAGATTTTGCACCGCATCCGCAAGGTGGCCGCCGAGCGGCGTGAGACCGACGCGACGAAGCCCGCGCGGAAAAAAACCGCGAGGCCGCGGCGCGCATCCGCCCGCGATGCCGAGTCCACCGAACTCTGAGCGGGCTTTAGGCCGCAGCGCGGTCGCCCATCTCCTTCCTCAAATTGTCGTCGATCTTGTCGAGGAAGCCGCTCGTCGAGAGCCAGCTCTGGTCGGCGCCGACGAGAAGGGCGAGGTCCTTGGTCATGAACCCGGACTCGATCGTGCCCACCACCACGCGCTCGAGCGCCTCGGCGAAGCGCAGTAGCTCGGCGTTTTCGTCGAGCTTGGCGCGATGCTTGAGCGCGCCGGTCCAGGCGAACACCGAGGCCGTGGCGTTGGTCGAGGTCGCGCGGCCTTGGCTGTGCTGGCGGTAGTGGCGCGTCACCGTGCCGTGCGCGGCTTCGGCGAGCACGGTCTTGCCATCCGGCGTCATCAGCACGCTCGTCATCAGTCCAAGCGAGCCAAACCCTTGCGCCACCGTGTCGGACTGCACGTCTCCGTCATAATTCTTGCAGGCCCACACATAGCCGCCGGACCATTTCAGGCAGGCCGCAACCATGTCGTCGATCAGCCGGTGTTCGTAGGTGAGCCCGCGCTTGTCGAACTCGGCCTTGAATTCGTTGGCGAAGATCTCGGCGAAGATATCCTTGAAGCGGCCATCATAGGCCTTGAGGATTGTGTTCTTGGTCGAGAGATAGACCGGCATGTTGCGTGCAAGTCCGTAGTTGAACGTCGCGCGCGCGAAGTCGCGGATCGAGCTGTCGAGATTGTACATGCCGAGCGCGACGCCCGAGCCCTCGAAGGCGTGCACCTCGTGCTCGATCTTGGTGCCGTCCTCCCCGGTGAAGGTGATGGTGAGCTTGCCCTTGCCGGGCACGCGGAAATCGGTGGCGCGATAGACGTCGCCGTAGGCATGGCGGCCGATGACGATCGGCTTGGTCCAGCCCGGCACGAGGCGGGGCACGTTCTTGCAGATGATGGGTTCGCGGAAGATCACCCCGCCGAGGATGTTGCGGATGGTGCCGTTCGGCGACTTCCACATCTTCTTGAGCCCGAATTCCTTCACGCGGGCCTCGTCCGGCGTGATGGTCGCGCATTTCACGCCGACCCCGCAGGTCTGGATAGCGTGCGCCGCCTCGATGGTGACCTTATCGTCGGTCGCGTCGCGGTTCTGGATCGAAAGATCGAAATAGAGGAGCGGCAGGTCGAGATAGGGGAAGATCAGCTTTTCCTTGATCATCTGCCAGATGACTCGCGTCATCTCGTCCCCGTCGAGGTCTGCGATCGGGTTTTTCACCTTGATCTTGTTCACGATAATTGTCTCTCCGGCGCGGGAAGCGCTTTGCGCCCATTGCGGTCGATGGCGTCCCTATAGCATCGTGCTTCTGCAATGAAAGCAAGAGTTGAGAGCGTCTCCGCTGCCCCGTCGATCGTCCTCGTCAGACCGCAGCTTGGCGAGAATATCGGCTTTGCTGCCCGCGCGATGGCCAATTTCGGGCTCGCCGATTTACGCCTCGTCGCCCCGCGCGACGGCTGGCCGAGCGACAAGGCCGAGGCCGCCGCTGCAGGGGCCTCCCATGTCGTCGACGGCGCGCGCGTTTACGCCACCGTCGAGGAGGCGATCGCCAAGTTGAACTACGTGCTCGCGACGACGGCGAGGCCGCGCGGGATGGTGAAGCCCGTGCTCTCGCCGGAGCGCGCAGCGCTCGAGCTGAGACGAAGATCTTTGCTGGGCGAGTCGACCGGAGTTTTGTTCGGCCCCGAGCGGAGCGGCCTGGACAACGATACGATCGCGCTCGCCGATGCGATTCTAACCGCGCCGGTCAATCCCGATTTCGCTTCCTTGAGTCTGCCGCAGGCGGTGCTGCTCGTGGCTTACGAGTGGTTGAAGAGCGAAGGCGCCACCATTTCGCTCGGCCGAGGCACGTCTTTCGATAGGCCGGCGGCCGAGGGGATCGATCATGACGGTGCGCGCCCCGCCACGCGCGAGGAGCTGTTCGCGCTGTTCGCGCATCTCGAAGGCGAGCTCGATCGCGCCGGTTTCCTCTCTCCGCCGGAAAAGCGCTCCTCGATGGTGCGCAACATTCGCAACATGTTCCATCGCATGGGGGCGACCGAGCAGGATGTGCGCACCTGGCGCGGAATCGTTGCCGCGCTCTCGCGCGTCCGTCGAGCCAAGGGCGATAAGGTGTCATAGTTCCGCCCCGTTTCTCCTATTGCGATGGCCCTAAACGATGTTAGCTTCCGCCACCGGGAAGGAGGGGGGCTTTGATGCAACGGGCGTGGGTTCAGTGGGGCGGGGCCGCGGCTGCCGCAATGTTTGCGTTGCTCGTGGCGGCGCCTGTCGAGGGCGCCGACCAGTCTGGCGTGAGGCCCGTGGCGGAAGAGCTCGGTCAGCGCACCAAGCCCGCAGCTGCGCCCGAAGGCGAGCAGAAATCGGGAGGCTTGAGCGACAGCGCCGTGCGCGTGCTTATGACCTACGCGCTCTCCATCATTCCCGAGTCTTATCCTGGTCCTGACGGCAAGCCGATCAAGGTCGAGAAAGGGGACCCCAACAAGTTCGTCATTCCCGTCGACGATGCGCGCCGCGTCGTGCGTGCCGCCACCCGTTCGGCCTATGCCGAAGTCTGCGATCTGAAGGATCTCGAGCGCGCCAACTTTCAGGCCTTGATGCGCAGCGAGGAAGCCAAGAAGCTGTGGAGCAAGGATCAGATGCTGATGATCAGCGCGCTCCATATGTTCTCCGTCTCCTATTTCACCGGCAGCATCAAGATCACCACCAGCACGGAGGACGGCAAGCCTCAGGCAGGGGGCGCCGGCGCCGTGCCCGTATCCAAGGACGGCCAGTCCGCGAATTCCGCAGGCGCGGAGGCGCAAGGCGGCGACACTCAGGTTCTGGCACCGAAGCGTCCGACCTGCTCGCCCGACCAGAAGGTCAAGGTCACGAACGCGATCAACGCCTTCGTGGCGGCCAATCCCGTCGCCGAGGCCGACCCTAAGACGCCGCAGGCGGCCAAGCCTCCCAAAGCCCAAGCCGCTCCGCCGCCCGCAACCGCCACCGGCTCCAATTGACACTTTCCGCCATTCGCGTGTAGACAGCAGGCCGAAGCTCAGGCCTGCTCGGGCTCAGGCCGCTGCCGGAGAACAACCGGCGGGCCGCCGCCATCACCAGCAAGGGTTCTCGACTGACGGCGCGGGGCACAGATACCCGCGGAACAGCTTGATTTACTTTGGAGTCTTTGAGGCATGTCGAAACGCATTCACGCCAAGCATAAGATCGACCGGAGGCTCGGCGAGAATATTTGGGGCCGGCCCAAGAGCCCGTTCAACAAGCGCGAATACGGGCCGGGCGAGCATGGGCAGCGCCGCCGCGGCAAGCTGTCCGATTACGGCCAGCAGCTCAGGGCCAAGCAGAAGCTCAAGGGCTATTACGGCAACATCACCGAGAAGCAGTTCAAGGGGATCTACAAGGAGGCCGCGCGGCTGCGCGGCGACACGTCGGAAAAGCTGATCGGGCTCCTCGAGCGCAGGCTCGACGCCATCGTCTATCGCGCCAAGTTCGTCCCGACCGTGTTCGCTGCGCGCCAGTTCGTGAGCCACGGCCATGTGCGGGTCAACGGCCGCCGCGTGAACATCCCTAGCTATCGCTGCCGCGAAGGCGACGTGGTCGAAGTGCGCGACAAGGCCAAGGATGCCGGCATGGTGATCGAGGCCTCGCAGAGCTCCGAGCGCCAGGTGCCGGACTATCTCGAGGTCGACCACAATAAGATGTCGGCGAAGCTCGTCCGCATCCCGACCCTGACCGACGTGCCCTATCCTGTGATCATGGAACCGCACCTCGTCGTCGAGTTCTACTCGCGCTAGGGCGGGTATCGCTTCTTCGCTTCCGAGATGGCCGGGCCTTCGCCCGGCCATTGGTTTTCAGATGCCGGTAAGGACGATGAGCGCCGCGCCGGCTCCGATCAGCACGACGGCGATCGCCTTTGCCGCCACCGCGCCGAACGGGGCGAGCTTCTCGAATCCCACGATCAGCGCGAGCCCCGCGATCCACACGAGGTTCATGATGCCGCCGGCGAACAGGAGGAGCATCAGGGCAGCGCAGCAGCCGACGCAATAGGCGCCGTGGGCGAGTCCCATGCGGAAGGCGCCGAGCACGCCCGGTCGCCAATGGGCGGCGATGAAGGCGGCCGGTCCCCGGCAATGATTGAGACAGGCCGATTTCAGCGGCGTGAGCTGGTAGAGGCCGGCGGCGATCAGAAGCGCGCCGGACAGGAGGGCGCTGCGCGAGCTCATCATGGCGGAAAGGGCGCCCGCCCGCTCGAGCCCGAACTGAGCCGCAACCGCGAAGGCGCTGAAAAGACTCCACAAGGCGAGATATCCCGAAGCGAAGGCCGCGATCGAAGCGGAGGCATGGCGCGCCTTTCCCGCACTCTCCGCCTGCCGGACCACGCGGGCATAGAGCAGGATCATGGGAGAGGCCGACGGCAGCATCATCGCCACCATCATCACCGCCCACATGCAGAAGGCGATGAGCCAATAAAGCGGGGTCCAGGCCGAGCTCGATGCCGGCAGGGCAAACGGCATCAGCAAGCCGCTCATCGCCGCGGGGTCCATGCCGGTACCTGCGCCGGCAAGGACCGCAAGCCAGGACAAAAAGATAAGGAGCCCGAGCGCCCCGACGACGGCGGCGCTATCGCGCCTGGCGAGCATCTCGACCCAGGCGCCCGCCATGGTCACGCACGGACCATGCCGCTCTGGCAGAGATGGATGTGCGCGAACTGCCCGTAGCTGTCGGCAAGCTCGAAGCTGATCGGGGCTCCCGTTTTGGTCCATCCCCGCCCGATCTCGGCTTCGGCGAACTCGAACCCGTTCGGCTGCACGATACGCACGCGATGCTCGGCGCCGGTGATCGGGTTAAGGATCGGCTCGCCGCGCATGTCGACGACGCCCGCGATCTTGGCGCGCGCCTTGCGCCCGTCGATATCGAGCTCGAAATCGATATCGGCGATGATCGGCTCGTGCAGCCGCTCGCAGGTCGAGGCGAAGATCTGAAACACGGTCGCGCCGGGTTCGGTGTCCTCGCCGCGCAGGATGCGCAACAGCGCGTCTCGCTGTTCAGGGGTCGCGCGGCGGTCGATGACGTGCACGCCTTCGCCCTTGCCTTCATGGATGGGACCTGGCCAGCGGAAGATGCCACAGGCGCGAAGCCCATCGAGCCGGGTCGAGCCGTGGTAGCCGGTCTCGATGTCGAACACCGCAAGCCCGCGGCAATGGCCGTGGGTGGGTGGTGCGTTGAACTGACAGGGGCAGCCGTAATTGCAATTGCAGTTGCCGAACTCGCGGCCCTTGATCTCCCACTTAGTCATCGCGGTGTCTCCGCTCATCAGTCCAAGCGTAGAGGAGGCGGCCGCCGAAGTCTAATTGAGAGCGAACGGTCAGGCGCGCACGACGCCCCGGTTGTTCAGATGAATATGGGCGAACTGCCCATAAGTGTCGTTGACCTCAAATGCGATCGGCCCGCGCGTTTTAGATGATCCGCTGCCCATCTCGGCGAGGGTGTACTCAAAGCCGTTCGGAAGGTCGATGCGCGCCCTATGCTCGGCACCAGTGACAGGATTGCGGATCGGCTCGCCACGCATCTCAGCAAAACCATCCACGCTCACCTTGGCGGTCCGGCCCTCGACATCGATCGAGATTTCGATCGGCTTGAATGCGGGCGGCAGAACCTCGGAAAAGGTCGCGGCGAACACGTTCCAGATCGTGGTACCGGGCTCCGTGTTCTCGCCCGAGAGGATCGAGAGCAGGCCGGCACGCTGCGCTTCGTTCGCCTTCTCATCGATGATGAGGAAGGCTTTGCCGTTGCCCTCATGAATGGCGCCAGGCCAGGAAAAGATACCGACCACCTTGAGCCCGTCGAGCTTGACGTCTCCGTAATGGCCCTTGCCGATCTCGTAAGCGGCGATGGCGTGGCAATCCCCATGCGTCGGCAGAGCGTTGAACTGGCAGGGGCAGCCATAGGCGCAGTTGCAGTTGACGAATTCCGTCGCCTGGATGGCCCAGTCGATCATTTGCATTCCTCCCAGACCACAAGCACCCCGGAAAGCCGGACACACCGTCCCGGAGGGCTATTCCCTAAAAGCGGGCCAGATTGGGATCAGGCGTTCAGCGTCTGGGCGTTGTGGGCGATGCCCTTGGAGGTGAGCAGCTCCTGCAGCTCGCCCGCCTGGAACATCTCGCGCACGATATCGCAGCCGCCGATGAACTCGCCTTTCACATAGAGCTGCGGGATGGTCGGCCAGTTGGAATAGGCCTTGACGCCCTCGCGCACGCTCATGTCCTCGAGCACGTTGATATCTTTGAACTCGACGCCGAGATGACCGAGGATCTGCGCGACCTGCATGGAGAAGCCGCATTGCGGCATGGTCTTGGTGCCTTTCATGAACAGCACCACGTCGTTGCCCGCAATCTGCTTGGCGATCCAGTCTTGAACGTCACCCTGGGGGGTCATTGTGCGATCCTTTCCTTCGCGCGTCATCTATGGCGCGGCCGTCTTGAGCGCAAGGGCGTGTAGCACCCCGCCCATGTTTCCTTTGAGCGCGTCATAGACCATCTGGTGCTGCTGCACGCGCGTCTTGCCCCTGAAGGCCTCCGAGACGATGGTCGCCGCGTAGTGGTCGCCGTCGCCGGCGAGGTCTTCGATCCTGATCTCGGCATCGGGAAAGCGCTCCTTGATCAAGCGCGCAATGTCTTCAGCCGCCATGGCCATCGTGTGAACTCCTCCTGCCGGGCGCGATCTTAGCCGTGAGACATGAAGTGCGGCAACCAGTCCTCATGCGCGGCTTTCAGCGCGGCAAGGGGAAGCGGAGCCTCGCCGGGAAGCGTGAGCGCATCCCCGCCGACGCGGCCAATCAGCCTGACCGGCACCTTGGCCAGCGCCGCCGCCTTGTGGATCGCATCCGCCTTGTCGGGGGCAGCCGCGACGACGTAGCGCGCCTGGTCTTCGCCGAACCAGATGGCGTGAGCGGGGAGATTGTCGGGCGCGGGCTCGAGCCCGACACCGCGGCCGCCTGCCAAGGCCATCTCGGCGATGGCGACGAGCAGGCCGCCGTCCGAGACGTCGTGGACCGCCGATACCGCGCCGAGTCGGATGAGGTCGCGCACGAGTTCGCCCGCGGCTTTCTCCTGGACGAGATCGACCGGGGGAGGGGCGCCCTCGGTGCGGCCCGTCATCATCTCCTGATAGAGCGACTGCCCGAGATGTCCCGCCTCGGCGCCGAGCAAGAGGAGGATGTCGCCGTCGCGAGGCAGCGCGAGCCGCGCCATCGGGGCGCCGTCGGGGATGAGGCCGACACCGCCCACCGCTGGCGTCGGCGGAATGGCGACGCCGTTCGTTTCGTTGTAGAGCGAGACGTTCCCCGAAACGACCGGGAAGGCAAGCACTGAGCAGGCGTCCGCCATGCCTTCGACCGCTTCCGCGAACTCGCCCATGATCTCGGGGCGCTCGGGATTGCCGAAATTCATGCAGTCGGTGATGGCGAGCGGGTCGGCGCCGACCGCCGACAGATTGCGAAAGCATTCGGCGACCGCTTGTTTGGCGCCTTCGCGCGGATCGGCCGCGCAATAACGGGGCGTCACGTCGCACGAGATGGCGAGCGACTTGCCCGTGCCATGCACACGGACCACGGCGGCGTCGCCGCCTGGGCGCTGCACCGTATCGGCCATGACCATGTGGTCGTACTGCTCCCAGATCCAGCGCCGTGAACAGAGGGCAGGGCAGGCGATCAGCGCCTGTAGCGCCTGGAAGACGCTGTTCGGCGCCGGCACCTCGCGCGGATCGACCGCGGCCGGAGCGGGCTTTGCCGTCCATGGGCGCTCATAGACCGGCGCCTGGTGCGCGAGCGCGCCGAGCGGGATATCGGCCTCGACCATACCGCGATGGCGCACGACGAGGCGCCCGGTGTCGGTGGTGTAACCGATCACCGCGAAATCGAGCCCCCATTTCTTGAACACGCGCTCGGCGGTTCTCTCGGCTTCGGGCTTGATCACCATGAGCATGCGCTCCTGGCTCTCCGACAGCATCATCTCGTAGGCCGTCATGCCTTCCTCGCGGGTCGGGACCCGGTCGAGCTCGAGCTCGATTCCGACCCCGCCCTTGTCGGCCATCTCGACCGATGAGGAGGTGAGTCCGGCCGCGCCCATGTCCTGGATGGCGACGATCGCGTCCTCGGCCATCAGCTCGAGGCAGGCTTCGAGCAAGAGCTTCTCGGTAAAGGGATCGCCGACCTGCACGGTCGGGCGCTTGTCCTCGGAGGCCTCGTCGAACTCGGCGGAGGCCATGGTGGCGCCATGAATGCCGTCCCGGCCGGTTTTCGAGCCGACATAGACCACGGGCAGGCCCACGCCTCGTGCCGCCGACTTGAAGATGCGGTTCGCATCGACGAGCCCGACGCACATGGCGTTGACCAGGATGTTGTCGTTGTAACGTGCGTCGAAATTGGTTTCCCCGCCAACCGTGGGCACGCCCATGCAGTTGCCGTAATCGCCGATGCCTGAGACCACGCCCGCCACGAGGTGCCGCGTCTTGGGGTGATCGGGCGCGCCGAATCTGAGCGCGTTCATGTTGGCGATCGGGCGCGCGCCCATGGTGAACACGTCGCGCATGATGCCGCCGACCCCGGTCGCGGCGCCCTGATAGGGCTCGATATACGAGGGGTGGTTGTGGCTCTCCATCTTGAACACGGCCGCCTGGCCGTCGCCGAGCGAGACCACGCCCGCATTCTCGCCCGGTCCCTGGATGACCTGAGGGCCCGTGGTCGGGAGCTTCTTGAGCCATACTTTGGAAGATTTGTACGAGCAGTGCTCCGACCACATCACCGAAAAGATGCCGAGCTCGGTGAGCGACGGCTCGCGGCCGAGCCCTTCGAGCAGGAGCTTGTACTCCTCCGGTGACAGCCCGTGCTCGGCGATGATTGCCTCAGTGATCCCCTGCGCCCCCTTGGCTGCCCGCGCCGCTCCGCTCAATGAAGGGCCTCCACGAGAGAGGCGAACATCTTGGCGCCATCGGTGCCGCCTAGCGTTGCGTCGGCGAGCCGCTCGGGATGCGGCATGAGCCCGAGCACGGTGCCCGTCTCGTTGTAGACGCCGGCGATATTGTTGCGCGAGCCGTTGGGGTTGGCCTCGTCGGTGATCTCGCCCTGAGGGCCGCTATAACGGAATGCGACGAGGCCTTCGCCTTCGAGGCGGGCAAGCGTCTCCTCGTCGGCGAAATAGCTCCCGTCCTTGTGCGCGATCGGAAAGCGCACGACCGCGCCTTGCTCGTAATGGCGCGTGTAGATCGAATCGTTGCGTTCGACCCTGAGATACACGTCCTTGCAGATAAACTTGAGGGTGGAATTGCGCATCAGAACGCCGGGAAGGAGCCCCGCTTCGGTCAGCACCTGAAAGCCGTTGCAGATGCCGAGCACAGGCGTTCCGGCGCGCGCGCGCGCCGCCACCTCGCGCATCACCGGCGAATGCGCCGCCATCGCTCCCGAGCGGAGATAGTCGCCGTAGGAGAAGCCGCCGGGCAGAACGATCAGGTCGCTCTGAGGGATCACGCTGTCGCCGTGCCACACCATGGCGGGCGGGCGCCCCGTGGCGGCCTCGAGCGCCACCGCCGCGTCGCGGTCGCAATTCGATCCGGGAAAGACGATGACCGAGGCTCTCATGTTACCACTTCGGCTTTGTCATCGCCTGGCTTGCTCGGGCGATCCAGTAACCGCCGGCGAGGAATGCGCGATGCCCGCGCTCGCGGGCATGACAACCGCTTCGACAAAAGGAGGTGCGACCCTGCTCAGGCGGCCTCGAGCTCATAGGCGTAGTTCTCGATAATGGTGTTGGCGAGGAGCTGCTGGCACATGCGCTCGACCTCGGCGCGCGCAAGCTCGGGATCCTTCTCGGCGACCTCGACCTCGATATATTTCCCCTGCCTCACGTCTCCCACCGAGCCGAAGCCGAGCGCGTGCAGGGCGCCGGCGATCGCCTTGCCTTGCGGATCGAGCACCCCCGGCTTCAGGGTGATGGTGATGCGCGCCTTCATGCCCCCTCGCTCTCAAACTATTTCGAGCGCACCAGGACGGGCCCCGTGCGCGCGCGCGCGGCAGGCTCGACATGCAGCCCGAGCCGGCGGGCGACCTCCTGATAGGCCTCGACCAACCCGCCCATGTCGCGGCGGAAGCGGTCCTTGTCGAGCTTGTTCTGCGTTTCGATGTCCCACAGCCGCGCGCAATCGGGCGAGATCTCGTCCGCGAGCACGATGCGCATCGTCTCGTTCTCCCACAGCCGGCCGAACTCGCATTTGAAATCGACGAGCTTGATGCCGACGCCGAGGAAGAGGCCCGAGAGAAAATCATTGACGCGAAGCGCGAGCGACATGATGTCGTCGATCTCCTGCGGCGTGGCCCAGCCGAACGCGGTGATGTGCTCCTCGGTGACCATCGGGTCGCCGAGCTTGTCGTTCTTGTAGTAGAATTCGACGATCGAGCGGGGGAGGGCCGAGCCTTCGTCCATGCCGAGCCGGGTGGCGAGCGAACCGGCGGCCACGTTCCTGACTACGACCTCGAGCGGGATGATCTCGACCTCGCGGATCAGCTGCTCGCGCATGTTGAGGCGCTTGATGAAGTGCGTCGGCACGCCGACCTCTCCGAGCTTCTGGAACAAATATTCGGAGATGCGGTTGTTGAGGACGCCCTTGCCCTCGATCTTGTCGTGCTTCTTGTTGTTGAAGGCGGTGGCGTCATCCTTGAAGTGCTGGATGAGCGTTCCCGGCTCGGGACCTTCGTACAGGATCTTGGCCTTGCCTTCATAAATACGCCGGCGGCGGTTCATGTTTGGTTCCTCTACCATGGATGGCATCCGCTGCTGACAAACGCCGATTGCGCGGGGAAAGGGAGGCCCAATCCGCGCGCCAGGAGCAAGATCGCCATCGCCGGAATCGATTCAAGGGGTCTTGAGCGACCTTAGCCTATGGGGCGGGGGCATACAACGCCTTGAGCGGATTCGGGGCTTTCTCCCCGCAATTTGTTGATTTCCGGCCCTTTGGGCGTTATGCCTCGGCCGCGAGGAAGGCGCTTTTCCAACACTTTCTGCAGGTCTTGCCCCCCGGAACCGGGGGGCCCCTTGAGGAGGGCAGATGACGAACTTCGAGGATCGCGAGAAGGGCTTCGAGCGCAAATTCGCTCACGACGAGGAGCTCAAGTTCAAGGCGACCGCGCGGCGCAACAAGCTGCTCGGCCTGTGGGCGGCAGGCGAGCTTGGCATGAGCGGCGACGCGGCCCAGGCCTACGCGCGCGAGGTGATCAAGGCCGACCTCGAGCAGCCCGGCGAAGAGGACGTGTTCCGCAAGATCAGGAAGGATTTCGACGCCAAGGGCGTGAAGCTGTCGGACCACCAGATCCGCCGCAAGATGTCCGAGCTGATGGGCGAGGCGATCGCCCAGATCGAGGCCGAAGCCAAACCGTAAGCCAATCCATGGATCGCTTCCGCGAGGCGGCCAAAGCCCGCCGCACCCTGTTCAATGCCTGGCTCACGCTAAACAACCCCTTCCTCATCGAGCTGATCGGCGAGGCGGGGTGGGACTGCATCACCATCGACCAGCAGCACGGGCTTGGCG
>NZ_DASRGO010000120.1:0-8611 GCF_035650995.1 Methyloceanibacter sp. | reverse complement strand
GATCTGGCGGATGCGCTCGCGCGTCACCGAGAACTGCTGGCCGACCTCTTCCAGGGTGTGGTCGGTGTTCATGCCGATGCCGAAGCGCATCCTGAGCACGCGCTCCTCGCGCGGGGTGAGGCTGGCCAGCACGCGCGTCGTGGTCTCGCGCAGGTTCGACTGGATGGCGGCGTCGATCGGCAGCACCGCGTTCTTGTCCTCGATGAAATCCCCGAGATAGGAATCCTCCTCGTCGCCGATCGGCGTCTCGAGGCTGATCGGCTCCTTGGCGATCTTCAAGACTTTGCGCACCTTCTCGAGCGGCATCGCCAATTTCTCGGCAAGCTCCTCCGGCGTCGGCTCGCGACCGATCTCGTGCAGCATCTGGCGGGAGGTGCGCACGATCTTGTTGATGGTCTCGATCATGTGCACCGGAATGCGGATGGTGCGCGCCTGGTCGGCGATCGAGCGGGTGATGGCCTGCCTGATCCACCAGGTGGCGTAGGTCGAGAATTTGTAGCCGCGGCGGTACTCGAACTTATCGACGGCCTTCATCAGGCCGATATTGCCTTCCTGAATCAAATCAAGGAACTGCAGCCCGCGGTTGGTGTATTTCTTGGCGATGGAGATCACCAGGCGCAAATTCGCCTCGACCATCTCCTTCTTGGCCTGCCGTGCCTCGCGCTCGCCCTTCTGCACGATGGAGACGATGCGGCGGAACTCGGAAATCTCGAGCCCGGTCTCGGCGGCGAGGTTCTGAATCTCCTGGCGCAGCTCCTTCACCATGCCGCGCTCGTCGTGGATGAAATCGGCCCAGCCCCGCTTCTTGAGGCGCCCCACCCGGCGGAGCCAGTTGGGATCGAGCTCGTTGCCCTGGTACTCGGCAAGGAAATCGTCGCGCGGGATGCCGTAGCTCTCGGCGAGGCGGAGCAGGCGGCCCTCATAGCCGAGCAGCTTCTTGTTGATGTCGTAGAGCGTCTCGACCAGCGAGTCGATGCGGTTCTGGTTGAGCGACAGCGACTTGATCTCGGCGACGATCTCGTCCTTGAGCTGCTTGTAGCGCTTCTCCTGGCCGCTCGACAGCGAGTCGTTTTTCAGGGCGCGCTCGACCTGTTGCTCCTGCAATTTGCGCAGCTTCTTGTAGTTGGTGGCGACGAGATCGAAAGTCTCGAGCACCTTGGGCTTGAGCTCGGCCTCCATCGCCGCAAGCGACAGCGAGTTCTCGAGGTCGTCCTCGTCGTCCTCGAACTCCTCGGGGGCGGGCTCCTCGGCCTCCGCTTCAGCGCGGGCATGCGTTCCGGGCGCGCTCTGTCCGTTGGCATTTGCCACCTCGCCTTCGCCGGGCAAAGGCTGCGACGGCGCGGGCTTGGCGTCGGGTCCCTGGTAAGTCGCTTCGAGATCGATGATGTCGCGGAGCAGGATCTTTCCCTCGTTCAGCTCGTCGCGCCAGATGATGATGGCCTGGAAGGTGAGCGGGCTCTCGCAAAGGCCCGCGATCATGGCCTCGCGGCCGGCCTCGATGCGCTTGGCGATGGCGATCTCACCCTCGCGCGAGAGAAGCTCGACCGAGCCCATTTCGCGGAGATACATGCGCACCGGATCGTCGGTCCGCTCGGTGGGCTCCTTGGTCGTCTCGGGTTTGACGATGGCCGTGACGGTTGCGACCGGCCTGGCGGGAGCAGCCTCGGCGTCGGCCCCTTCGGGCGCCTCCTCGGCCTCGTCGGTATCGATCACGTTGATGCCCATGTCTGAGAGCATCGACATGGTGTCCTCGATCTGCTCCGAAGACACTTCCTCGGAGGGGAGCACCTCATTCAGCTCGTCATAGGTGACGAAGCCGCGGGCCTTGGCGGTCTTGATGAGCTTCTTGACGGCGGCATCCGACATGTCGAGTACCGGGCCATCGGCCGGCTCGGCTGGCGTCTGCTCTTGATCCTCGGCTTCTGCTGTCTTGGTCGCCATTCTCTCGTTACTCCGAAGCGCAATGCGCGCCCCTGCCCGGTCGACGTCCCGGTAAGGAAACGCACGTCTCTACCCTATGGCGCTGCTCCCGAGCGCATTGTCACAGATGCGATTAACGGCCCCACCGTTAATCGTCAATTAAGCATGACCTCCGAGCCAGCCCGTCGCCAGATTTTCTTATACTGGCGAGAACGTTGGCTCGACTGTCCTACTCCCTATACTCTTTCGCCCCAAAAAGGCTCGACAGAGACTTAAGCGTGCGGTTACTTCGGCTTGACTGCGCCCATCCCAGTCGGGCCTCAACATCCGATCAATCGTCGCGGGGGCTCGGCTCACGGCCTTCCTCCCGTCTTCAGGCGCGTCCAGCCCCGAAAATCCATTGGTCGCGCGATGGTTGCACGTCTTGGACATCAGTTGGCGAGGCTGTTAACGCCTGTCAAGGTGCTAATCCCTATCGCACGAGGATTTTCTTGCGCTCGACTTGGTCCAGAGCCGGACATCGACAAGATGTCTCTGCAAGATCGGGGCCGCTTTAGGGCTATCAGCCCTCAAGAATGCTTCGCCGGAGGACGATAGCCCCGCCGCCAGGCAGCCTTCTCGCGCATGACCTCGGCAACTTTTTCCCGGAAACGCTCGGCGGCATCGCGATCGCCGGCATCGTCGGCCGAATGATGGTTGCCGACGCTCGCAACCTGCTGCTGGAGCGCGGCAAAGCGCTCGAACTCGGCATCCGAGACCTCGGCGAGATGATCGGCGCCCTCGGCAAGCTCCTTGGAGAGCGCCGGAAGGGCGCGGAAGCGGTAGATGAGATCGGCGAACTGCGCCTGCACGTCTTCGGCTTCTCTCTCCGGCTGGATGAAGGCGATGCGCTTGAAGGCACTCTCGCGCGAGATCCGCGCAAACAATTTTGCGTGCGGGCTTGCTTCGATCGCCTCGCGTAACGCCTCCGGCGCGATCTGCTCGCGCTCGAAAATGGTGCTGGTGACGAAAGCGAGAAGCCCGGCGAGCCTCTTGTCCCTGATGTCAAGGCTTGCGACCTCTTCGGCGAAGCGGTCGAGCAGATAGGGATGGTTGATGAGGGCGAGCGCGATGGCGATGATGAAGCCTCGCGGAGAGGGCGGCGGCGGAATGGTCCTGTTCTGCGCGGGCGCGCTTGACGGCGCTTTCGTTTTTGCGCGCGGCGGCGCGCTCCGCTCGCGCCAAAGCGCAAACAGCCGGCTCCTCACCTCGCGGCGATAGTGCTCGCGCACTCTTGCATTGGCGATCTCGGCTAGAAGCGCGTCGAGCCGCGCCTCGAACGCGGCGCGGCGCTCGGGCGTGTCGAGCGCTTGCTCGGCGCGCTCGCGCAGCCACAACACCTCGATGAGCGGGCGCGCAGTTTTCAGGCACTGGGCGAACGCGGCCGGACCTTGGGTCCTTACGCAGTCGTCGGGATCGAGCCCCTCGGGGAGGAAGGCAAAGCGGAAGGAACGGCCTTCGCGCAGCAGCGGCAACATGCGGTCGATGGCGCGGGCGGCGGCAGCCTCTCCCGCCTTGTCGCCATCGAAGCAGATGACGGGCTCCGGCGCGAGCAGCCAGAGCTGTTCCATCTGGCGCTCGGTGAAGGCCGTGCCGAGGGTGGCGACGGCGTTCTCGAATCCCGCCTGATGCAGAGCGATCACGTCCATATAACCCTCGACCACGACGAGCTCGCCCTTCTCGAAAGCGGCTTTGCGCGCGCGGGCGAAGTTGAACACGGTCGAGCCCTTGTCGAAGAGCCTCGTCTCGGGCGAATTCAGATATTTCGGCTCGGCTTGCGCGTCGAGCGCGCGGGCGCCGAAGCCGATCACGCGGGACTTTCCATCGAGGATCGGGATGGTGAGGCGATTGCGGAAGCGGTCATAGCTCGGCCTGCCATCGTCGGGCTTGATGATGAGCCCGGCGTCGAGGAGCTGCGCCTCGGTAAATCCGCGTTTGGTGAGATGCGCTTTCAGCGTCTCCTTCGCGTTTGGCGCGAAGCCGATGCGGAACTCTTTCAATGTCTCGGGTTTGAGCCCGCGCCGCTCAGCATAGAGCAGAGCATCGCGCCCCTCCTTCGCCGCAAGCGCCTCCTCGAACAGCCGCGCCGCCGCTTCGAGCGCATCGAAAAGACCGAGGCGCTCCTTGTTGACGCGCTCGAATTGCGGATCGGGCTTCGGCAGCGGCAGACCCGCTTCGCCGGCGAGCTTCTCGACGGCTTCCGGGAAGCTCAAGCCCTCCGTTTCCATGAGGAAGGTGAAGATATCGCCGTGCTTGCCGGACGAAAAGCAGTGGTAGAACCCCTTCTGGTCGTTGACGGTGAAGGACGGCGTCTTCTCGCGATTGAACGGCGAGAGCCCTTTCCACTCGCGGCCTGCCCGCTTCAGCGGCACGCGCCGGGAGACGATCTGCGACACCGGCAGGCGCGCTCTGATCTCATCCAGAAACGAATCGGAGAACTTCATGCGAGGACAGTGGAGGTTTCCGCGACACCGCGCTTTCCGCGAATCGCCGTCTTCACCATTATCCACCGTTTGCGAACGAAAGGGGAACCTTGACTTGGATGCCAGAGGCAAAACGCCCTCCCCGGCTGGCAGGGAGGGCGTTCCTAGCGACTTGCCGTTACGGCAAGGAGTGGCCGATCGCGGTTACTCGCCGACGGCGTTAGCGGCCGGCATCATGACCTCGGTGCGATTGAGGACGGTGAGCATCTCGCCCTTGAAGCCGCACAGGAGCGCGACCTGCTTATCCTCGGCCCCGTCGACACCGAACAACTCGCCCGGATGCAGCGCCACGCGGATGCGCGTCGAGTTGAATCCGCCTCCGGTGGGGCCGGCGTCGAACACGACGGCGCTGACAAAGCAATTGCCGCCATTCGGCACGTAGGATGCGATCATGCGTTTGTCCCCCATCTTGACGAGCAGCGGCTCGCGCGGACCGACCGGCCCGAGATTGGTGGTGGCGTCGTCGGCATGCGCCGGGGCATTGGCGGCAAGAAGCGCGACGAGCGCGCCGCCGGCGGCGAGAGCCGAGAGGGTTGTGCGAAAGAGTCGGACCATTTTTGGCCTCCTTTTAAGTTCCAAGCGGGAATCATATCCCGTTGCTGCATCGCACAATGTTGTTGTGGCGCCATGACAAATCTATGTTGCAGTGCAAGACAAGTCGTCGCGGGACAAACCCGAAGGATCGATCGGATATTCAGATCACTGAGTGTCTTGGCCGGTGCCTGCCGTTCGCCCGTCGCGTGGGTCAAAACCTCCCGCGCTGGCCTGAAACGGCGATCAGATCTCCGATTGCCCGCTTAATCGGCGCTTATGGCAGCTTCGTTCGGCCTCAATCAGCCAAGCTTGGTCTTCACCGCGGCGCTCGCCTTCCCGAAATCCATCTGGCCGGCATAGGCGGATTTCAGCTCGGCCATGACCTTTCCCATGTCCTTGACGGTTGCGGCGCCCGTCTTCTTGATCGCTGCGGCAATCGCCGCATCCATCTCCTTCTCGGAGAGCTGCTTCGGCAGGAACTCGCGGATGATGGCGATCTCCTCGCCCTCCTGCTTGGCGAGCTCGGCGCGGCCGGCGTCTGCGTAAATCTTCTCCGATTCCTCGCGCTGCTTGATCATCTTGGCGAACAGCTCGAGCAACTCGGCATCGGTCGCCTCGCCCTTGCCGGCAGTACGCGCGGCGATATCGCGGTCCTTGATCGCGGCCTGGACGAGGCGGAGCGTCGAGATGCGGCGCTTGTCTTGCGCCTTGGTGGCAGCCTTCAGTGCGGCGGTGATCGTCTCGCGCATGGAAATCCGTCGGGTTTTGCGGAAGAAGTTTCCAACCTAGCGGAGGGAGGGAAGGCAGGCAAGCGAATTTGCCTATCTAAGTTCTTGTTTTAACAGGAAGATATTTCCGCTTGTGGATTGACCGGCGCGGCCGCGTGACCTAAGAGTGCGAGCATGAGGCCAGGCGGGTGAAGTGTTCCGCCTTGACCCTTGACGCGACCGTTTCCGCACCCGACCTTGCGCGGAAGGCTTACGCAAGCCGGCAGCCCTAATTTAAGAGAGCGATGAACGATCACACGAAAGGTTCGGCCGAAGAGGCTGCGAGCGATTGCTCGCGCGCGCCGGAGGGTTGGCCTGAGGAGCGGCCGACCGCCCTGCTCGTCCTTGCCGACGGCACCGTGATCGAGGGCAAGGGCGCCGGGGCCGCCGGCAGCGCCGTCGGCGAGGTCTGCTTCAACACGGCGATGACCGGCTATCAGGAGATCCTGACCGACCCTTCTTACGCCGGGCAGATCATCACCTTCACTTTCCCCCATATCGGCAATGTCGGCACCAATGCCGAGGACATGGAGGCCGCGACGCTCGCCACCAATGGCGTGCGCGGCTGCGTGCTCCGCGCCGAGATCACCGCGCCGTCCAACTGGCGCGCCGCGCAAAGCCTGAACGACTGGCTGAAAGCGCGCGGGATCATCGCCATCACCGGGGTCGACACCCGCGCGCTGACCGCGCTCATCCGCGCGAAGGGCATGCCGAACGCCGTGATCGCGCACGCGCCCGACGGCAAGTTCGACGTCGAGGCACTGAAGCGCGAGGCGGCGGAGGCCCCGAGCATGGAAGGCCTCGACCTCGCCAAAGACGTGACCGCGGGCCAGAGCTATGCGTGGGACGAGACCGAGTGGCAGTGGGGCAAGGGCTATGGACGGCAGGAGAGCCCGCGCTTCCACGTGGTCGCCGTCGACTACGGGTTGAAGCGCAATATCCTGCGCGAGCTCGCTACGGCCGGTTGCCGGCTCACTGTCGTGCCGGCGACGACGACCGCCGAAGAGATCCTCGAGCGCAAGCCCGATGGTGTATTCCTGTCGAACGGGCCCGGCGACCCGGCGGCGACCGGCGTCTACGCCGTGCCCGAAATCAAGAAGCTCGTCGAGTCGGGCACGCCGCTGTTCGGCATCTGCCTCGGCCATCAGATGCTGGGCTTAGCTCTCGGCGGCACGACGCGGAAGATGCATCAGGGCCATCACGGCGCGAACCACCCGGTGAAGGATTTCACCACCGGCAAGGTCGAGATCACCTCCATGAATCACGGCTTCGCCGTCGACCGCGACAGTCTGCCCGAGACTGTCGAGGAGACGCACGTCTCGCTGTTCGACGGCTCGAATTGCGGGCTCAAGGTGAAAGACAAGCCGGTGTTCTCGGTGCAGTACCACCCCGAGGCGTCGCCGGGCCCCGAGGACAGCCACTACCTCTTCACCCGCTTCGTCGAGATGATGGAAAAGCGGAAGGGCTGAGCCTCGGGCGCCGAAAGCGCGCTCTGGCCTGTCACAATTTGCCGTTCGTCCGGATTGATTTGCCGAGGCTCGGTATCTCCAGGCCGCGCGCTTGTCGGGCGCGCGCATCCCTCCCTAATCCCGGCCTTCAACCGGACCCCAAAGGGAGGACATCATGCTGAAATCGACGTTGATTCAGAGTGGAGCCGCGCTCCTCGTCGCGGCCGTCATGGTTGCTGGCGCGAGTCAAACCGCGATCGCCATGCCGAAGGAGCAGGGCACCTACAACTGCTCGTGCAAGGGCGGAAAAGGGAGTTGCACCTTCAAATCGAGCGACACCGAGATCTCGTGCTACCGCGGCTATGCCGATACGTGCGACGGAAGTTGCGAGCTGAAGTCATCACCAAACGGCGGCTCAGCCGCCAGGGGCGCGGTCAAAGCCGGCCCGATCGGCACCGGCGGCTCCGCCGCGACGCATTAGCCCGTCACTCACACCGACTACTCACGACATGGAGACTACTATGCTGATCGATCTCCGCCGCGTTGCGACCGTTGCGGCTCTCGCCGTTTCTGCCATCACTCTCAGCTTCGACGTCTCGATGGCGAGGCCCAGGGACATTTCCGGCAACTACAACTGCTATTGCGACGGCGGCAATAGCGGCACGTGCACCTCCGTGCCAAATACCAGCGGTACCGGCATAAAATGCCAAAAGGGATCGGGCGACACCTGCACCGGAACCTGCAAGATGATTACCTTCACCCCGACCGGCGGCGCCATCGGGCATAGCGCCGGCGCGAGGGGCGGCGGCATGAGCCCGGGCAACGCCCGCTAGTGATCAGAGCAAACCGCCCCTTTTTGCGAGGGCCCGGCGGACCAGGTCCGGCCGGGCCTCATTTTTTGGGGAGCGCGGCTTTGGTGGGTTCCCGTGGCCCTTCTTTTCACCTATATGGTCGCTTCTAGCCCGTAGAATCCACTTACCAAGCGTCCGGCCCGCGGCCCGGGCCGGAACATGCCTGCCGCCCCATGCCCAAGCGCACAGATATAAAGTCCATCCTGATCATCGGGGCTGGGCCGATCGTGATTGGCCAGGCCTGCGAGTTCGACCATTCCGGAACGCAAGCCTGCAAAGCCCTGAAGGAAGAGGGCTATCGCATCATCCTGGTGAACTCGAACCCGGCCACGATCATGACCGATCCGGGTGTGGCGGACGCCACTTATGTCGAGCCGATCACCCCCGACTTCGTGGCCAAGATCATCGAGAAGGAGCGCCCCGACGCACTGCTCCCCACCATGGGCGGGCAGACCGCGCTCAACACCGCGCTCAGCCTCGAGCGCGCTGGGGTGCTGGCGAAATACGGGGTGGAGATGATCGGCGCGCGCGCGGCGGCGATCGACAAGGCCGAGGACCGCGAGCTGTTC
>NZ_DASRGO010000119.1:0-6614 GCF_035650995.1 Methyloceanibacter sp. | reverse complement strand
CGCGATGGCTCCAATCACGCATGCTACGATGATTGCCGTCAGCATCGTTATCCCCCCTTTGGCAGATTTCCGATCACCAATCTAGCATGAGTCGGCCCAAAGAACCGGCGGAGGACGGACGTCGCCTTCTCGCTTGGGGATGACTTTGTGCGCTGCGAAGAACTCGAAACAAGGCCGCGCTGCCCCACACAGAAACGGCGGAACTTCCCCGATGAACCAGGGTTTGGTGTCGCAAGGAGGATTTGCTCGATGCCATCCCAAGACGTTCAGGCCGACCCTGCGACGCCGCGGAAGGAAATCCACTTCTATCGCGGCGAGGATGCCCGCGGCGGCGAGATCATTCTCAGGACGTCGCTGCGGCGGGCGGTTTTCATCGCCGGCCTGGCCGGCGCGGTCGTGCTCGCCGTCCTGCTCAGCCTATTCGCTTTGGCCCGCTGAACCGGAATGGCCATGCCCAATAGCATCGTGTTGGGACCGTGCGGCAGGCTGTCCCCTCTTCTCACGATCAGTTCATTGGCGCATTAGGTCGCGATCGGGCGAAAACCGGTCATGCCGTTGTTGAAGATCGCCCTGCTCGGCTTCATCGCCGGGTTTCTCGCGACTCTGATCTTTCACCAGAGCGCCTGGTATCTGCTCTATCAGGTACACTTCATCCCAGCCGACCGTCCGGCGTGGCCGCTCGATCCGGTTCCCCCGTTCGACGTGCCGTCGGTGATCTCGAAAGCCTTCTGGGGCGGGGTGTGGGGCGCGGTGCTTGCGCCGTTGCTCGATCGCTTGCGAGGGAAGGCCTATTGGGCGGCATGGGTTCTGACTGGGGCCGTGGCGCTGACGCTAACGGGGATGTACGTGGTCTCGGCGATCAAGGGAGAGCCGATCCCGCCGTTCTGGCCACGCTTCTTCTATGCGGTTCTGGCGAACGGTGTCTGGGGTCTCGGTACGGCGTTCCTGTTGCGCCTCTTCGGCGAGGCGCGGAAGGACTTGGCACGAGCCTAGAGGCGAGCAAGAGCCTCGTCGAGAAAGTCTTTCGCCGATTGATAGATACCCGGGGCTTCGCTTTCGCGCGGGCCGGCCATGCATATGACGCGCCCGCCTTCGCGAAGGCATGACGTTGCGCGATCGATGTCGGAGCCTCGCCCGACATCGAGGACGAGAACGGGATGACCCAGCTCGTGTGCGTGGAGGATTGCGCGCTCGGTACCGCTCGAGGTCAAGCCGCGATTGTCGAGCAGAACCACCAGCACGTCGCTATCGCGCACGTTCCACTCGGTGCGCTGAGCGGGATCGGCGAGCGGCGTCTCTTGCAGCATGGGATAGAGCGCAAGCAGCCCGGGCGGGTGCGGCACGTCCTCGGCCCAGCCGCCCTTCGGACACCACCCGCCGCAAGGAAATCCTCGCTCGATTGCCGCATCGAGCGCCGCGCGGTCGACCCCCGTCTGGCCGCCCGAAAGGATCTTCACCATGAACGCCCTCGATCACGCGCAATACGAGGCAAATTGAATCGAATTCCTTTTGCCGGCCGTCACCTTCCCTTGCGAGGTTGGCGCGCTCCAACCAGTGAGGAGGTCCGCATCATGGCGAAGAGCAAAAGCCCAGACAAATGGTCGGCGGAGGTCACGGCGCACGACCATCCGTTCGATATCGAGCCGGGGTTGTTCGCCAACGGTTCGGCTCAGCAGATCGCCGCCGCGCTCAAGAAGTCGGCCGAAGATCCGAGGCGCCACTCGTCCGATCCGTACCGCACGGCGATGTCGATGCTCGATTTCTACATCAACCGGGCCGGTGCCAAGCTTTCCCCGGCAGAGCTTGCCAAGCTCGACCAAACCAAGATGGCGCTCAGGCAGTCGTTCGGCCGCTAGTCAAAAGCATTCCCGCGCTGTCGCCGCCTAGCCCTCGCGATTTGGCGTGCCCAGGATGTGGCTCTTGGGCGGCATCATCACCTGGTCGAAGTTCTGGGTGAACATGGCCGCGGCGAAGAAGGCGACGGCGCGGAACGTCTCCTTGCCGGTATTCTCGAGATCGTGCCGCATCGGCGTCGGCAGCACGAAGATGCTGCCGGGTCCGACCGCGTAAGTCGAGCCGTCTTCGAGATAGAGCTTGCCCGTTCCGGCGATGACGTATTGCGTCTCCTCGGTCGCATCGGTGTGCCAGCCGAGGCGCTTGCCGGGTTCGATCTCATAAACGATGGTTGAGGAGGCGGTGGCGCCGTGGCCTCCATAAACCGCGAATGCGCCTTCCCAGCGCACGGTGGGATCGCTCTCGCCCCACACCTTGGCGCGGGCAAGCTTGTTGGAATCGACGACGGGATTTTCGGTCTTGGTCTGGTTTGCCGCAAGCATGGTCTTCTCCCTATCCGTGGCTTGCAGCCAAACTAATCCGAAGTGCAGACGGCCGCGAATGCGGTACGCGCGATCAGGGTTATGCCGGGGTATCTCGTCACCCCCCGCATTTGACTCGAAGTGCGGCAATCGCTGGCGCCGTCAGGCGGCGGCGAGTTCCTGGTCGAGCGCGGTGGCGCGCTGCAAGGCGGGCCTCTGCTCGAGCCGCGCCACGTAGGCCTCGAACTCGGGGCGCTTGGGAATCAGGCTGAACATCAGCCCCCAGCGGAGTTGCGAGCCGATGATCACGTCGGCCGCGGTGAACTGTTCGCCCAGCAGATAGGGCCCCGGCTCGACGGCTTTGGCGACCACGTCCATCACCGTGTCGAAGTCGCCGTAACCGAGCATGCCCCGGCGCGCTTCCTCTTTCCGTGGAGCGGCGCGGTCGATGACGGCAGGCTCGATGCAGCTTGGACCGAAGAACAGCCATTTGAAGTAGGGCCCGCGGCGCGGGTCGCCGACCGGGATGTTGAGACGCGCGTGCGGGAATTCATCGGCGAGATAGGCGCAGATCGCGGCAGCCTCGGTGACGACGGTATCGCCATGCTTAAGCGCCGGAACCTTGCCCATCGGATTAATAGCGAGATAGTCGGGCGCCAACTGCTCGCCCTTGGACAGGCTCAACAGGTGAATGTCGTAAGGCTCGCCAAGCTCCTCAAGCATCCAGCGGACAATCGAGGATCGCGAGGGTGCGGCATGATAGAGGGTGAGCTTCGCCATTGGACTTTCCTCCGTTGTCTTGAGAACGCCACCTAAACCGCGGTTGTGGCGTTAAGATGATAATTGGGCTTTGGAGATCGAGACGTTGCCGGAGCACCGCACTCAAAAGACGGCAAAGCGCTGGTCGCAGCAGGTGACTGAGCATTCCGACGCGCTCGACCTGGAAAAGGGCGTGTTCACGCTCAAGGACCCCAAGACGATCGCGGCCTCCCTCAAGCGCTCGGCGGTAACCAGCAAACGGCGGAAGTCCGATCCCTATCGCTCGGCGATGTCGATGCTGACCTTCTACATCAACCGGGCCGGAAAGAGCCTGAAGGCGGCCGACCGCGACCGGCTCGAAAAGGCCAAGGACGAGCTGCGCAAGGCCTTCGGAAAGCCGGCCAAGACGCGGTCAAAGCACTAGCTTTGCTCGCTGCTTGCCCAACCTTCCACTTCCGCGATCCAATGCTCGGCATGCTGGGCGAAGGTGCCGAGCACGGCGTCGAAGGCGGCCTCCTCGGCTTCATCGCTGCCACGTTCGGCCTGGAGTTCCTGGAACACTCCGCGATAGTCGGCGTAGCCCTGCATTTCCTCCCAGCGGTGCCACCAGAAGTCGCCGACGAAGAAGAACTTGATCCAGGAGAACAGGCAGTCGGTCCAGTCCTCGAGGTAGTAGCGGAGGTGGATGGTCGGGCTCACGAGATAGGCCTCTGCGGCGGGAAGAGCTTCGCCGTCGGCGACCGGGCAGTTCTCGACGTGAGTGATCTCGACGAGACGCCCGTCGAGAAAAGGATGCTCGGGGCATTCGAGGAAAACGAAGCTCATCCGGTCTTCGCCGGGGTAGATCCCGCGCGGATCGAACAATCTGAAATCGAGTCCGCGCAGTCTTCCTTTGTCGATGGCAATGAGCGGAGCATGCCGCCCGTCCTTCCGGTCGATGACGGTAAGCCCGGCCTCGCGCGCGCTCGACACCAGCGCGCCGTTGTTCGGGTTGATGCGACTAGAGACGAGGACGGTGCGCTCGATGGTCCGATCGACCGTCTCGATATTGGCGCGGGCCGGCAAACCCCGTTCGCGCTGCTCGCTCATCACCTTGAGATAGGCGGGCCGCTCGAGCTGCCGCGAATGGAAATAGTGGTCGCTCGACGTCGCCAAGCGATGCAGATGGGACAGAAGGCGAGTCCTGACGCTCGTCTCGCGGCAACTTCCCTTCCAGGCGACGATTACCGAGGGCATGGCAGCGCTCGATTCCCCCATATACGCTTACCGCGAGATCGGGCCGACATTGCCCGCGCCATGCGGCGCAGGCAAGGCACGATAAGAAACAGGGTTGCTCAGGAATTCACTGATGTTCGACGCTCCGCGCCGAGGCCGGTTTTCCCGGCCAGTCGCGCGGTATAATGGCGCCGAAAGATCGCGGAAAGCGCGTATGGCTGACTGGGATGGTTTCTACACGCTGATCGGCGGCACGGCCGGCACGCTGATCGGCCTCATTTTCGTCGTAATCGCGCTCGGCGCGGAGCATGCCAAGAGTGGCGATGCCGACCGGACACGCCTGTTCGTCACCCCGATCTTCGTCTATTTCGCCACCCTGCTCGGCGTCTCGCTCGTCATGATCCCGCCGCTTGCGGAAGCCACTCGCGCGCTCGCGCTCGGCGTCATCGGCTGCGCCGGTTTAGCCTACGCCATCAATCTCGCACTCCTGCTGCGGCGGCTGGCAAAGCCGGAGGAGGCGAACTTCTTTTGGGACCTCATGCTGCCGATCTCCTCCTACGCGCTTCTCATCTTCTCGGCGGCGGCTTGGACGCTGAAAGCGCCCTTCGCCGATCTAAGCGGGGCGATCGCCGCCGTCATCCTGCTCGTCGCCGCTCTGCGCAAAAGCTGGACGGTCACCCTGTCCATCGCGAGCAGGGGCAAGAAGGATGTTTCCGACTGATAATGCCGGGAGAGCGGCGCGGCGCGCTTGAGCCACGCCGTCTTCCAGCGAACGAATTCGGGTCAGGCCTTGGCGTGGTGCGCGTGATGCCCCATGCCGGCCAGCATGCCCGCCACCTTCTCCGACACATAGCCGAAGATGGCGCCGATGATCATCGACAGGATGACAACGACGACCGGATTCTCGAGCGTGGGCGCCGTCAGGCTTCCGGCCGCGTCCTTCATCAAGGTGTAGGCGACCACCGAGGCGAAGCCGTAGACTTGCGCCGGTATCGTGGCGAAGAGCGGAATATTGGCAAGCAGCACCATGGCGGCGACGCCGATGCCGACGCAGATGGCTGCCCAAACCGGCAGACCGAGCCTGTCGGCAAGCCCCGCCTTGGTTGCAACGATCAAGGTGATGCCGGCGATGATGGCGCCGGCCGCGTTGCAGAGAATGGCCGATTGCAGGCCATGCTCTTTGCCGCCGCAATGGAAGAAGCACCCCCAGGCGATGAAGGCCGCCCAAATCGCGAGCGCCCCGCCGAGCGGCCCCAGAAAGAGCCACGTCGCTAAGGCACCCAGTACGCCAACGCTGATCGCAAGTGCGGTATTCGTGGACATCTCACCCTCTTGATGGATGCGAGCGGGCGGATGCGCCGGGTTACGCCGGCGGTCCACCGGCTCGTAGGAATGGAAGCCGTGCTACGGGGCTCGACGATTCGGCTTCCGTTCGGCAGGATAGCCCAAAGTGGTGTCAATTTGAACGCGAATCGAAGCGTTTTGCCCAATTCTTAGCCAGACGGTGCACACAGTCCGGTTCTGCTTGAACGGGACACCCGTCCCACCCTAGCTAGCGGTCATGGACAAGTCCGTTCATGTGATCGGTGGAGGCCTCGCCGGCAGCGAGGCGGCGTGGCAACTCGCGCGGGCGGGAGTACCCGTCGTCCTGCACGAGATGCGCCCGGTCCGGCAGACCGAGGCGCATAAGACGGGCGCCTTCGCCGAGCTCGTCTGCTCGAACTCGTTCCGCTCGGACGAATCGGAGACGAACGCGGTAGGCCTCTTGCACGAGGAGATGCGCCGCGCCGGCTCCCTCATCATGGCCGCGGCGGACGCCCATAAGCTGCCGGCAGGCGGGGCGCTCGCCGTGGATCGCGACGGCTTCGCCGCTGCGGTCACCCAGGCGCTCGAGGGTCACCCGCTGGTCGAGATCGCGCGGGGCGAGATCGACGGCTTGCCACCGCCTGACTGGGACAGCGTCATCGTGGCGACAGGGCCCCTCACCTCGCCTGCGCTTGCGGAGGCGATCAAAACGCTCACCGGCGAAGCTGAACTTTCCTTCTTCGACGCGATCGCGCCCATCGTGCACCTCGAGTCGATCGACATGAATATCTGCTGGCTGCAATCGCGTTACGACAAGGTGGGTCCCGGCGGCGGCGGCGCCGACTACATCAACTGCCCGCTCGACAAGTCCCAATACGAGGCCTTCATCGCCGCGCTGCTGGCGGCCGAGAAGACGGCGTTCAAGGAGTTCGAGGGAACGCCCTATTTCGAGGGCTGCCTGCCGATCGAAGTGATGGCCGAGCGTGGGACCGAGACGCTGCGTTATGGACCGATGAAGCC
>NZ_DASRGO010000118.1:0-2763 GCF_035650995.1 Methyloceanibacter sp. | reverse complement strand
TCCGCGCCGACATCAAGATCCAGCCCGGCAAGCTGACCGAGGCGGCGGTCTACCAGAAGGCAGCCCGCCTGACGCTGAAGCTTGTATCCGAGCAGGGCGGCGAGGCGATCGCCAATACCGCCTGGGCGGTGCTCACCCCCTCGGGCGACAGCATCGCCGACTTCGTCGGCGCCTTCCCTTCGGTCGTGCTCGCCGCCGGGGAATATACGGCGGTCGCCAAGCACGACGGCAAGATGTACGAGCGCAACTTCACCGTCGAGCCCGGCCTCAATCACGACATCGAGGTGATGGCGAAGTAGGGCCGCCGTGGACCGTATGGCGGAAGAGCCGAACTGTCTATTCCGCCCAGGCTCAAGCCCGCTGGGCTTTAGGCCGAAGTTACCGCTGAGTTTGCTCTGAAACTGGCGGAAACGTCAGCTTTTGGCGGGACTCTGCCCCAATTGTACCCATGTAAATGGTCATTTTTCGCTTGACATCGGCGAAGCACAGTGATTCAAGCTCGCCATGTACGTCGAACGGGTTCCCAACCGCAACTCGCCGCCCGCCGTGCTCCTGCGCGAGAGCTATCGCGACGGCGACAAAATCAAGAAGCGCACCCTCGCCAATCTCAGCGATTGGTCGAGCGAGCGCATCGAGCGACTACGGCGCGTCCTGCGTGACGAGGCGCCGCCGGCAGCCGGCGGGCTGACGATGCTGCGCTCGCTCCCCCACGGTCACGTCGCCGCCGTGCTCGGGACGGCGCGCAAGATCGGCCTCGACCGCGTGCTCGCCATGGGCAAGGCGCCGGCGCGGCTGGTCGATCTGGTGCTGGCGATGATCGTAGCCCGCGTGATCGCGCCGGCCTCCAAGCTCGCCACCGCGCGCCACCTCGATGCTGCCACCGCTGCCTCCTCGCTCGGGCCGGCACTCGGGCTCAGCGCGGTCAGCGAGCAGGATCTCTACGCTGCCCTTGACTGGCTGCTCTCCCGCCAGGACCGCATCGAACAGGCCCTCGCCCGCCGTCATCTCGCCAACGGCACGTTGGTCCTTTACGACGTCACCTCGACCTATTTCGAGGGTCGTACCTGTCCGCTCGCCCGCTACGGCTACAGCCGCGACGACAAGCCCAACAAGCTGCAGATTGTCTTCGGGCTGTTGTGCGCTGCCGACGGCTGCCCGGTCGCGGTCGAGGTCTTCGAAGGCAATGCCGGCGATCCGACGACACTGGCCGGCCAGGTCGACAAGCTGAAGCGGCGCTTCGGCATCACGCGCATCATCGTGGTCGGCGACCGCGGCCTGATAACCTCGGCGCGCATCGACATCCTGCTCAAACCGGCCGGCCTCGACTGGATCACCGCGTTGCGCGCCCCGGCGATCAAGGCGTTGATGGCGGAAGGCTCGCTCCAGCTCTCGCTCTTCGACGAGCGCGACCTGGCCGAGATCAACTCACCCGACTTCCCCGGCGAACGCCTCATCGCCTGCCGCAATCCGCTGCTCGCCGCCGAGCGCCGACGCAAACGCGACGAACTCCTCGCCGCCACCGAAGCCGGGCTTGCGGCCATCGCCGAGGCGGTTGCCCGCAAGCGCCAGCCGCTGCGCGGCACCGCCAGGATCGCCGCCGCCGCCACGCGCGTTCTCGACCGCCGCAAGATGGCCAAGCACTTCACCATCGCCATCACCGACGACAGCATCACCTACCAGCGCAAGCATGACGCCATCGCCGCCGAGGCCGCCCTCGACGGCATCTATGTCGTGCGCACCAGCGTCCCCGGCAATGTCCTCAGCCCGGACGACAGCGTGCGGACCTACAAGAGCCTCAGCCAGGTCGAGCGCGCCTTTCGCTCGATCAAGACCGTCGATCTCGAGGTTCGTCCCATCCACCACCGCCTCGGCGACCGCGTCCGTGCCCACGTCTTCCTCTGCATGCTCGCCTACTATGTCGAATGGCACATGCGCCATCGCCTCGCCGCCATCCTCTTCGACGATCACGATCCCGAGGCCGCCGCAGCCGAACGTCGCTCCATCGTCGCCCCGGCCGAGCGGTCCGCCGCCGCCCGCCGCAAGGCCGCCAGCAAGCGGACCGACAGCGGCCTCCCGTCCATTCCTTCCGCTCACTACTCGACGATCTCGCCACCTGCACTCGCAACACCACGGCCCTCGCCGACAATCCCGATCACTCCTTCCTGCTCTATCCGCACCTCACAGAGCTCCAGGCAGCGGCGTTCAAGCTCCTCGACCTCGACCACAAAATGTAGCCAGTAAACGCAAGCCCCAAACCCGACCACACGAGTCGGATCAAGGGCTTGCGTCTCGTATCGGGGGCAACTTCGGCTTAGCCAAAAAGTTGGCACTACACTTTTTGAAAGCTGGGGGTCAGGCGCTGCGTGCGAGCGCGGGCAGCTCGTGCTCGGCCAGGCGCATGCGCTTGGGTAGGACGATGCCGAGGCGATCGAGGAGCGCGGCTTGCGCGGCATCGGGCTGGGTGACGCAACGCAGACGGATTTGGCCATGCGTTGTGGTCGGCAGGACGACGTCGTGCGATTGAATGCGGGCAAGCTCTTCGAGGATCGTGCGCGGGGAGTTTCCGAGACCGGCGCGGCTCTGCCACATCTCGAGGCACTTCCACAGAACGAAGGCGAGGAAGCAAATGAGGATGTGGGCTTGCACCCGATCCTCGCGCTGGTGCCAGATCGGCCGGACGTTGAGCTGGTCCTTCTGGATGCGGAAAGCGGCCTCGGCTTGGGTCAACTGGATGTAGGCTTTCCAGAGCTGCGCGTCGCTCCA
>NZ_DASRGO010000117.1:0-12350 GCF_035650995.1 Methyloceanibacter sp. | reverse complement strand
GACTTCGTGCTCGAGCCAGAAGCCCGCCAGGACAAGCATCGACCGATCTTGTGCGGTGAGCGTTTCGACGAAGGGCTTGTGCGACCAGGGAGAAGCGTTCTCCTCGAGGACGAAGCAATATTGGAACGGCGAGCCGGGTTCCGTGGCCAGTGAAGAAGATTCTTGCTCCAGCGTGTCGCGAGAAAGAATAAGAGCTGGGACCTCGGCGATGCGGGCGGCGGTCAACATGGCGGCAATGGTTCGCTCGTAGACGGCGCAGGTGCTGGGATCGATTGCGACCAGTTCGCGCCTTTCAGACGAGACGACCACCAGAACGCTTACGGAGGGACTCAAGAGAGGCGAATTGCTGAAGCGTCGGTGTTTCATATGTGCTCCCCCAATATGAGAACGCGACTGCAACTGCGCGCGGGATATTGGGGCGAGATGGTTCACGCTTCGCGAAGAAGAGCTGAAGAGAAACGATCAATGATCCGTGAGCGTTGCTTTGTGACTGTCACGTGACAGTCGGCGTGCCGCTTTCTTGTGCAAGTGAGAGGCGAGGCAGTGCATGGTCGTGGTTCAGATCACTTCAAGAGCTGTCGGTATCCGGTCTGCGTCATCCAGCGTGCGCGTGCCAGATGGGCATCGTACGAGCGTCGCGCAGCGTCCGGATCGATGTGGGGATCAAGGGAGAGGACGGTGCGTGCCGTCTCCTTCCAGTCAGCGCCCATGGCAGCGGCGTCGAGCAACTTCAGATAGGTAACGAAGTGGCTCCGATCGTACGGGGTAAGCGTGTCGCCGTTTGCCGGAACAGTGACTGGCGCGGGTGAGCGGTCTGACATTCGCGTTCTCCGGAGAGGGACTTAGCAGACGGAGTCGGCCCCGGCAGCGGGTCATTACACACTATAGTTGATAAACCGCACGTGCGTGTTCGGCCAAGCCGTCTCGCATGGATATGCGGAGGCTTGTCGGCAGGAACACGAGGAAGATCAGGCTTGCCAAGGGCCTGACGCAGGAGCAACTCGCCGAGCGGTCTGGCTTCAGCCAACAATACATCAGCGATCTCGAACGAGGTCGCAGGAATCCGACGGTCGTATCGGTTTACGAGCTCGCGCAGGCCCTGGGTGTGCACTACCTGGAGCTGCTGCAACCCGACAAGAAGTAATGGTGTGGAAGCTGTTCAACGCAGGCGCGCTTATCACCCCCCGCGCCCTTCCGCTCTTCTTCTAGATCCCCCGTCACACATCAGTGCTCGAGCCGGAATTTCGGCGGCTAGCCGCGGTGTGCACAAGCCCCTCGCCCGCACATCGCCGAATCAGAACAAAGCGCGTACATTGCAGGTGATCATGAGGGCCCTGGGCTATGACCAAAACAGTGACACGACAGCAAATCGCGGGAAGCCAGGGCGAGGCGTTCGTCAAGGAGCGCGCCAATGCCATGGGCTTCCTCTACAGCCCCTACGGCCCGCCCGAGGCTGGCTATGACGGTCTTCTCGAGCTGCGCGATCCCGAGACCGGCGCGCCGTCCGGGCGGCTGATCGCGGTCCAGGTCAAGACCACGGACGATGGCAGCTACACCGCCGACGACGGCGAGACGTTCCAGTATCTGATGGACGCCGAGGACGTCGCCTACTGGCACGAGGGCAACCTGCCGGTCATCGTTGTCCTGGTCCATCTGGGGCGCCGCGAGGCGTTCTGGAAAAGCGTGGACGACGGCCAGGGGCCAGGTCAGCGACGTCTCCACATCAAGAGGAGCGCAAATCGTTTCGACGAGACGGCGCGTGATGCCCTGGCCGCACTGTGCGTGGCCAAGAGCGGGTTCGGCGTTTGGTTCCCCACGTACAAGGGCGGCGAGCGCGGACACATGAACCTGCTCGAGGTCGTGCTCCCCAAGGAGATCTATGTCGGCGCCTCGCCGTACAAGACTGGGCGCGATGCCCTCTTTGCCCTGCTTGAGAAGGAGGAGCGGCCCCCGGACGACTGGACCATCAGGGCAGGACACTTCACCTCGTTCCGCGATCCGCGCGGCACCGTCCTCGACCGGATCGTCGACGGCGGCTCCATCGAGACCGTGTCCGCGGCGGATGTCGCCCTCCCTGACGACGAAGCCGACGAGCATGCCGTCATCGATCTCCTGCGGCGCACGCTCGCCGCGCAGCTCGACGGGCTCCTCGCCTTCCACCGCGACCAGAAGGCGTTCTATTTCCCGGCGACGGTGAAGACGATTGAGAAGAAGTACGGCTACCAGTCGCTCAAGATCGCGACCTCCGCCGACGTCGTGAAAAAGTACGAGAAGGACGGCCGGCTCAAATATGTGCGCCATCACGCCTTCGAGCCGCGCTTCTGGCGCGTCGGCGACACATGGTTCCTCTCGGTGTCGCCCACTTTCGTCTTCACCTGGGACGGCTTCCGCCCCGACCGTTTTGCCAGCGGGCGGCTCGCGGGCAAGAAGCAGCGCGAGTTCAATTCGGCGCTTCTTGGCCAGTTCGTGATGTGGCACCACCTGCTCACCGGCCTTGGCCAGAAGGGCGCGACGGTCTCGTTGTTCGATCTCGAACCGGAGCGCGACCACATCCTGCAGTTCAAGGCAGTCGAGCCGCTCGCCCTTCCGCGCGGCGTTCCCGACGACGTTTGGCGGTCGACCGAGGTTGTGCCGTTCGCGGACGGGGATCAGGGGAGGCTCGCGCTATGATCCTCAATCACATGCTCCTCGACGAGCCCGAGCTCGAATTCGGCCACGGCGGCAGGCACATCGATCCACGCCTCGGCCTCGTCCGCCATGGTCCGCTGCAGCCGTTCCCGGGTGACAAGATCTCAATCGGCGTGATCGGCACCGCGGAGACGGTCGAGGGCTTCGAGCGATGGATCGACCGGCTCAAGTCCGCGATTCCCGGATCGTCGGAGAAGCAGCCGAACCTGTTCCCGCCCTTCCCCGGCCTCGGCAACAACAACCCCTTCCGCTGTCCCTTCGAGGTCTCGCCTACAGCGCGCCGCGTGCTGCCTGTGCGCGACATCGGCCAGATCGTCGGTGCCGCAAAGCACGCCGACGCGGTGACCGCCGCGGCCACGCTGTTCTCCGATGAGGCGACCGCGATGCTTGAAGCTTCGGACAAGCCTGACGTCATCGTCACAGCCCTGCCGTTCGATCTCATCATGCGTATCGTCAACGACGTCGTGGTCGACGGCGAGGACGATGCCCCGGACCGCGACGACACCCCGATCGACTTCCGCGACCTTCTGAAAGCCAAGGCTCTGCATTTGCAGAAGCCGACGCAGCTCGCGTGGCCGACCCTGTGGGACGACCATGCGCGCATCCCGAGGAAGCTCCGCAACACGCAGCGCCGCGTGCAGGACCCGGCTACACGCGCGTGGAATTTCCTCAACGCCCTGTTCTACAAGGCCGGCCGCGCGCCGTGGCGACTGCCTCGGCCGGAAGACCAGCTCAAGACCAGTTATATCGGCATCGGTTTTTATCGCGATCGCAGCGGTCAACGTCTTCTAACCAGCACGGCTCAGATGTTCGACGAGCGCGGCCGCGGCCTCATCCTGCGCGGTGGTCGCGCCTGCACGGACAAGGGCGACCTGCACCCCTATCTCGACCGCACCGACGCCTACGACCTAGTCCGTCGATCGATCAAAGCCTATCAGGGGCAGCATCACCATGCGCCGGCCCGCGTCGTCATTATGAAGACCTCCCGGTTTCAGCCCAAGGAGGCGGAGGGTGTCGAACAGGCCCTGAGCGAGTCTAACGTTGCATACCGAGACCTCGTATGGATCTCCGAGTCCGCGCCCGTCACCATGTTCCGGGAAGGGGACTACCCGCCGCTGCGTGGGCAGTTGATCGGTTTCGGGCGTGACGCTCTGCTCTTCACACGTGGCAGCGTGCCGTATTACCGGACCTATCCGGGGCTTCGCGTTCCCCGGCCGCTTTTCATTCGGCCGCACTCGAAGGACACGCCGGTCGCCGACGTGGCCCGGGACATTCTCGCGCTGACGAAGATGAGCTGGAACTCGACGCAGTTTGACGGCGCGCTGCCGATCCCGATCCGCGCCGCGCGCCAGGTCGGCAAGGTGCTCAAGCACGTGCCGATCGGCCAGAAGGAGGCGACTGAATATCCGCAATATATGTAGGCCCTGAGCGGCCAGTTGCTCCGCCGTGTCAGCCTGATTGTCATGGCCGCCCTGGCATTTGTGGACCACCGGCGGCGGTTTCGGTCGATGCCAAGGAACTTCGGCGGCGGCGGATATCGTTGAAGGTGAACGAGCCGGCGGCTGGAGAAGCGCTCGGACACGTACGTGAGCGACCTCCGACGCTATGTAGACGCGCTCGGCGGGAAGCTGGAGACCACCGCCAGGTTTCCAGCGCGGGACGTGAACATCACGAGCTTCGGGGCATTGCCAAGCGGGCTCGAAAATTGCGCGAGCAAGGTGAGCGCAGTACTGAACGCTACGCAAGGCGGCGGCCGCCCCACGGCGGAGAGTGCTGTTCAGCGTGGACTGGGGTAAGATCGCGTACGTAAGTGTGCCTAAGACATTGTGCGGGAGAGTAGATTGATATGCTGAAATTGATTCGAGAATAGTGTTGGGCGGGCGGAGCGGTGGAGGGCTCCGCGAAAGAGCCCGCTATAGTGCCGGGAAGCTCCGAGGGGACCATGGCCAGCCCGTTCTTTGAACAGCCAATCCTGAACTCGCCATACTCTGTACCGACGCGCCATCACGCGCTGGACGACGATGGGCAGCCGCTGGAGAAGCCGCCGGTGGAAGGGCGGCGTGCCTCCAAATTCATCACGCCGGTACCGAGGCCGCGCAGGCAGGAGAGGAACGCCGGCATCGGGCAGGGAAGGCTTGTGCTCTCAGACCCGGAAGGCCTTTCCAGCGTCGAGCAGGAATACAATCCGACGCCCATTATCAACGAGATCCGGCAGCACTTGGCCACCTGGCGCACGCTGCCGAACCCGGCCGACTGGGGCGTGACGCCGGCTACCGCCCAGCTCCTTAAACACTGGCGCCATCACAATTTCCAAGGCGTGCGCCCCTTCTTCTGCCAGGTGGAAGCGGCTGAAACCGCCATCTGGCTGACCGAAGTCGCGCGGCGCGAGAAACGTTACAGGCATCTGTGGGCGCATATCGAAGGTGCCAACAAGGACGCCAATCCGGAGCTGCTCCGGCTGGCGATGAAGATGGCGACGGGGAGCGGCAAGACGACCGTGATGGCCATGCTCATCGCCTGGCAGACGGTCAATGCCGTGCGTTCGCCCACCAGCAATCTCTTCAGCCGCGGCTTTCTGATTATCACGCCGGGTATAACCATCCGAGATCGCCTGCGTGTCCTGCTGCCGCAAGATACCGAGAGCTATTATCGGACGCGCGAGTTGATGCCCGCCGAATTGCTCCCTGACATCGACAAGGCCAAGATCGTGATCGCGAACTACCACGCGTTCAAGCGGCGCGAGACCATGGACGTGTCCAAGGTCGGGCGGGCCTTGCTGCAGGGGCGCGGCGAGCCGGTGGTGACGATCGAGACCGAAGGGCAGATGCTGCAGCGGGCCTGCGGAGAGCTGTTGGGCCTGAAGAACGTCGTGGTGCTCAACGACGAAGCGCACCACTGCTACCGGGAGAAGCCCGAGAGCGAGGAGGAGGGCGAGCTCAAGGGGGAAGAGAAGGACGAGGCGAAGAAGAACAACGAGGCGGCGCGGCTGTGGATCTCCGGCATCGAGGCGTTGAAGCGCAAGGTCGGTGTACGCGCGGTCTACGACTTGTCGGCCACGCCGTTCTTCCTGCGCGGCTCGGGCTATGCGGAGGGCACGCTGTTTCCGTGGACCGTGAGTGATTTCTCACTGATCGATGCCATCGAATGCGGCATCGTCAAGCTGCCGCGCGTGCCGGTCGCCGACAATTTGCCGATCGGCGACATGCCAATCTACCGCGACTTGTGGAAACACATCGGCAAGGAAATGCCGAGGAAGGGTGCGAGCAAGTCGGGGAAACTCGATCCGCTCTCGATCCCGTCCGAGCTGCAGACGGCGCTTTATGCGCTCTATGGCCACTACGAGAAGACTTACGAAGCCTGGAAGCAGGCCGGCATTCCCGTGCCTCCCGTATTCATCGTCGTCTGCAACAACACGTCCACATCGAAGCTCGTCTACGAATGGATCTCCGGTTTCGAGCGGGTGAGCGAGGACGGCGAGAAAGTACAGGACCATTTCGGCCACCTCGCGCTCTTTCGCAACTACGACGAGCACGGCCAGCGCCTGGTGCGACCGAACACGATCCTGATCGACTCCGAGCAGCTGGAATCCGGTGAAGCGCTGGAGAAGGACTTCCGCGAGATGGCGGCCCCGGAGATCGAGCAATTCAAGCGCGAGATGTTGGCCCGCGGCCGGTCGCAGAAGGAGGTGGAGAACATCTCAGATGCCGAGCTGCTGCGCGAGGTTATGAACACGGTGGGCAAGGTCGGCCGCCTCGGTGAGCAGGTGCGCTGCGTCGTGTCGGTGTCGATGCTCACCGAAGGCTGGGATGTCAACACGGTCACCCACATTCTCGGTGTGCGCGCTTTCGGCACGCAGCTTCTCTGCGAGCAGGTGGTGGGCCGGGCGCTGCGACGGCAATCGTACGAGTTGAACGAGGACGCGCTGTTCGATGCCGAGTACGCCGACATCCTGGGCATCCCCTTCAACTTCGCAGCCAAGCCGGTGGTGGCGCCGCCGAAGGCGCCGAAGCCGGTGACACGCGTGCACGCGGTCAAGGAGCGCGAGAAGCTCACCATCGTGTTTCCCCGCGTTACCGGCTATCGCAAGGAGCTGCCTGACGAGCGCATCACCGCGCACTTCAAGGACGATTCACGCCTGCTCTTGACGCCCGCGTTGGTGGGCCCAACGAGCGTTCTGCTGGAAGGCATTGTCGGAGAGGGCGTGCAAATCGGGCCAGAAGTGTTGAAGGATATGCGGCGCAGCGAGATTTCATTCCACCTCGCCAAGCACCTCCTCTACACGCGCTTTCGCGAGCCCGGCGAGCCGCCGCCCATGCATCTCTTCGGTCAGATCAAGAGCATCGTGCGGCGCTGGCTCGATGAGGGGTATCTCGAGTGCACGGGCAATACCTACCCGGCCATGGTCACGTATCTGGAGATCGCCGACAAGGCAGCCGAACTCATCTATCTCGCCTGCCAGCGCAGCGATTCAGGTGTCTCGCGCATGAAGGCGATTCTCGAGCCCTATAACCCGCGCGGATCGACGACCCACGTTAACTTCACGACCACCAAGCCGCTCCTGTGGACAACGTCGCCCGGGAAGTGCCACGTCAACTACGTCGTGTGCGACAGCGAGTGGGAGGCGGAGCTGGCCCGCGTGGTGGAGGCGCACCCGCGCGTTATGGCCTACGTCAAGAACCAGGGCCTGCAGTTCGAGGTTCCCTACCGGGACGGGTCCATTCCGAAGAAATACCTGCCGGACTTCATCGTGCAGATCGACGACGGGGAGGAGGAGCCGCTGAATCTCGTGATCGAGACCAAGGGCTACCGCGGACTCGATGCGCAGCTCAAGGCAGAGACGATGGAGAACCTTTGGGTGCCGGGCGTCAACAATCTGGGCAGCGGGGGGCGCTGGGACTTCGCCGAGCTGCGTGATGTGTTCGAGATCGAGAAGGCGTTCGGCAAGATCGTGGATGAGGCAGTGGCAAAGAAGAAGACGAAGGAGGCTGCCTGATGGCGCGGAACTCGGCACCGAAGCCGAAGCGGGCAAGTGGGCCGCAGCGGGCGAAGAAGGTCGAGGCGCTGACGCACGCTCGGGCGCGGCGGGCGAACATCCCTACGGCAGAGCACCAGAGTCTGGCCGAGCGCCAAGAGGAGATGGAGCCGATAGGCCCCGTGCGCTACGCCCGCACCTATCCGCTGAAAGCCGGCACGGAGCGCCCGCGCGACAAGGATCTCGACCCGCAGATCGTCTGGAACGGGGCGCGCATCCGGCTGAGCAAGGATCAGGTGCGGCAGCTGCAGGAGAAGGGCGAGGTCGAGATCGGCGACGCGCAGCTCGTCTGGCGCGGCAAGGACAGCCAGGACTGGTCCGACCTCGTCGTCAACCCGCCGATGATCTACGTGCAGGAGAAGATCCACCCCAAGGCCATCATCGACGACCTGGTGCGGCGGTCGAAGGAGAGCGAGGCGAAGGACGGCGAGACGCTGGACCTGTTCGCGGACTTCAACGGCATCCCGGTGGACGCGCGCACGGAGTTCTACCAGCACACCCAGAACTGGGCGAACCGCATGATCCTGGGCGACTCGCTCTACGTGATGGCGAGCCTCGCCGAGCGCGAGCGCCTGCGTGGGCAGGTGCAGTGCATCTATTTCGACCCGCCCTACGGCATCAAGTTCAACTCGAACTGGCAGGTGTCGACGCTGTCACGCGACGTGAAGGACGGTAAGCAGACGGATATCAGCAGAGAGCCGGAGCAGGTGAAGGCGTTCCGCGACACGTGGAAGGATGGGATTCACTCGTACCTGACGTACCTGCGCGACCGGCTCACCGTGGCGCGCGACCTGCTGCACGAGAGCGGCAGCATCTTCGTGCAAATCGGGGACGAGAACGTGCACCGCGTGCGGGCGCTGATGGATGAGGTGTTTGGGGCGGATTGCTTTGTTTCTCAGATCGCCTTCAAGAAGACAGGCGGCCAGAGTTCAGGCGCGATTGCCAACGTCATGGACTCCATACTCTGGTACACGAGAGATAGATCAAAGCTGAAATACCGACCGTTGTTCGCGAGAAAGTCGCCGGGCGAAGAAGGCGCCACAAACTATGAATGGTTAGAGGAGAGTTCGGGAATTCGGCGCCCAATGTTGGCAGAAGAGAAAGACGGACGCCGGGCGATACCTAAGGATGCTCGGATACTCCAGCCCTATCCAATGTTTTCCGACGGTCCGTCTGAGCGCGATCAACCGCTGGTTTGGCGCTATGTAGAGTTTAAGCCATCCTCCAATGCGCATTGGAAGACACACACGGTTGGTCTAACGCGACTTGATCGAGCTGATAGGCTTTTGGCTCAGGGCAAAACGCTGCGATTCGTCAATTATCTCGACGACTATGAGATTACGCCGCTCATCAACGTATGGACCGACACCCAGATCAGTGGCTTTGGTGCCGATCGAGTTTATATCGTCCAAACACTGGCTAAGGTTGTCGAGCGGTGCATCCTAATGTGCTCTGATCCGGGCGACCTTGTTCTCGACCCGACTTGTGGCGCGGGGACGACGGCGCTAGTTGCAGAACAATGGGGCCGTCGTTGGATCACCGTCGACACCTCGCGCGTCGCGCTCGCGCTCGCCCGCGCGCGGCTTATGGGCGCACGGTTTCCCTATTACCACCTCGCCGACACGCCGGAGGGCCGCGCGAAGGAGCAGGAGGTTTCGGGCAAGATCCAACCCGACGCGCCGACGCAGGGCGACATCCGCCAGGGGTTCGTCTACGAGCGCGCGCCGCACATCACGCTCAAGTCCATCGCCAACAACGCCGAGATCGACGTCATCTGGGAGACCTGCCAGAAGACGCTGGAGCCGCTGCGCGCCGAGCTCAACAGCGTCCTCGGCCGCAGGGGGCCGCGCACCTCGCCCGCTGAGGCAGGTCCGAAGGGCCCGTGGGAGGAATGGGAGATTCCCCGCGAGGCCGGAGGCGACTGGCCGGAGGAGGCAAAGAAGCTCCACGCCCGGTGGTGGAAGGCGCGCATCGAGCGGCAGAGGAAGATCGACGCCTCGATCGCCAAGAACGCGGAAGTCGAATACCTCTACGACCGGCCCTACGTCGACAACGCGCGTCTCCGCGTCGCCGGCCCGTTCACCGTCGAGAGCCTGTCGCCGCACCGCGTGGTGCCGGCCGACGAGGAGGAGCTGGCCGACACGCTGCGCGCCGCCGAGGGCAAGCGCCGGCGCTCGCGGTTCGAGACGCCGCCCACCGACTTCGCCGACATGGTGCTGGAGCACCTGCGCACCTCCGGCGTGCACCAGGCCGAGAAGCGCGACACCATCCAGTTCACGTCGCTGGCCGGCTGGCCGGGCGAGTACGTCAACGCCGAAGGGCACTTCGTCGAGAAGAACGGCAAGGGCGAGCGCCAGCGCCGCGCCGCCATCTTCATCGGCCCGGAGTTCGGCACACTCTCGCGCGTGGAGCTGGTCGCCGCTGCGCGCGAGGCGACGGAGGCCCGGTTCGACGTGCTCGTCGCCTGCGCCTTCAACTTCGATGCGCACGCCTCGGAGCTGACGCGGCTCGGGCCGCTGCCGATCCTCAAGGCGAAGATGAACCCCGACCTGCACATGGCCGGGGAGCTCAAGAACACGGGCAAGGGCAACCTGTTCGTGGTTTTCGGCGAGCCTGACATCGACATCCTCGATGAGGGCAACGAGACCATTGTCGTCAAGGTCAACGGCATCGATGTGTTCGACCCCAATACGGGCCAGATCCGCTCCAACGACACCAAGGGCATCGCCGCCTGGTTCATCGACACCGACTACAACGAGGAGAGCTTCTTCGTGCGCCACGCCTATTTCCTCGGCGCCAACGATGCGTACAAGTCTTTGAAGACCTCGCTGCGCGCCGAGATCAGCGAGGAGGCCTGGGCAACCCTCCACCGCGAAGTCTCCCGCCCGTTTCCGCGGCCCAAGACGGGGAAAATTGCGGTGAAGGTGATCAATCACTTCGGGGACGAGGTGATGAAGGTGTTCAGGGTGTGAGCGAATCCAAACCGAAATGGAGTCCGCTGCTAGGCTTTGTCAGGGGATCAGAGATGCCAACGTTTGTCCGGTGCACTTCCTCTAAGCACCATCCGCAATCGGTAATGATCAATCTTGATCATGTTCTCTGGATTGGGAAGGCCGATCCGACAGTTGTGACGACGATTAGGTTCTTGGACGGTGATGAGATCACTGTCGAGGAAGAGCCGGAAGAAATAGTCGGGCGATATCATGATGCAGTTGAGGAGCCCGGGAGTGGAAAGCACGACTGATCAAGAGGCAGTAGTGTCAGTGTCCTTCTGAGGGATCCGGGCTGTGGAATTCCGCATCGCTGACACCTTCACGAGCGCACTTGGCCGGCTCACGCGCGACGAGCAGAAGGCCGTCAAGACGTCGGCCTTCGATCTGCAGATGAACCCGAACCATCCGGGTCTGCAGCTGCACCGCATCGACGCATCCAAGGACCCGAATTTCTGGTCCGTCCGCGTCAACCGAGACATTCGCATCATCGTTCACAAGACGGCGCAAAGCTTCTTGCTGGCCTATGTCGATCACCACGACGACGCTTACAAATGGGCCGAGCGCCGGCGCATCGAGGCGCACCCCAAGACCGGCGCCGTGCAGATCGTCGAGGTGCGGGAACGCGTCGAGGAGATTGCGCGGCCGACGGCGCGGCAGATGCCGCTCGATCTCGGCGACGGCGCCGAGCTGCTGCCGCTCAGTTCGAAGAAAGCCGAGGATGCGAGGCCTTTCGTTGCCCTCTCGGCGGAAAAGCTGATGTCGGTCGGCGTTCCGGCCGACTGGATCGACGATGTCTTGGAAGCAACGGAGGATAGGTTTCTCGATATCGCCGAGCATCTGCCTGGCGAGGCGAGCGAGGCGCTGCTCGCCTACATCGTAACCGGCATTCTGCCCGTGCCCACCCCTGTCACGGTGGCCGACCCCTTCCAACACCCGGATACGCAGCGCCGCATCCGCGTCGTCGAGAACGCCGAGGAGCTAGAGCAGGCCCTGAGTTTCCCCTGGGAGAAGTGGATCGTCTTCCTGCACCCCGGACAGCGCGCTCTCGTAGAGGCCCAATTCTCTGGCCCCGTGCGCGTAGCCGGATCGGCAGGAACGGGCAAGACCGTCGTCGCGCTCCATCGCGCGCGCCATCTGGCACAGGCACCCGACGCCCGCGTGCTGCTGACCACGTTTTCCGATCCGCTCGCCCTGGCGCTCGAGCGCAGACTGGGCATTCTGACTGGCGATGCCTCCGACGTCGTGCCGCGCATAACCGTAGCGTCGTTTGAAGGCATCGCCCAGGAGCTGTACCAACTCGCCTTCGGGCGCAAGCCGCCCACTGCGCCAGACGACTTCGTGCGGCGCCTACTGCTCAAAGGGGCCGAATCTGCCGATATGAAGGGCGTCACCGAGCGTTTCCTTGTCTCCGAGTGGACGCATGTGGTCGATGCCTGGCAGGTGAAGAGCGCCGAAGCCTACGCCGAGGTGCCACGCCTCGGGCGCAAGGGCCGGTTGGGCGCACGGCAGCGCGACCGCCTGTGGCCGGTATTCGAGCACGTGCTGCGGGAGCTCGGCGCGCGCGGGTTCGAGACCAAGGCGAGCGTATTCCACGCATTGACGGCCCACTATGGAGTCAAGAGCGACAAGCCGTTTAC
>NZ_DASRGO010000116.1:0-4610 GCF_035650995.1 Methyloceanibacter sp. | reverse complement strand
GGGGGAAGGGCGGCCGCGCTGGCCGACCACCGAGAGCATCGCCAAAGTGCTCGAGGCGACCGGCGCTTCGTTCGAGGATTTCACCGCGCTCGTGATGTCCGAGCCCCGCGGCGCCCGCGACCGCGCCCAGCCGATTCCCCTGATCGGCCTGACGCAGGCCGGGGCCGGCGGCTTCTTCGACGACGGCGGCTTCCCAGTGGGCCAAGGCTGGGACCAGATCCGCTTTCCCCGTGTGGACGATGAGAATGCCTACGCGCTCGAGGTGGCGGGCGACAGCATGCAGCCGCTCTACCGCGACGGCGATATCCTCATCGTCTCGCCGAACTCGGCGCCGCGCAAAGGCGACCGCGTGGTCCTGCGCACGACCGACGGGGAGGTGATGGCCAAGATCCTGGTGCGGCGCACAGCCAAGACCATCGAGCTCGCTTCGTTCAACCCGGCCCATCCCAACCTGACCTTTCCGGTCGACCGCATCGACTGGATGGCCCGCATCGTCTGGGCGAGCCAGTAGTCAGAGATAGAAGCCGGAAGTCCGATCGGTGGGCCTTAGAAAGGCCTGATCTCCCGGGTTCGATGCGGCGTCTGACTTCCGACTTCTGATTTCTGATTTCCGACTTCAGGTGTCGCGCATGGAACAAGCCTCCCGCATTCTCTCGATCCTCCTCGGGCTTGCGGTCGTTGCCCTGCTTCTATGGCCCATCAATATCCCGCTCGGGTTCGGCCAGGCGTGGTGGGCTAAGGAGATGGCGGCCAAGCGGGAGGGCAGCAACGCCGCAACGCCTCCGACCGCGTCCCCGGCAGTGGCGGCGGGGTCTCAAGCCGCCGGGCCGGCCCCGGCCGCTGCTCCACCGGCGCAACAAGTTACGTCCACGCCGCAAACCCATGCGGTCGCCGATCCCGCGCCTTCGCCTGAGCCCGTGCCCGCCGCGGAGAAAGATGAATCGGCACGAGTTGCGGCCTTGCAGAAGGACGCGAGCCCGACGCCAAAGCCCCGGACCAAGCTCTATTACAAGGTGCAGGTGATCGACGCAGGCACGATCGGATCAGGGGGCATCGTCATCACACTCGACGGCATCACCGCGCGCGACGCCAAGGCAAGCTGCAAGGATGCCAAGGGCAGACCCTGGAGCTGCGGGAGCGCCGGGCGCATCGCGCTCACCAGGCTGATCCGCACGCGCGCGGTCAGTTGCACCTTGCCCGCGGGCGGCGAGCAGAAGACCTTTACGGCGCGCTGCAGCGTTGCCGGGACGGACCTCTCGACCTGGGTCGTGCGGCAGGGTTGGGCAAATCCCAAGGACGGTTCGGAGAAGGCGCTCGCCGATGCCGAGGGCGCGGCCAAGAAGGACAAGGTCGGCATCTGGCGCGGCACCCAATAAGCCCACCTTTGTCATTGCGCGCGAAACCGGATAATCCGGGTGCGCTACTTTTGCAAAGAGCGCGTCATGGATCGGATCGCCCTTGCTTTCGGACTTCTGCTCATCGCGTGCTCGCCCGCGCTCGCCCAAGACGATGAGCCGACGGCGGGGGAGCGGAAGACGATCGCCGATTGTCTCGCGATGAACACCGGCGACGAGATCAAGGCGATGGGCGCCTGCATCGGGATCATCGGCGATCGTTGCCCCGACGAGCCCGGCGCCAACACCATGACCATCGTCGCCTGCCAGATGCGAGAGCAGAAGATCTGGGACGATTATCTCAACGAGTGGTACGGCGAGGCGCTGAAGCGCCTCAACGACGATCCCGGCGCGGCCACCGCGTTGAAGGACGCGCAGCGCGCCTGGATCCAGTTCCGCGACGCGAAGTGCGATTATTGGGAGACGCGCTACGAGGGCGGGACCTTCGCCTCGGTCGCGGCCGGGAACTGCATGCGCGCGACAACGGGCGAGCGCGCCATCGAGATGCGCACCATCCTAGAGGATCTCGATCACTAGCTGGTCCGATCAGCGGGGGTTTTGGACGCCGGCCCTCGTTCTCTTCGGCTATTCCGCCTGTGAATTTTCCATCTTGGCCGATCGGCTCTTCGGCGTCTCACCCTGGTGTTCACCACCCTGCACGCCGTCGGCCTTTCCCATTTCCGCGGATTGCTCGACGGTGTCGTCGGTTTGACCCACCGACGGGCGGACTTGATCCTTTACGATGACGAGATCGCCATTCCACAAAGGGGTTTGCAGTTGCGGGGGTACGTTCCCCTGCTCCGCAGTCCCGAACGTCAAGGTTGCCGCAGCGGCAGTTACGATCAAGGCTTTGGCTTTGGTCATTTCGACTCTCCCTTGCTCTGGAAGTTGCGAAACTCTCCTTTCTCATGCCCCGATGCGAGAGCCCCTCAATAGGCAAACCCCGCACGCATCCCGAGGTTCCCGCCGTCCCGGGCACGGATCCGGTGACGCGCGCGGCAAAGCAAAAGGCGCGAACAGGCCGGCCTGCTCGCGCCTCTCTATCGCGGCGCCGCCCCCAGGAGAAAGGGCGGCGCGGGTATCCGGACTTACTGGTTCTCGCAGACGACCTTGAGGTCGATATTGGCCTCGTCGAAGCTCGGATAAGCCTGCTTGCCGACCTGCTGGGTCAGTTCGTCCTCACTCACCACGTTCTTCTCGACCACGCGGCAGTTCTGGTTCTTGTCCTTGATGATGACGAATTGGCTCGCGTCGGCGGCAATGGCCGTGCCGGCAAAGCCGAGAACGACGACCGCAGTCAAAGCACACTTCAAGCTCATGGGGGTCCTCCTCAGTTAGGATGCCCACGGAATAATCGCAAACCTCTAAGACGGGCTGAACCGGCTTTGCGCAAAATGTGATTAAATTTCGGGATTTTGCCCAATCTCTCTCACGAGAGGGCGGGCTCGACCTCTTTCACTTCGTCGGTGATGACCTCGAAGCCGGCGAGCGTGTTGGGCCCGAAGGACGTGGTGATGGCAACGTCGGTGGCGTCGCGGCCGCGAGCGATGACGATGCGGCCGATGCGCGGGGTATTGTGCCTGGCATCGAAGGTGTACCAGCGATCACCGATATAGGCCTCGAACCAGGCGCTGAAATCCATCGGGCAAGGGTCGGGCGGAACGCCGATATCGCCGAGATAGCCCGTGCAGTAGCGCGCGGGCACATTCATGCAACGGCAAAGCGCGACGGCAAGGTGGGCAAAGTCGCGGCACACGCCCTTGCGCCCGACGAAGGTGTCGTACGCGGTGCGGGTCACGTCGGCATGCGGGTAGCCGAAGGTCACGTGGTTGTGCACGAAGTCGACGATCTCCTGAACGAGAGTCCACCCGCGCTCAGTCTTACCGAAGGTCGACCAGGCGAAATTGGACAGCCGGTCGGTCTCGCAATAGCGGCTCCCCAAGAGATAAACGAGCGTGTCGACGGGGAGCGTCTCGAGGGGGGCTTGGGTCGCACCGGGAGCGACCTCGTCCGGCTCGCCGCTGTCCCTGATGAGGAAATCCGCGGACAGCGTGATGCGGCCCGCCGGCGCACGGATGACGTGGCAGATATTGCCGTAGCGGTCGACATATTCCGTCGCCGGCACGTAAGGGTCGGTGCGCATCTTGTCGGGAGTGATGAGATCCTGGCGCCGGCTCGGGTGGACGCTCAAGGTCAGGATCATCGGCGTCGGCTGTGGGCACTCGTAGGCGATCCGGTAGCCTGCCCGAATTTTGATCATCCACGCCCTCGCTTAGCGCAATCCAACTGCCACTTATTAGACGTCCAGCCAAGATTTCGGCCCGTTCCGACCGTCGCTCGCCATGACGTGCGCGTGACAGAGATTGATTCGAGCAACACTCGTGCCAAAAGATCGGTGCGGGCCGGTTCGAGTGATCAACCCGCGGCGACAAGTGCGCCGTCCAGCGCCTTGGCGATCAGGACGCGGGTCTCGGCGATACCGTAAAGCTCGACGAAGGAGCCGAAGCGCGGGCCCTGCGTTTGGCCGAGCAGAACCTCGTAGAGCGCAGCGAACCAGTCGCGCAGCGGCTCGAAGCCGTGCTCCTTGCCGACGGCGTAGACCTCGGCCTGAATCTCCTCGGCAAGCACACCATGCTGAAGCTTGGCGAGCCTCGCCTCGAGATCGAGCAGCGCCGCGCGCTCTTTTTCCGATGGCGCACGGTAATTTTTGCTCGGCTTAACGAAATCGTGGAAGTAGCGGATCGCATAGCCGACGAGTTGATCGAGCAGAGGATGCCCTTCGGGCGTCGCGTCCGGCGCATAACGGCGGATGAACCCCCACAAGACGTCGCGGTCCTCAGAGTTCGAGGCGCTTACGAGGTTCAACAACAGCGCAAAGCTGATCGGAAGCTTGGCCTCCGGCGGCTCTCCGTTATGAATATGCCAGACGGGATTCATCAGCTTCGCCCCCTGATCCTCCTTGGGATAGGCGGCGAGGTGGCCGACATACTCGTCGACCGCGCGCGGGATCACGTCGAAATAAAGACGCTTCGCCTTGCGCGGGCTCTGGAACATATAGAGCGAAAGACTCTCCGGCGAGGCGTAGGTGAGCCACTCCTCGATGGTGAGTCCGTTGCCGCGCGACTTGGAGATCTTCTCGCCGTTCTCGTCGAGGAAGAGCTCGTAGTTGAAGCCTTCAGGTTGCTGCGCGCCGAGGATGCGGCAGATCTGCCCGGA
>NZ_DASRGO010000115.1:0-3834 GCF_035650995.1 Methyloceanibacter sp. | reverse complement strand
ACGCATTGCTTGCCCCTCGTTTTCATGGCTTTGACCAACAACCGAGCGGGCTGGCAGGTGTCACGCAAGACTAATGAGGCCTGCCGGCCGCCGCGTCGGCAAGTGTTCGGATTCCTGGAACCCGGCAAAGCCTCGACCGGGACGCCCAGTAACCCCATATTAGCCAAGGCCAAACGCCCTGTCTCGGCTTAGGCGATTCAGCCAGAAGTCCCGAACATTTGTCGGGCTCACCCTCCGCCAATTCACGGCCGCGCCGCGCCATCATCAAGACACCGGCAAGACCTCGCTTGAACAAAAAAATTGAAATCCGCAAGTCGTGAATGGTCATCTTGACGAATGAGGCCGGGCGGCGCCGCGGGCACTCCGCTTTCCTGGCTTTCTTCGCGGTCTTGGCTTCGCCGTCTCGGGAAGAAAAGCGGCGAGCATGCCAATCGCTGGGAGGAAGGCGCAAATGTGATAGACGAAATCGATCGAAGTCACATCGGCGAGCCAGCCGAGGAAGGCGGCTCCGATGCCGGCGATGCCGAAGGCAAGCCCGAAAAATAGACCCGCAACCATCCCGACCCGGCCCGGGATCAGGCCCTGAGCGTAGACCAGGATCGCAGGAAAGGCCGAGGCAAGGATCAGTCCGATGATCACGCTCAAGATCGCCGTGCCGGTGAGCCCGACGTAAGGAAGCGCCAGCGTGAAGGGGAGAACGCCGAAGATCGACCACCAGATCACTCGCCGTGCCCCGATTCTGTCGCCGATGGGGCCGCCGATGACCGTTCCCGCGGCGACGGCGCCCAGGAAGATGAACAGATGGAGCTGGGCCTGTTGTACCGTGAGGCCGTAGGTGTGGATCAGATAGAAAATGAAGAAGCTTGTGATGCTGACCAGATAGAAGTGCTTGGAGAAGGTCAGCGCCATGAGAATGGCAACCGAGAGCCCGACCTTGCCGTGGGTCGCTTCAGCGATCGCCTCGCGTTCGCTCGGGTGCGTCTCAGGGCTGGCTCTCAGCGTCCGGCCGTACCAGGCACCGATGCCGGCAAGCAGCACGATGCCGACGAGCGCCACGACCGAGAACCAGGCGATGCTGCGCTGGCCGTAAGGAAGCACAATGAAGGCGGCGAGCAGCGGTCCGAGCGCCGTGCCGAAATTGCCGCCGACCTGGAACACCGACTGCGCCATGCCGTGACGGCCCCCCGAAGCGAGCCTCGCCACGCGCGAGGATTCGGGATGGAACACGGAGGAGCCCATGCCGATCAGGGCGGCGGCGGCAAGCACCGCCACATAGCTCGTGGCAAAGGCGATGAGGAGAAGACCCATCAGCGAAGAACTCATCCCGAGCACGAGCGAGTAAGGCGTGGGGTAACGGTCGGTGATGTAGCCGACCAAGGGCTGCAAAACCGATGCCGTGAATTGGAAGGTGAAGGTGATGAAGCCGATCTGGCCGAAGTCGAGCGCCAAGCCCTCCTTCAGCATGGGATAGATGGCCATGATCAGTGACTGGATCACATCGTTCAGCATGTGACAGACGCTGATCGCGGCAAGCACGGCCACAGCGGTGCTTTGCGTTGCCTTGGCTAGGGCGGTCGTGTTGCGGGGCTGAAGATTCATGGCGTGCTGGGTGAAGGCATCTCTCGGCGAGAATTGGGCCAAACGGGCTCTCAAGAGCAAGCTTTCATTTCGTGTGCGGGTTGAGCCTGCGGCGAAATGGCAGGGAGGAAACGAACGTATCGATGCCTAGCGTGCCGTGCCGGTCAAGAAAATGAAGCCCGAATAACCGCTGCGAACCTGATGTTCGCGGGCTACGGCTTCAGCCCTCAAGCCGTCAGCGTAAGGCGCAAAAGCATCGACCGCAGATTCGACGGATAAAGACAGTGCCGGATAGCAGCTTTCATTCACGGCATAGCCGGTCGAGCGCGCCAGGAAGGCTGCCGCAAGGGTACCGCCTCGCCTTACACAACGAGCAAAGGCGGCGCATGCCGCCTCAAATTCATCCTGTCGGTCGGTAATCGATTCGGCGCAGTAGAACATAGTCGCCGCTTGCCACCGACGAGTGGGCAGATCGAAGATAGATCCGCGCCGGAGGTGACACCGCTCGCGTAGAATAGGGATTGGATCCTCAGGCAGATCGAACTCCGGCAAATAGGCCTCGCGTACAACGTTCCAGAAGTGACTCCATTGCGGGCGCATTACGTCACGAGCCAGCTCCGCTTCGAGCCATGTGATATTGCTCTCGGCGTATTCCCATACGGTGAGGCGGTGCGCGCGAGGGAGCGCACAAAATAGCGAGATGAGGTTTGGGCCTGTGCCGACATCGACCATGTCGAGCTCGGTGCCAAGAGGAAGCGCCGATTTCATTGCTGCAACGGCGAGGCGAATGACGCAGTCGTCGTCGGGGTGGGGTTCCCCATAATAATGCTGGAAATAGGCTTCGGAGTCGAACTCCGCCCAACGATCGTCGGCGTTGCGGGAGGCCGCGCGCTCAGGCTTACCGGTCGACGAACCCTCGGCTGACAAGTGGCACTCCGTCAAAGAGCGTTGCTCGGCGGTGCCGCTTTACTCGCAGATCGCAGAGGCTCGTGTCTAGCCGCCTATCGCGGCCCGGTGCGGGGGAGTGCCCGAGGCGGGCTGGCGCGCCCTGAACGACTTGAGGAATTCGGCCATGTCCTCGGCGGTGAGAGGCCGCGCAAAATAGAAGCCCTGTAGCTCGGTGCACCCGAACTGCGCCATCATGTCGGCCTCGAACTCGGTCTCGACCCCCTCGGCGACGATGCTCATGCCGAGACCGCGGCCGAGCGCGACCACGGACTTGATGATCGTGCGCGAAGTGTCGATCTCGGAGATCCGGGCGACGAAAGAGCGGTCGATCTTGATCTTGTCGAAGCGGAAGGTGCAAAGATAGGAGAGGCTGGAATATCCAGTGCCGAAATCGTCGAGCGCGGTCTTGAACCCCATGGCGCGAATGGCGTCGAGGATGGTGTTGACGCGGTCGGTCGCCTCAAGCATCACGTTCTCGGTGATCTCGAGGGTGAAGCGGCGGGGATCGATCTGGTGCTCGGCAATGAGCCGGCGCAAGGTCCCTTCGAGATCGACGTGGCGCATCTGCACCGGCGACAAGTTGACCGAAACTTCGAGCTCGGGCCACTTCTTGGCGTCGGTCATCGCGCGCGTGAGCACCCATTCGCCGAGACTGGGAATCAGTCCGGCGTTCTCGGCGATCGGAATGAAATCGGCAGGCGACATCTCGCCATAGATCGGGTGCTCCCAGCGGAGCAGCGCCTCGACCCCGATAACCGCGCCGGTTTGGCAGGACACGATGGGCTGATAGTGGAGGTCGAGCGCATCGTCATCGAGAGCGTTGCGCAAAGCCAATTCGATCGAGCGTCTGTGCTCGACCTGCTTGGCCATCTCCGTGCAGAACAGAATGGCGCGATCGCGGCCTTGGTTCTTCGCCTCATACAGAGCGATGTCGGCGTGGCGCATCAGCTCGTCGGCCGAGGTGCCGTTTTCCGGCGCAACGGCGAGGCCGATCGAGGCCGTCACGCGGATGTTTTGTCCTTTGACATTGAAAGGCGACTCGAAGGCCTGAGCGATGCGCCGCGCAAGCGTCACGGCAGCCTCGTGGCCGGCTGGCGCGCACAGGATGGCAAACTCGTCGCCGCCGAAGCGCGAGAGGAAGTCCTGCGGCCGCAAGCGTCCGACAAGGCGCTGCGCGACCGCGCTGATCAATTGATCGCCCGCCTCGTGGCCGAGCGTATCGTTGATGTCCTTGAAGCGGTCGATGTCGATATAGGCGGCGACGGCGCGCTGGCCGGTGCGCTTGGCCACGGGACTGTGCAGGAACGC
>NZ_DASRGO010000114.1:0-13009 GCF_035650995.1 Methyloceanibacter sp. | reverse complement strand
GGCCAAGCTTGGCCGGTCGGGCCGGCGTTTTGCGAACCCGGATTTTCGGCCGACCGGCTCTGCAGCTTCACCATGATTGCCGCCCGTGATAATTTCAAATCGTATTTCCTTATAGGAAGGATAAGGGCATCTTATCGTCATGGTCTCGCTCAGGCAGCTGCGTTATCTCGAATCGCTGGCCGAAACCCGTCATTTCGGTCACGCGGCCGAGGCCTGTGCCGTGAGCCAGCCCGCGCTCAGCATGCAGATCAGGGAGCTTGAGGATGAGCTGCATTTGAGCCTGGTCGAGCGGCGCAAGTCCGGGATCGAGCTGACCGATCAGGGCGAGGAGGTCGTGCGCCGGGCCCGCACCATCCTCGCCTCGGTGCGCGACCTCATCGACTATGCCAAGCAACAGGAGGGCGTGCTGTCGGGCACGCTCAAGCTCGGCGCCATTCCCTCGATCGCGCCGTATTTGCTGCCGGCGGCGCTGCCCGAACTCAACCGGCGCTTTCCCAGTCTTTCCCTTCAGCTCCGCGAGACCATGACCGCCAATCTCGTGCGCGAGCTCTTGACGGGGGGGCTCGATGTCATTCTCGTGGCGCTGCCGATCGAAGACCCCGAGGTCGAGACGCTTTATTTGTTCGACGACCCGTTCATCCTCGCGACGAAGGCGTCGGCGCGCAACAAGCGGCTGTGCTTTGCGGGTCCCGACATGCTGAGCAAAGAGCGGCTCCTGCTGCTCGAGGAGGGGCATTGCCTGCGCGATCAGGCACTCTCCTATTGCCATATGCTGACGCCGGAAGCGCGCGAAAGCTTCGGGGCCTCGAGCCTCGCCACCATCGTGCAAATGGTCGCCAACGGGTACGGCATCACGCTTCTGCCGGAGATGGCCATTGCAAACGAGGTGCATCATCGCCGCGATATTCGCCTGTTGCGATTCCGCGCGCCTCAGCCTAAACGCGAGATCGGGCTTGCGTGGCGCAAGACATCGCCACGCAAGGGCGATTTCGAGCAGCTTGCGGCCTTGCTGCGCGATGTCGCGCCGCGGCCAGGAAAACAGACGCACAAATAATGCGTTATTGATGCGCGGGGTGGCTACCGCGTCGTGATGCAAAGAAGCGCGCTCAAGAGCGCGGTGAAGAAGGAGTGGGGAGACGCTGACCATTCAAATCATGGTGCTTGCGGCGCTGCTCGTCTATGCCGTCCTTGGCGCCGTCGCACTCAAGCGGCCGATCTCGGATTTTTATGCCGGCGGCCATGCAGTCCCCGCAGCCTTTAACGGCATGGCGATCGCCGCAGGCCTTCTGGCCGTGCTCGCTTACCCGGCGCTTGCCGGCGCGGTAACGCGGGACGGCCAGGGCGCGCTCCTCGTTCTTGCCGGCGGGGTAGGGGGGCTGCTTGTCATAGCCTTTCTGATTGCGCCTTACCTCTGCCGCTTCGGCGGCTACACGCTCGCCGATTTTCTCGGCGAACGGTACGGGATCGCCGGACTGCGGCCTCTGTCCGTGGCGGTCGTGTTGCTCTGTTCGTTCCCGGCGCTTGCCGCGGTCAGTCTTTGTCTCGCGCTCATCGTCATGCGCTTTTTCGCCCTTGACCTGCCGGCGAGCCTCGGCGCAGCGACGGCGATGCTGCTGCTCTGCACCGTCCTCGGCGGGATGCGCTCTGCTTCGCGGACCGCCGTTGCCCAATACGCTGTGCTGCTTGCCGGTACGGCCGTGGCGCTCGGCATCTTGTTCTGGCAACAGGGAGCGGGTGGGACGCGGCTCGAGGCCCGCGCGCTGATCGATGCGGTCTCTGCTCTGGGCCTCGATCATTTCCTGGCGCCCGATCGCGTGAACAGGGGGGCGGCCGTGTTCTGCCTCGCGGCCGGGATCGCGGCGCTGCCTCATGTCGTAATGCGGTCGTTCACCGCGCGATCGGCAGCCGAGGCGCGGAGTTCGTTCCTCTTTGCCGTGCCGCTGTTACTGGTGCTGTTTGTCGCCGCACCCGCCTATGTGCCGCTCTTCTCCGTAGACCCCATCCCGGCGGGAGACGGGCCGACAATCGCGCTGCTCGGGCTTGTCGCGACGACGGCGATCGCCGCTTTGCTTGCGCTCGGGAGCGGGCTCCTCCTCGCCATGGCCAATGCCATCTCCTACGATCTCTATTTCAAGTCTTGGGACGTCACCGCTCCCGCCGACAGGAGGATTCTCGTCGCCCGCGCCGCGATTCTCCTCGTCGCTGGTCTTGCAGCCGTCGCGGCGTTCTTTCTGCCGCGCACGATGATTGTCGCTGCAGGATATTCGTTATCGCTCGCCGCGAGCGGCTTGCTGCCTGCGCTCTTGCTCGGGCTGTGGTGGAAGCGCGCCAACGGCCAGGGCGCGCTCGCCGGAATGATCGCGGGACTCGTCGTGTGTCTCTATTATTTGATCGTGCCCCGCTATTTTCCCTACGCCTTCTACGAGACCTCGCGCTTCCTATCGAGCGCCTCGGAGCAGCAGGACGCGGCCTATTACGCGCTCCAGCGCATCTATTATCTTTCCGATCCCGAGAACCGGCCTGCCGTCGCCCTGCTATGGGAGATGAACGTGCGAGCGATCGCCAATTGGTGGGGCATCAAACCGATGTTCGCGGCCGTGTTCGGCGTCCCCGTTGGCTTTGTCGTGGCGGTCGCAACGAGCCTTTTGACCCCGGCGCCATCGGAGGACGTCAAGAGCTTCGTCGCGGATTTGCGCAAACCCGAGCCGGCCGCCGCCTAGCGGTTCTCGGCGTCGACCTTCTCGGTCAGCCAGACCTTGATCGAGGACTGATCGACAAGGAGGCACCGAGGGCAGGGTCCTATTGAGCAGGGGGATTTACGGCCGACTGGGCTTCGGGCTGCGATTGTGCGGGCGGGGTGGCCGCCGACTGCTGCGTTTCAGGCCGCTGAACCGCTTGATCGGTAAGCAGGCGGAAGGAGTCGCGGAAACGTTCGGCGTCGTCGCCTGTTGCAAAGCCCTTGGGGCCGGCGGCAACGAGCATGTAAATGCGGTCGCCGGCGGGGACGACGTCGACGAGGTGGCTGAGCTTGCCCTTGGCGGTGTTGCCGTCAGCGATCGCTTCGAAGCCCGCATGGTCGGCAATGGTCGCCTCGGCTCTCTTGCGCAGCCGCGCGTCGCTTCCCTTGGCGTAGGCGTTGACGAGCTTCACGTAGAAGTCGTTGGTGATCGGGTTCGGGGCCTTGCCCGGAGCGTACTCGAACACCACCACCGAATAGACGATGTCCTCGCCGACATTCACCTGGAAATCATATTGCAGCAGGGGGTTCTGCCCCTCGACAGGCGTACTCGTCGTCTTGGGCGGTCCTGGAAAGGCGACGGCGAAGCCGCGCTCAGGCGCTTGGAACTCGATCCACTGCGGCTCGGCCGCAGGCGCGGGCGGTGATTCAGGCTGGTCCTCGGCGGCCCCGGGCGAGAATGCGGCCACGAGGAGGAGCGAAGCCAGGGTCATGCTTCTGATCGACATCGCGGGATCCCTTCGTCGATGGCCGGTGCGATTCGTCATCTTAGCCCATCGCTGAGGAGCGTTCATCCTGCCGTCACGCAGCCGTCAACCCTGGGGCTGGGACTTCAGCACCCGCTCATACATGGCCTCGGCGTCCTGCTTCAGGGCGCGCCGCGAATCCGGGCGGAGATAGAGCATGTGACCGCCGGCATAGTTCTCGACCTCGATCGGGGTTGCGCCTTGGAGCGGCGGGAGCTGGCCCACGAGATAAGAGGCCGAAAGATAGGGGGTGATCAGGTCCGTGTAGCCCGCGGCGATGAGCACGCCGAGCGAGCGGTTGGCGGCGCGGGCGTCCTGAATGTCGTCGATCACCCCGGCGTAGCCCTGATGGGTAGGGCTCGTGCCGAAATCCCATTTCGAGCGCACGTCGCGATTGAGCAGCTGATAGGTCGCGTCGGTCTTATAGCCGAGCTCGTCTTGCGCGTATTGCAGGAAGGCCGAAGTCCACAGCGGCACGGTTGCGTCGAGCACGGGGTCGGGACCGTGCGGCCATGAGCTCGCAGGGTTGGGATCGGGTCCGCCGACGCTTCCGTCGTAGCGGCTCAGCACTTGGCCGTGGGCGCGGTCGAACTCCTTGATGAACGTCTGTGGCTCGATGCGGGCAAGATGCCGCTCGACGACCTCCTGCGGAAGCCCGCTCAAGGCGGCGACCTTGCCGCTGGCAAGCTTGCCGCCGTCCTCGCCGCCCGAAGCGAGCGCCACGAGATAGTCCGACAGGGCGTAGCGCTCGGCATCCTTGAGCGCGGGCCCAAGCGCCTCGCGCCCGGTGATGCCTTTGCTCTCGACATTGACCGCGGCATAGGACGGCAGGAGAAGCGCCCAGGTCAGCGGGTCGTAATCCTCGCCGTTCAGCAGCGCGAATTCGAGCGCGGGCGAGATGAGAACGAGCCCGCTCGGCGATGCGCCGCCCTTCTTCTGCAGGTCGCGGGTGATGGTCGCGGCGCGGAAGCCGCCATAGCTCTCGCCGGCAAGGAACAGGGGCGAGGACAGCCGTGCGTTGTCGATGAGATAGCTGCGGATGAAATCGGCGAGGTATTCGGTATCGTGCTCGACGCCGAAGAAATCACGCTCGTCTTTGCCTTGGGCGGCGCGGCTGTAGCCGGTGCCGACGGGATCGACGAAGACGAGGTCGGTGAAATCGAGCCAGCTCGAGTCGTTGTCGCTCAGGCGGGACGGAGGACCGACCACTTCGCCCTTGTCGGTGACCTCGATCGCCTTCGGGCCCATGGCGCCGAGATGGAGATAGGCGGACGAAGCGCCGGGTCCGCCGTTGAACACGAAGGTGACGGGGCGTTTGGTGTCGAGCGGCTCCTTGACGTAGGCAACGTAGAAAATCGAGGCGATAGTCTTGCCCTGATCGTCGCGCAGAAGGAGCGTTCCTGCGGTCGCCGAATAAGGCAGGGGCGCGCCCGACAGCGTTATCGCGTGATGTGTGACGGAGGTTGGAGGCAGAAGATCGGGCGCAGCACTTTGCTCGGGCTTGGCGTCGGGCTGCTCGGCGTGCGGCGCACTTGGCGCGCTCGCCTCGGTGGCGGGGGCGTGGCCGACATTCTCGGCGGGGGCCGGGGCAAGGAAGGCGAGGATCAGGAGACATGCGCCGAGGCCGAGGGCGCAGGCGATGCTGCGGTAAGCCTTTGTCACTTAGCTTTGCTCCTTTGGGCGGGGAGAAGGCCGGGGGGTTGCCTTGCAAGACTTAGGCAGCGGAGTTGGCGGTCTCAAGGCGACCGAGCATTAAGCTTCGACCATCTAGGCGCCATGATTGTGCGGGACTTACGGCAATATGTTTAGGACTGTTGTCGCCATCGCGCTCACTGTCTTCCTGCTCGGCGCCTCGGGTTGCGCCGACCGCGAGCAGGTCCGCGCCAAGCAAATGGCGGCGGAGGCCGATGCAGCGAGCGCTGACGATGCCGCCTGCAAGCCCAAGGGCGCGCCGGGGACGAAGCCATACGAGGAGTGCAGGCAACAACTCGCGCAGGCGCGGGCCGAGAAGAGCGCTATCGAATATCAGAGGCGGCGCGACTTCGATCGCACGCTCGGCGCCGGCACCTCGGATTCGGGCGGAAGCTACTAGGAGCTTCGTCAGACGTCGGTATCGCCCGGGAAGGTGCCGTCGGGATGCGGGCACTTCACCCGCTTCACGTACCAGCCCGGATGCTCGGCCTCCCAGCGCGGCGTTTCCGCCATGCTCGCGCGCGAGCAGACGTAAGGGTCGGCGAAATTGGGCGTCGGCGCGCCGGTGCCGAAATCGTCGGGGTCGTGCATCTGGATGATCTCGTTCCGGCAAGTCGCTTCGTCGAGCTTGATGCCATCAAGGGGGTTGCCGTTGACGTCGAGCGGCCCTTGATTGGCGAGCGCTTGGCACACCACGAACATGAGAGCGGTTGGGGTCATGCGGAGCACCGGAGACAGAAGGTTCAGCTTGGCTACAATCGGGCCTCATTGGTCCGAGCGCAATAGATTTCAAGGATTCGCTCGGGCAGCGGCCGATCCGGCGGCAAGGGCTGCACCGGGGGATTTGCCGCTTTAGACAGGCCCAACCCACATAGATAAAGTGATATGCGAAAGGCGGTTCGGCCCGCTAATGTAGGGTCTTGAGCGGGAGAATAGGCGGCCGCAGGGCGGACAGGCTTCGGTTATTGTCCGGCTCGCCGCCTCGAAAGGCGCATGAGCGCCCGAAGGGCAGTTGAGGGACATTCAGCGGCCTTCTCGCGATCGACCTTCGGCGCTGCCCGGAGGAGTGGTGTCGCGTACGTTCGGTGTCCTTGGAGTTGGCGTCTTGACGGGTCTTGTGAGACATGAGGCTCGCCACGAGTCCAAGCGGTAGCGGAGCATCGCTGCATGGTTAGCCCAATGCGTGAAAAGCGCACGTGGCCGCCCAAGGAGAAGGATGCCGACTCGTCCGAGTCGGCGGCCTTCGAAGCGACCGTTGCCGTCGTCAAGGAGACGGTCGTCAGGTCGGGCGAAGTCCTCGTCTCGGCCAAGGAGGATTTGACCGACCATAAGCGCTGGCTCGAGGCCCAGCGCGCGGCCGTGCTTGCCGATCGCGCGCGGCATGAGCGGTGGTTGCAAAAGCAGAAGGAAAAGCAGGAGGCGCTCGAGAGGCGCGAGCGCGCCAGGCGCAGGCGCCAGCTGATGCGCGAGAACGCGATGCGTGCGGTCGAGGACGCGGCGTTCGCGGTGCTCGATTTCCTAATCTCGCTCTTGTGGCGCTGCGTGTGGAAGGTCAGGGCCTGGCTCGGCGCCTTGCGCGACGCGCTGCTGCGCGGCTCAGGGTGGATCGGCGCGCGGTTCCGCGACCTCGGCTTGTATCTTGCGCGGCTTGCCGGCTCAGCCGCCTCGGCGGTCGCCGGCAAGGCAAGCGCGGCGGGAGGCGCCGCCGGTCGGCGGCTGTCGGCGGCGGGATCGTCCATCGCCGCGAAATCCGGTGAGATCGCCCGCTCAGCAGGCGCCGCAGTCGGCGCGGCAGGCTCGGCGGTGGCCGCGAGGTCCGGCGAGCTTGTCCGCTCGACCGGAAGCGCGTTGTCATCGGCACGGTCGTCGGTCGTGACCGGATCCGCCGAGATGATAGAGGCGGCCGGCTTTCATTCGGCCTTGCCGAAGTCCCCGATCGAGGAGGGCCCAGATGGCGGCGCACAGGCCGCGTCAGAAGGGGCGGGCCCGCCCGAGGGCGCCGAGGTCATTTCCTTCGAGACGAAGGCGCGCATTTCCCCTGTTGCGCAGCAGGACGAGATTGCTCCTGTGCCGGCGCATCCCGAATCCTCTGAACGCGCCGAAGGACTTGCCGTGCCGCCGCCGGTTGCAGCTTTCGTCGCGCGTCTGGCCCCGGCCGTTGCGATCGTTGGGACCGCCGTCCGCGCAAGTGTCGAACGGCTCGCGCGCCTGATCCTTTCCATCTCGACCCGGGCTGCTCCGCTCGCCAAAGCGGCATCCGAGAAAGTGTCGGGGGCGGCAGGCGCGGTCTCCGCCAGAATGCATGCGTCGGCGCCGCACCTTCACCATGCGATGGGAAGAGCCGCCGGGCGGGCTCAGCGTTATGTCGGGGCGGCATCTCGCCGTGCCGGGGCGCTTATCGCCAAAATCAAGCCCTCTCCGAGCGGGGCCGAAAACGAAGTATCCTCAGACGCGCAAGTCTCGCTGGCCGGGGTACGGGTTAGGGGTTACGACCTTAGTCAAATGCTGATCGTCTCTGGCGTCGTGTTGCTCGTTTGCGGCGGTCTCCTCCTTGGGAGCGGGCTCCTGCTCCGCGCGGGTGGAGGCATCGGCAACGTGGCCTCCTCGGTGGCATCTCTTGTCGAGAAACCGCCGTCGCCCCATGCCGTCGTGTGGTTCTTCGAGGAGCCCGAGTTGCCGATCGTCGAGCGCTCGGTGTTCACCGCCGAATTGACCCCGCAGGGCGTCCGCCTGACCGGGCTTACCATCAAGGCCGAGAACAATTCAGACGATGCGCTTTCGGGTCTCGAGGGCGTGGTCAAGCCGGACGCGAAGCTGGGCGAGCTCAAGCTCACGGTGAAAGTCGACATGGTGCCGGCCGACGGTGCGCATGGCGCCGAGGCGGCCGATGTGCCGGGGAACGGCAGCGTACCGGCGCATGCCTTTTTCAGCCTTGTGGTTCCCTTTCCGCCCGAGGCGCACGGGGAGGAGCCGGGTATCGCGCTCGACGACTTCATCGCCGCTTATGGCGGGTTGATGCTCAAGCTCCGCTACGAGGCCGCTGGCACGCAGAAATCGCTCATTCACTATCTCTCGCCGGAGATGTTGAAGGCGCAGCTCACCGAGATCCAACACGAAGCCAAGGGCTCCTGACCGCGCCTCGTGAGGATCAGAAGCAGTTGACCGAAGTCAGAGCGCCGCAGCCCCTGATGCTCAGGCAGGCCTTGAACTGATTGCAGCAACGCGTGGTGCAGCCGGCCGTATCGGCGGTGGGGTCGAGGGCGGTTGCCGTGCACACGCTGCTGCATGATTGAAAGTCGTCATTGCAGACGCGAACGCTCTGGCTCCCGGTGCCGCAAAGGTTGGGGGTCGGGGCAAGGGACTGCGCAGGCGGAATCGGGTTGGTGGTCTGCGCGAGCGCCGCCGGTTGGAGCGACAACACCAAAAAGAGAACCGGCAAGACCCGTCCCATCATCCCTCGACCCGTATCAACACAACCCGTCTCAAGCCTATCACGACAATCGGCCGAGCCCTAGCGTCGCGATGCCAAGTCCGCATCGGCACGGGAGGTAAACGAAAAGCCCGGTGAGATGGGACCGGGCTTTTCTGGGTGAGCGAACCACCGGCGGCGGCGAGGGGAAGGAAGCGGACGCCGATGGCCAAAAGACTCCGTTAACGCCCATCCTCGCGCAATGTTCCTCGGGCTGCGACCTTCCGATCAACCGGGCGTCAAGCGACGGTCATGAGAGCGGGTTAGATGCCCGGCCATGAACGAGCTTCGAATCATGCCCGAGCTTGACCGTCTCGACCGTGAATTGCTCGAACGGGCGCTCGATGCGCTCGTCGCATCGATCGGTCGCCCGTTGGACGATGGCGAACTTGCCGGTTTCACGGCGAGGCTGCGCGCGCTGATCCATGAGACCGATGAGCTCGACGCCTACGCCCTGCGCGACCTCGCTTTGCTCGCCGCTTGAAGACGTTTAGGCGCCGTCCCAAGGTTTGCGATTGATTGTGACAATCGTGTCGCATAGCTAGCGTCTGGCAATAGGAAGGACCGCAACGCAACGGGAGAGTGTCTCGCCGGAGACATCCTGCGGCGTAACGGACGAGCGAGTGGACGCAATGGCGAAGGGCAAGAAATCGAAGACCGCGATCTACCATCCGCCGAAGTCCGGCATGCCATATCTTGTGGTAACGGTTTCGCCCGAAGGGGTAACGGCCGTCGCGGTCGAGTCGAAGGAGGAGGCCCGCATTCTCGCCTCCAAAAAGACCATGAGAGTAGAGATCGAGGACTCCTCACCCAAGGCTTGAGATCCGAACGCTGAAAGCCACGCGGCGCGACGGCGTCGCTTGTCGGAGAAGCGTGGTGCCGGGTGAGGGGATTGAACCCCCGACCTTCGGTTTACAAAACCGCTGCTCTACCGCTGAGCTAACCCGGCTCCGGTCCCCTAGAACTCGCCCCATCCTTGTTAGGCGGCAAGGCGCCTCACTCTTAGCCTGCTTGCGCGCAATTTTCCACCGTGGGCGAGGACCAAAGCGCGAGCTTGGGCATCGCGTCAGAACGTCGAGAAGCGCCAGGTCACGTCGCCGAACACGCCAAAGCGCTGGCTCGAAAAGTCGTCCAGCTCGACCTTGGTGTTGAAGTGCACGAATTCGCTGTTGCCGTGGGTCGCGTCGGCGAACCAATAGCGGACGCCGGCGCCGAGCTCCCAGTTGGGCGTGAGATCGTAGCGGACTTCCCCTTCGAGCTGATAGCCCCAACCTGTACCGCGGTCCACGGCGTTGGGCGGGTTGCCGAGGTCGTTGCGAAGATAGTGGCTGTCCTCGTTCCACACATAGGCGACCGGAAGCGCCGCAGCGTCGGCAATCAGGCTGAGGCGATCCCAAAATCTCATTCTCAGCTCGGCACCGAGGCGGAGCGAGGCCCAGTTCGCTTGATTGCGGATGACCTTGGTGGAAAAGGGAACCTCGATAAAGCCTGGCGGACCGCAGAAGGCACCCCCGACGTCATCGGGATTGCAGCGCGCGCCATGGGCAATCGCGGTCTCCTGCCAATAATTGAACCCCGCGAAGGGACCGAAAATTACCTTCGACGGACCGTCCAGAAGGTGGAAGTCGTATCCGAGATCGATGGTCGTGTAGGCGAGGCTGTCGCCTTCGATTCGGCTGAACGTATCCGAGAACTTGATTTGCCCGGCAAAGAAGTCCTCGTCGTCGAGACTGCCGCCGTCGAGCCAGCCCCCGCCCGCAAAGCCTTTGGCGAAGATGTTGCCGCCGTTGGTGGCCCGGAAGAAGAGCTCGGCGGTGTTGCCTTGCATGTTGTCGTAGGTCAGCTTCGAGGTGGGGTCGCCGAGAGTCGGATTTAACATTTGCGAGGTGATGCTGAAGCTCGTCTTGCCCTCGCTCCACCAATAGCGCGCGCCAATCTCCCAGTTGGGCTCGGTCGTCGGGGGAAGGGGGATGGCGTAGGGCGCGGGCAACTCCACGGTTGCCGGGATGCCCCCCGGGGGGATCGGAATGGTGTAGGTGCGCGGCGCCTCCGCTGCCTGCGCCCGTGCACTGCTTGCAAGGCACATTGCGGCAAACGCCGCGAGAGTGAACGTTCTCAGCATCGGCGCGCGCCAGCTCCCTTCGCCCCGTTGGCAGCGGCGAGCATGCAAGGCGCATGGTTAAGACCGAATTAAGAGACGTCCCGAATTGAGACGAGAGATGTCCCTGGCGGTCCGGCAAGCCTAGCGGCGGCGGCTTGCCAGGATCCCGGCCACGAAGGCGATGGCGAGCATGGTGACGGGGCCGACCTGCTGCATGGCCCGGTTGAGGCTCTGGTCGATCATGCTGATCCCTTCGCCGGCGGCAGCCCCCATGCTCGGCAGCTCGCGCTTCGGCTTGGGTGCGAACAGGGGAAGGGTGGCAAGCACGAGCATCGCCACGAGGAAGAGCCCGCCGGCGAGGATCGCCGCCGCTTCGGCCGGGGTGAAGCCGTAACGCCCGAGCAGGAGCTGATAGAGGGCGAACAGGGCGAACAACGCCGCGATTATGAGGATCACGAGCGCGATGGCGATTACGGCCGCTTGGCGGACGGATCGCTCAATCGATTCCCTGATGCGCAGTCCGACTTGGAGGGACGAGAGCAGCGCAAGCGCCGAGCGGAGCATCGAGGCTTCGCCTAGCGACGGGTGAACACACCGAACAGGAAACCGAGTCCGACGGCGATGGCGACGGCCGACAGCGGGTTGCGCCTGATTGCCTCCTCGGCCTCGTTGGCGGCGTCGAGCGCCTTATCCTGCGCGCGGTTGATCTGCTTGTTGGCGATGCGGCTGACCGTCGAGGTCAGGTTTTGCAAGTCGGCGCGGATCGCCTCGATCTGGTGGGCGAGTTCTTGCGCTTCGGGGCTCGGGGTCTGGGGGGGCATGGGGGTTCCTTCCTGGGAAGCGTTTTGGGGGCCGTAAGGCATTCAATGGAGCAACTCTGTTTTGACGCGCTTCGTTCCGGCCGAAACGGGGCGGCCGACCATCTCATGGTTTGTGCGCAGCGGCTGTCAAGGGTTCCTCGCGGTTCGAAACCGAGCATAGCCGCGAAAAGTTGAGGGAGCCTTGCGCCGGGCGCACCGGCCTTCTACTCTTCGGCCAACGGGTGTTGCTCAGAGGGGGCGGGCATGCAGGATCGTCGCGGCTTCGGGCTAGCGCTTTTCGCCTTAAGTCTCCTAGCGTTAGGCGCAAGACCGGGGGCGGCGCTGCCGAGCATGGCTGGGGCAACGAGGGGGGAGGCGAACGGCATCGTCCTCTCGGTGCATTTCCGCAAGGTCTACAGCTTCTACTGCTATCCGAAAAACTACTGGTGGTTCTACCGGCCCTACACCACCGCCCCGATGGGCTATGCGCGCTGCATGCCCTATTTCCATTATCTCGACGAGGCTTACCCGGCACCGCGCAACCTCAGGCAAGGGCAGCCGATCAAGTAGCGCGCTCCCGCGTCCCACACGGCCGAGGCGACAGGTTTGGGCCAAAGAGGATTTGCACACCTAACGTGAGGAGCGCCGGCAATGCTCAAGCGGACAGGTTGGCTGATCGCGGTCGTTGTTTTGCTTGGACTTTCCGGGTTCGTTGCGGGCATTGACGCAGGACGGGCGCTACCGGCCGCCCAAGGCGAGCGCGGCGCGACGATCGGGGCTTACGGGAATCTCGTTCTCCTTGCCAAAGCCAAGTGCAACCCCGGCTTTTGCTACGGCTGCGAGAAACAAAAAGTCTGCGTAGTGTGGAAGCACAACGACACGTGCACCGACCACGACACCTCGAATTTCGCGTGTTGCAAATTCTGGGTTTTGACCAACACCGGGCAATGCTCGTGCAAAGCGAGCTATTGCCCGAACGGCGGCTGCGAGTGCAGGGGCCACAAGTCGTGCACCAGCCGGGCGTGCTGCGACACGTTCGGCGGCCTCTGGGTCTGCTGACGAGGCCTAGGAAGCCTCGAATTCAACCGGCATTAACCTTGCCGATACTCCGCGACAGTTAGGGTTAAGACGCCTTCCCCTGGCGCCCCGAAGCCAGGAGGGGGGTCTTGCACCTAGTCCGGAGTCGCAAAGATGAAAGCCCTCATGTGTCTCGCCGCCGCGCTGGCCATTGCGGCCGCCCTCAGTCTCACCCCCACCGATCGCGCCAACGCCGGGGGATGCCTCTCTTGGCGCCCCTGCGCGCCGGCCGTTCTCGTTCCCGCTCCCAATCCCATTCCGCTCAGGAAGATAAAGGTCCGGCGCGCGCCGTGCGTGGTCGGTTGCGCTCCGGTTGCCGTCGCTCCGGCGCCGGTGCCGTGCGCGGCTCCGTGCGGGGCGTCTTTTTACTATATGCCGACGCGCTTC
>NZ_DASRGO010000113.1:0-17255 GCF_035650995.1 Methyloceanibacter sp. | reverse complement strand
GGCACGTGGGTATGCGTGCCGATAACCGCGCTCACTCTGCCGTCGACGAAAAAGCCCATCGCCTCTTTCTCCGACGTCGCCTCGGCATGGAAGTCGATGACGATGGCGTCGGCGCCGGTCTTGAGCCCGCAGGCTTCGAGCTCCTGATCGACCGCACGGAAGGGGTCGTCGAGGTCGCCCATGAACACCCTTCCCATGGCATTTATCACGAGGACCTCTTGGCCGCCGGCGGCCGTGAACAGGCCGGCGCCCCGCCCCGGCGTTCCCTCCGGATAGTTGATCGGCCTGAGCAGGCGGTCGTAGCGCTCGATAAAGACGAGCGCCTCGCGCTGGTCGAACACGTGATTGCCGGTAGTCACCACGTCGGCCCCGGCATCGAGCAACTCGAGCAGGATCTGCTCGGTAATGCCGAAGCCGCCGGCGGCGTTCTCGGCGTTGACCACCACGAAATCGAGCGCATAGCGCTCACGCAAGCTGGGAAGCGCCTCGATCACCGCGGTCCGGCCGGTTCGGCCGACCAGGTCGCCCAGAAATAACACTCGCATGCGTTCCGGCCGCTTTCTCGAGTTCTTGGAAAGACCCTATAAGGTCAATACTTCAATTGCTGCGAGCATCGCCAGTCAGACTGGTAGGACGGCAGCGCATTGCTACTACTCACGTGGTATCACTCTTGCCTGCCGAAGTTAGGGGATTCGAATGCGGCGCTGGACCTTCTGGGAATGGATCGCCTATGCTGGCTTGTACGTGGGTGCAGTTATTCTCGCGATTGACACCGGATTCAAACTGTCTCCCGACCTAACGGCGCCTGCATTTCTACACTCCCCTTGGTGGGGCTTCGCACCAGCTGTTCTCATCACATTTTCCACTGGCGTACTTTTGCTCCGAGAGTTCGGCTATTCGCCGAAAGATCGAAAGCCCATGGCTGTTCCTGCACTTGAACCGCTTGGTGATAAGGCTGAAACTCCAACGCTGGCGAACGAGGCAAAACAAGAACGGGTATTCGTCGGTGAAAATGTCACGCCAATATACCTAGTCAGCTTCTTTAATGACCACACGGCGTTGCAAGCTAGCTTGATGACCAAACCGTTCATTGGCAAATGGATGAAGTTGACTGGACTAATCAGAGATGTTCAAGCATCTGATTTTGGGGCCGCAATCAGCCTTAGAACCAAACAGGAAAATGGAGAGCGTGGTCCAGTCATTCTTCTGAACTTCGATAAGGAATGGAGCGACCGCCTCGCGATCCTTAGGCGCGATGATGCGATTCGAGTTATCGGCGAAATCGGCAACATCATTACCGAGGGGCTGATGCTAAATCACTGTGAGTTGGTCGAATAACATCGCCCATGGTTTTCCCTGGCAGGAGGCGAAGCCGCGATGGCCGTCGGAGCGAAGATCCCGGGTGTCCCTACATAAGTAGGTGGGCGCCAATTGTCGGAGACCACGATCCCCGTCAGGGTCGGCTCCCATAGGATCTTATAGGGCCCTGGGAATTATGCTCCTAACGCACCTCGCAGCCCGCCAGATGCCAATATAGCGAAGCGTGGCGGAAATTGCGACTAGCGCCGCGGTGTCTGCGCTGTCCTTGTCGCCGCAAGCTCGCTGAGCCGGTCGTTCAACATCTCGATGCGCTCGGCGGCCGAGCCGACACGGGCGGCGAGATCGGACTGGAAGTGCTTCGCCGATTGGTCGGCAACCGATCGGTCGCGGCGCGCCTCGGCGAGAGTGGTCTTCATTTCCTGCATCTGGCGCCTGAGCTCCCACAGCTCGTCCGTGACCACGAGCGAGGCCATGAGAATCAGACGGTCGTCGCCCACTTGGCCAAACTTTCGTCGCATCGCCTCGACATGAGTGCCGAGATATTCCGCGAGCTCGATGAGGTGAGTTTCCTCGCCCTCGCCGCATTCGAGCTTGTAGGTCCGACCGTTCAACGTGACGCTGACTTGACCCATGCGCACCCCCCCGCTCGCTCCGCCTATCCTGGCACGGCCGACATCATGTCCTTGAGCCTGACCATCACCGCCTCGAGCCGGCCCGAGACCTCGTCGTTGGCGGCCTTGAGGCGCCGCACGCGATTGCGCTCCGCATCGAGGTCGAGCTTGAGCCGGTCGCGCTCCTCGGTCAGGCTGCGCAATCGTTCCTTCAGCACCGCGATCGAATCGCCGTTTTCGCGCTCGGAAAGGATTTGGCGCAGGAAGCCTTCGAGCTCCTCGACAGCAGCGTCAAGCCGCTCGGTTGCCTGCTGCAGAGCATCAGGTTCCGTCATCGTGCTGCTGGCCCTCCCCGCTCGGCCCGCCGCCTCATGCTCGCTGTTTAGCACAGCGGTCTGGCAATAATGTGGTCCCACGCCGTCAAATGTCCAACAACTTTCGATTAGCTTGCTTGGTTCCAACAGTGATTGACAGTGCAACGAGGCGTGTGATTTGAGACGGGCGCTGTTAACGCATTGTCAACGTCTCGCGGAAGGCGGCAAGAGCCGGGAAGCATGGCTGACATAAAGCCTAAGTGCCGGCTCTACTTGCAGCTCCCGGGCGGGCCCGCGGCCAAACTCGAAGCGGAGCTCGCGCAAGCTTTGGCGCGCGCCGACATCGCTTGCGTGTCGCTTGGGCGCGGTGGGACCGCGCTCGACGAGAACTACGCGGATCGCTTGATCAACCTCGCGCAGGCTGCCGGCACCGCGTGCCTCATCGAAGACGACGTGGAGCTCGCCGAACGCCTTGGTGCCGACGGCGTGCATCTTGTGACGGCCGATCCCGAGGCTTACCGCAAGGCCCGCGCGCTCCTTGGCGGCGAGGCGAATATCGGCGCGTATTGCGCTTTCTCCCGTCACGCGGCCATGCTGCTTGCCGAGCTCGGCGCCGATTATGTCGGCTTTGGCCCCTCCTCGCCCGACGATATCGACGGCATCGCTCGTTGCGCCGAGCTGATCGCTTGGTGGGGCGAAACTTTCGTCGTGCCGTGCGTCGCCTTCAATATCGACGGCATCGATGCCGCCCGCGAGCTTGCCACGCTCGGCGCCGATTTTGTCGCGCCGTCGCAGGCGATCTGGCGGGAGGAAGACGCCGTGAACCGCATCGCCGGGATCGGAAGAGCCATCTCTGAAGTCAGGAGGGCCGCGTGAGCTTCACGCCGCGGCCGCGCGGCCTGCTCGCCATTGCCTTTTTCCTGTTTCTCGTCCCCTCCGGTGCGCGCGCGACCGAGAGCCAGTCCTACACCGCCTTCTCCGAGGGCAAGTATCTCACTGCGCTGAAACTTGCCCAGCAAGAAGCGGCTCAGGGCTCGAAGGAGGCCTACACCCTGATGGGCGAGATTTACGAGGAGGGCCTCGGCGTCGCGCAGGACTATTCGAAGGCCGCCGACAACTACGCCAAGGCCGCCGATCTCGGCGATGCCAACGCGCAATTCTCCCTCGGCACGCTCGTCGCCGAAGGGCGCGGCGTGAAGAAGGACCTCCGCATCGCCGCCGACCTGTTCGAGCGGGCGGCTTCGGCCGGCAATCCTTCCGCGCAGTACAACGTCGCGCTGATCTACCTGAACGGCAACGGCCGTCCGCGCAGCGAAGCCAAGGCCGCTGAATGGATGCAGAAATCGGCGGCGCTCGGCAACCCGCAGGCCGAGTACGACCTGAGCGCCTTCTACCAGTTCGGCCGCGGGGTTCCGATCGACAAGGCCAAGGCCGCCGAGTGGCTCGGTCGCGCCGCCGACGCGGGCCTTCCCGACGCGCAGGTCGAATACGGCATCATGCTGTTCAAGGGCGAGGGCGTGGCGGCCGACCAGGCCAAGGCCGCCAAGCTCTTCCGCCTCTCCGCCGAGCAGGGTAATGCCGTGGCCCAGAACCGCCTGGCGCGGCTCTACGCCAACGGCGTGGTGGTGAAGGCGGACCCCGTCCAGGCTGCCAAGTGGCATCTGCTCGCGCGGAGCGTGGGCGTGAGCGACTTCACCCTCGATTTGATGCTTGCCAAGCTCACCAAGGAGCAGCGCGCCGAGGCCGAGCGGCTCGCCAACGCCTGGCGGGATTCGACCGACCTCGGCGGCGGCGCGGGGCTCGGGCCTGGCGTTGTCACTGAAACTCTCGCGGCACCCCAAGGCACCTCGTCACCACAGGCCGGCTCCGCATCCTCGATCGCACCGGCGCGCAAATGACGGGCATCAGCCGCCGGCAAAAGGTCCGGCCGGTCCCTTGACAGTCCTTTGCGCGCACGTCTTAAAGGCGTCCACCCAATCCTTTCCCGTTAAGGCATTCCATGAAAATCAGCGGCAACGAGATCAGGCCCGGCAACGTGATCGAGCATAAGGGCGCGCTGTGGATCGCGGTGAGGGCGCAGGCCGTGAAGCCCGGCAAGGGGCCGGCCTACGCTCAAGTCGAGCTCAAGAACGTGATCGACGGTACCAAGCTCAACGAGCGCTTCCGCGCCTCCGAAACCGTCGAGCGCGTGAGGCTCGAGCAGAAGGACTATCAGTTCCTCTTCGCCGAGGGCGACATGCTCACCTTCATGGACCTCGACACCTACGACCAGATCCAGATCCCCAAGGACCTGCTCGGCGAGCGCGCAGCCTTCCTCCAGGACGGCATGACGGTGACGGTCGAGAGCCACGAAGCCCGCCCGATCGGCGTCGCGCTGCCCGACCAGGTCACGCTCGAAGTGGTCGAGGCCGAGCCGGTGGTCAAGGGGCAGACGGCGGCCTCCTCCTACAAGCCCGCCAAGCTCGAGAACGGCGTGCGCATCATGGTTCCGCCCTTTGTCGGCGTCGGCGAGCGCGTGGTGGTCGACACCAACGAGATCACTTACGTTCGCCGCGCGGAGTGATCGATAATTCCGTACCACCGGATTTCGGTCGTTGAATCCTCGTCCATGGCCGGGCTTGTCCCGGCCATCCACGTTTTTTGACTCCATGCGAGAAAGCCGTGGATGCCCGGCACAAGGCCGGGCATGACGGTGCCTGAAGAGATGAAAGCGCGACCATGCCCGCCTCGGCGCTGATGAACGTGATGCTTGCCGCCGCCCGCAAGGCCGGACGGAGCCTCGCGCGCGACTTCGGCGAGGTCGAGCAGCTTCAGGTCTCGCTGAAAGGTCCCTCGAACTTCGTCAGCGCCGCGGATCACCGCGCCGAGGAGATCCTGTACGAGGAACTCACCCGCGCTCGTCCCGGCTACGGCCTCCTCATGGAGGAGCGCGGCGAGGTCGAAGGCGCCGACCGCACCCATCGCTGGATCGTCGATCCGCTCGACGGCACCACCAACTTCCTGCACGGCATCCCGATCTTCGCCATCTCGATTGCGCTCGAGCGCGACGGTGAACTCGTCGCGGGACTCATCTTCAACCCGGCGACCCAGGAGACCTTCGCCGCCGAGAAGGGCAAGGGCGCCTATCTCAATGACCGCCGGCGCTTGCGCGTTGCGGCACGGAGCGATCTCGCGCAATCGGTGATCGGCACCGGCATCCCACACAGCGGCCGCCCCGAGCATGGTCTCTTTCTCAGGGAACTCGGCGCGGTCATGGCCGCGTCAGCCGGTGTGAGGCGGATGGGAGCCGCAGCCCTCGACCTCGCCTGGACCGCCGCCGGCAGGCTCGACGGCTTCTGGGAGCGCCATCTGCGCCCATGGGATCTCGCGGCCGGCATTGTCATCTTGCGCGAGGCGGGCGGCTTCGTGAGCGACGCCGACGGCAAGGACGCGATGCTCGACAAGGGCAGCATCGTCGCCGGCAACGAGACCATCCAGCGGAAATTGCTCAAGCTTCTCAAGGACGCCGGCCACGCGTCCGCTTGAGTGGGGCGCCCGAGGCGAGCCCCGTTTCGCGGCGCAAATCGTCAAAAAGGCGGCGCGCTTTCGGGAAACTCTGCCCTGAGGTTGCCGTTTTGCCTGTCAAACTATTCGGTTAAGCTCACGGGCGGGAAAGCCGCCGATTCACAACGACAGCCCGAAATGGCAGCGCCAGTCTACAAGGTCAAACTCACGCGCCCGCAGGTATTCCTGTGGCGCATGTCGCTGTTCCTCATCCTTGCGATTCTGCTCGCCATCATCCTCGACGGCCAGACGCAGCAGCTCCGCCACAGCTTCATGGCCAATCCCGGCCTCAACACGCTGATCATCGGCACGCTCATCGTCGGCGTCGTCTATTCGTTCCGCCAAGTTCTCAGGCTCTATCCCGAGATCAACTGGGTCAACAATTTCCGCATCTCCGATCCCGCCAGCAGCAACGAAAAGACCACGCCCGTCCTGCTCGCGCCCATGGCCACCATGCTGCGCGACCGCACCGGGCATCTCTCGCTCGCCGCGGGCTCGATGCGCTCGCTGCTCGACTCGGTCGCCTCGCGTCTCGATGAGCAGCGCGAGACCACGCGCTACCTCGTCGGCCTCCTCGTCTTTCTCGGCCTGCTCGGCACCTTCTGGGGCTTGCTCCAGACCGTGAGCTCGGTCGGCGCCACCATTGGCGCGCTCGACACCAATGTCGGCGAGAACGTGATGCTGTTCGACCAGTTGAAGGAAGGCCTCGCCGGCCCGCTCAAGGGCATGGGCACCGCCTTCTCCTGCTCGATGTTCGGCCTCGCCGGCTCGCTCATCCTTGGCTTCCTCGACCTCCAGGCGGGGCACGCGCAGGGGCGCTTCTACAACGAGCTCGAGGATTGGCTGTCCGGCATCACCGAGCTTCAGCCGGCGGACGCCGCGGCCACCGGCGCCATGCCGCCGCAGCTCAGGTACGCGCTCATGGACATGCAGCGCTCGCTGTCCGACTTGAGCGAGAAGGTCGAGCTCAAGATGCTGAACGACAACACCGGAGACGCGGTGAAGGATCTTGCTCAGGGCGTCGACAAGCTGATCCGCCAGATGCGCGCCGAGCAGAAGGTGGTGCGCGAGTGGGCCGACGAGCAGGCCCAGCAGCAGCAGGAGCTTGCCACGGTGCTCCGCCAGATCACCGACAAGTCGATGATGCCGGTGGCGCGCGAGGAGCAAGGCTAAATGGCTCTCGCGCGCGCACGCCGCGGCCGCTACCAGGCAAATTACTGGCCCGGCTTCGTCGACATGCTTTCCACCCTGCTTCTCGTGGTGACCTTCCTCATGTCGCTGTTCATGGTCACCAACTACGTCGTGACCACGACCGCAAGCGGCAAGGACACCATGTTGTCGCGGCTCAACCGCCAGCTCTCCGAGCTGACCGAGCTTCTCGCGCTCGAACGCTCCAAGAAGGAATCGACCGAGGACGAACTCGCCGCCCTTCAAGCGACGCTCGGCGAGAAGGACAAGGAGAACCAGCGCCTGACCGGCCTTCTCGGCGATGCGGGCGGCAAGGCGCAAGGGGCCGAGGACCGGGTACGCGCGCTCGGGACCGAGCTCGACAATCAGAAGAAGATCACCAACGACGCGCTTGCCAAGGTCGAGATGCTGAACCAGCAGCTCGCGGCGCTCAGGCTCCAGCTCACCTCGCTGCAAGAAGCGCTCGATGCCTCCGAGGCCAAGGACAAGGAGAGCCAAGCCAAGATCGCCGATCTCGGGCAAAGGCTGAACGTGGCGCTCGCCAAGAAGGTGCAGGAGCTTGCCCGCTACCGCTCCGACTTCTTCGGCAAGCTGAAGGAGGCGCTCGGCGACCGCGCCGACTTCCAGATCGTTGGCGACCGCTTCGTGTTCCCCTCCGACGTCCTGTTCGATTCAGGCTCGGCCGAGCTGAAACCCGGCGCCACCGCCCAGCTCGACAAGCTCGCAGCGGCGCTCAAGGAGATCGAGGGAAATATCCCGCCCGACATCGCCTGGGTCATGCGGGTCGACGGCCACACCGACATTCATCCGATCGCGACCGCCGAGTTCCCCTCGAACTGGGAGCTGTCGAGCGCCCGCGCCATCTCGGTGGTGCGCTACCTGATGCAGCAGGGCATCGCGCCCGAGCATCTCGTCGCCGCCGGCTTCGGCGAATATCAGCCGATCGACACCGGCACGAGCGAGGAGGCGTTCGCCAAGAACCGCCGCATCGAGCTCAAGTTGACCGAGCGCTAGGCCCCTCGGGCCGGAATCCAGAAGTCAGAAACCAGCTTCGATTTCCGATTTCTGGTTTCTGGTTTCCGGCTTCTGTGACCCGGAGGATCACTCAGCCGCGTCGGGGGCAAATTGCAGATCGGCCAGCCGCTTATAGACGCCGCCGCGAGCAAGCAGCGTCTGATGCGTGCCCTCTTCGACCAGCCGCCCGCGATCGAACACGAGGATGCGGTCGGCCGAGACGACCGTCGCCAGACGATGCGCGATCACGAGAGTGGTGCGGTCTTCCATGATCCTGTCGAGCGCCTTCTGCACCAGCGTCTCGCTCTCCGCATCGAGCGCACTCGTCGCCTCGTCGAGCAGAAGGATCGGCGCGTTGCGCAGCACGGCCCGGGCAATCGCGATCCTTTGCCGCTGTCCCGCCGAGAGCGTGACGCCCCCCTCTCCGAGCACGGTGGCGTAGCCTTGCGGCAATGCCGCGATAAAATCGTGCGCGAAGGCGGCCCGTGCCGCCGCTTCGATCTCGGCCTCGGTCGCACCCTCGGCGCCATAGGCGATGTTGGCGGCGATGCTGTCGGCGAACAGCGCCGTCTCCTGTGGCACGAGCGCAAAGCGGCGCCTCAGCGCGGCGAGATCCGCCTCGTTTGCCGCCACGCCGTCGATCTCGACCTTGCCTGAGGTGGGATCGTAGAAGCGGAGCAGAAGCGCGAAGATCGTGGTCTTGCCCGCGCCGGAGGGCCCGACCAGCGCGACGCGCTCGCCTTTGCCGACACGGAAGCTCACCCGGTCGAGCGCCTTGTCTTCCGGCCGCAAGGGATAGGAGAACGAGACATTGGTGAAGGCGATCTCACCCTTCGGCGGCTCGGGCAGCGCCTTGGGATGCTTTGGCGAGGTGATCGCGGATTGAGCCGCGAGCAGCTCGCCGAGACGCTCCGCGGCGCCAGCCGCCTGGCTGATCTCGCCCCACACTTCGCTGAGCTCTCCCATCGAGGCCGCGGCAAGCAGCGCGTAGAGCACGAACTGCCCGAGCCTGCCGCCGGTCATGGTGCCGGCAAGCACATCCTGCGCGCCGTACCACAGGACGCCCACCACGCTCGCGAAGACGAGGAAGATGGCGATCGCCGTGAGGCCTGCGCGCGATTTCGCCCGCGCATTGGCGGCGGCGAAGGAGCGCTCGACCGCCGCGCCGAATCTCTTGGCCGCGCTCTTTTCCTGGGTGAAGGCCTGAAGTACGCGCACCTGCGAAAGGCTCTCGCTCGCATAGGCCGAGGCCTGGGCGAGCGTGTCCTGGGCCTGCCGCGAAAGCGCCCGCACCGCCCGCCCATAGGCGACGAGCGGCAGGATGATGACGGGAATGGCGATCAGCACCGCGAGCGAAAGCTTTGGGCTCGTCACCACCATCATCGCCACCGCGCCGATGAGAAGCAGGAGATTGCGCAGCGCCTGGCTGATCACCGTGCTCGCCGCCGACTTGACCTGCGTGGTGTCGGCGGTGAGCCGCGACATCACCTCGCCGGAATGCGACACCTCGTAGAAGGCGGGGCTCAGCCCCGTGAGATGGGCGAACACGGCGCGCCTGATGTCGGCCACCACGCGCTCGCCGAGCCAATTGACCGAGTAGAAGCGGCCCGCGCTCGCGAATGCGAGCACGAGGCCGACGCCGATCAGAGTCGCGAAATATTTGTTGATGAGGTTGGGATCGCCGCCCGAGAAGCCAAGATCGATCATCCGCCTGACGGCGAGCGGAACGGCGAGGGTGGCGGCAGCAGAGACGAGAAGGGCGACGAACGCCGCGGCGAGCATGCCCTTGTGCCGGAGGAGATAGGGCTTCAGCCCAAGCAGCGGGCGAAGCGAGGCGCGGCTCGCTTCGTCCTTCTCGGAATCTTGCTCGTGACGGCCCGTGCCGTCGGCGTTGGCGGTTGCGCGTTGCACGTATTGCCCAGCGATTAGCCTAGGCGGCGGACTTTAGGGGTGAAGGCCGCTCCCGCAAAGGGCTTAGGCCGCGCTTTTCCGGCGCAGCTTGTGCGGCCCGGAAAGTTGCTTTATAGGCTCGGGCCGAGAAATCCCAAGAATTTGCAAGGCCGACCGCCATGAAAAAGGACATTCACCCCGACTACCACCGCATCAAGGTGGTGATGACCGACGGGACCGAATTCACCACCTATTCGACCTACGGGTCGGAAGGCGACACGTTGAAGCTCGACATCGACCCGAAGACCCATCCGGCCTGGACCGGCGGCGGCCAGCATCTGACCGACCGTGGCGGGCGTCTGAGCCGCTTCAAGCGGAAGTACGAAGGCTTCCTGAAGTAGCCGCTCCCAGCGCGCGCTCAGGTTTTCATCATTTCCAGAACCTCGTCACCGCCGAGCGTGCTGCCCCTCAACCCCTATTCCTGGGGGCCGAAGGCGGCGCGGAGCCGCGACATCTGCGACTTGAGCGGATTGTCGATCTCTTCCCCCGCCGGCAGCACCTTGGCATCGAACATCTGATCGAGCCTGATCACCCGCTCCTGGAGTTTGACGCTTTGCTCGATCAGCTCGCGCAAGCGTACCGGGAGCTGGCTGAGGTCGCGGTTCGGCTGATCGCCGCCCGCCGGAGGAAGCTTGATCTTGCGCTGCTCCTCGATGGCCTGCTCGGGCGTAAGCTCGCCTTCGCTCACCGCGCGCCGGATGAGCAGCCAGGAGGCAAGCTGCATCAGCCTGGTGGTGAGCCGCATACTCTCGGTGGCATAGGCGAGCGAATGCGGCGGCCGGAGCTTGCGCGCCTCTCTTCGTCCTTCGCCGTCGAGATAGGTCGCCGCGGCCTCGACCAAGGCCATGCCCTCGCGGAACACGGTCTTGAACTGCTCGGATCTCGCGAATCGCGCTCCGAAGGAGACCGTAACGTTTTCGTCACGGTCCCCACCCCTGGTCTTCCCCGCCATCGAGCCACTCCCGTCTACGCACGTGCCCGGCGGCATACTATGCCATGCGGAAGGCTCGTCGTCGCCTTCCAAACACAAAGGTTAAAATCCTCAAATCAGGCCAAAAAAAGAGCCGCCAAACGGCGGCTCAGGAAGTTAACAGGGAGGCGTCAAACAGAGTGGACAGGCCACTCAGATCCAGAGGACTGGATAACGAGGAGCCTAGCCCGAAAGTCCTAATGCCGAGTTAACGCTAAGGCGGGATTTACCTAAAGGATTGGTGAGCGCTTCTTTTTCAGCGCTTGAAGACGGACTCGGCCGCGCTCAGCGAAGACTGTTTGGCGGCAAGAGCCGCCTCGACACGCGCGATCTCACTCTTCAGGTCATCGATCAGCGCCTTCAGCTCTCCGACCGAGAGCTTGCTCACATCCTGACCGAGCTCGTGGGACTTCGGTTTCTTCGGCGGCGGGGCGAGATCGTCTGTGTCCATGCACGCATCTTATCATCATGCGTCATTGCGCTCTAACGGCATCGTCTTGTATCCGGGCGTCATACCGGCGAAAGCCGGTATCCAGATTGTGTTTTCCCGGCCTGGATTCCGGCTTGCGGCGGAATGACGGCGACTGCTGTGAGGGGACATTGATGCTGCCAACGACCATGACGGTCATTGAAGCGAAGGGCGCCGGCGGCCCCGAGGTGCTCGCGCCGGGAACCCGGCCGGTGCCGAGCCCGGGGCCCGGCGAGGTGTTGATTGCGGTCGAGGCGGCCGGCATCAACCGTCCTGACGTGCTCCAACGCCAGGGCCTCTACCCGCCGCCCAAGGGCGCCTCGGACCTGCTCGGGCTCGAGGTCGCAGGCAAGGTCGCAGCGCTTGGCGAAGGTATCGTGCGCTACAAGCCGGGCGACCTCGTCTGCGCCCTCGTCAACGGCGGCGGCTATGCCGAATACGCGGTGGCGCCGGAGAGCGCGACACTGCCGGTTCCGCAAGGCCTGTCGCTGACCGAGGCGGCGGCGTTGCCCGAGACCGTCTTTACCGTATGGCACAACGTGTTCGAGCGCGGCGGCCTCAAGCCCGGCCAATGGCTTCTCGTCCATGGCGGGGCGAGCGGCATCGGCACGACCGCGATTCAAATGGCGACCGCCCTCGGCGCCAAGGTCATCGTCACCGTCGGCAGCGCTGGGAAGGCGCGCGCATGCGAGGCGCTCGGCGCCGTTCGCGCCGTCAACTACCGCGAGGAGGACTTCGTCGAGGCGGTGCGCGAGACGACGGCGGGCAAAGGCGCGAATGTCATCCTCGACATGGTCGGCGGCGACTATATCGAACGCGACCTGCGTGCCGCGGCCGACGAAGGCTCGATCGTGCAGATTGCCTTTCTCAAGGGCTCGAAGGTCGAGATCGACCTGATGCGGCTCATGATGCGGAGGCTCACCCTCACCGGCTCGACGCTCCGCGCGCAGAGCGCGGAGGCCAAGGCGCGCATGGCGCGCGCGATCGAGGAACGCATCTGGCCGCTCGTCGAGGGCGGCAAGGTGAAGCCGGTGATCGACTCGACCTTCGCGCTGAAGGACGCCTCGGCCGCGCACGCGCGCATCGACGATCCTGATCATGTCGGCAAGATCGTGCTGGTGGCGCGCTAGCCGCCCAAAATTTCGAGGCTGGCCGGAGATCAGCGTTGCCTAGCGAAGCGGCAGCCCCTATATAGTTGTTATTCCCCTTCATTTTGTCGGATTTGGCTCTTTCGCCGGAGGGGGCGGGAGGCCGCCGCTATTCTCTTGAGGTCGAAACACGATGGACCGGACCCCCCTGATGCCCAAGGCGACCGCCGTCTGGCTGGTCGATAACACCTCTCTGACCTTCGAACAGATCGCCGAGTTCTGCGGCCTGCACGTGCTCGAAGTGAAGGGCATCGCCGACGGCGACGTGGCCCACGGCATCAAGGGCATGGACCCAATCTCGTCGGGCCAGCTCTCGCGCGAGGAGATCGCACTCGCCGAACGCGAGCCTTCGCACCGGCTGAAGCTGTCGGAGCCCAAGGTCGAGGTCCCAGAGGTCAAGACCAAGCGCGGGCCGCGCTACACGCCGGTATCGCGGCGCCAGGACCGGCCGAACGCCATCCTGTGGCTGCTCAAGAACCATCCCGAGCTCAAGGATTCGCAGATCATGCGGCTCGTCGGCACCACCAAGCCCACGATCATCGCCATCCGCGAGCGCAGCCATTGGAACTCGCCCAATCTTCAGGCCCAGGACCCGGTGACGCTCGGGCTCTGCTCGCAGATCGACCTGGACGCCGAGGTGAAGAAGGCCGCAGCCAGGATCGAGCGCGAGCGGAAAGAGGCTGGCCTTACCGAGCCGCCGAAGGCGGGCACTCTGCTTCCCGCCGAGGAAGCCCTCGCCGCTTCCGCCTCCTCACCCGAGGCCGAGCGCGAGCCGCAACTTGCCTCCGCCCTCGCCCAGGAGGCGCGCGCCGCCATGAACGCGCCAGAGGAGGAGGAGGAGACGCCCGACATCGATTCGGTCTTCGCCAAGCTCAAGGACCTGAAGCGCACCGACGCTTCCTAACTGACCAAGATCAGCAGCAAGCTTGAGCCATATCAACGACGGCGGTCCAATCTTTTGGCCGAATGGTGCATCTCCATCGGACGAGGTGCATCGTGAGCACGATCGACATCGCATATCTGGCGCTTATCCTGTTCGCGTTCGTCGGCTTCGCCGGCGTGCTTGCCTATTACAATCACACCTGCGCCGAGCCGCAACGCAAGGAACGCGACACGGCAGCCGGGCGTCCGCATTTGGCCTTATCGCACTAGCACACGGAACTCGGCGATTGATCTTGGCCTCCCGCCTTCGCTAGGGTGCGACAAGGAAACGCGCCCAAGGCTAAAGGGGATGGCCAATCCGTACGAGACGGGCCTCGACAAGAACCCGGCCAATTACCAGCCATTGACGCCGCTCGTCTTTCTCGAGCGCGCAGCCGCAGTCCATCCGCACCATACCGCCGTCATCTACGGCAAGGCGCGCGCCACCTACGCCGAATTCTACGCCCGCACCCGCAAACTCGCCGCGGCGCTCGCCGCGCGGGGCTTAGGCTTCGGCGACACCGTCTCGGTCATGCTCGCCAACACCCCCTCGATGCTCGAAGCCCATTACGGCGTGCCCATGACCGGCGCCGTGCTCCACTCGATCAACACCCGCCTCGATGCCTCGGCCATCGCCTTCATGCTCGATCATGCCGAGACCAAGGTGCTGATCGGCGATACCGAGTTCGCTCCCGTTCTCAAGCAGGCGTTGAAGCAGGCCAAAGTGAAGCCGCTTCTGATCGACTATCGCGACCCCGAATGCGGTCTCGACGGCGAACGGCTCGGCAATCTCGACTATGAGGATTTCATCGCCGACGGCGACCCCGACTACCGCTGGTCGATGCCGCGCGACGAATGGAATGCGATCTCCCTCAACTACACGAGCGGCACGACCGGCAATCCCAAGGGCGTGGTTTATCACCACCGCGGCGCGGCGCTGATGTGCTACTCGAACGTTCTCGCGACCGGCATGGGCCAGCATCCGGTTTATCTGTGGACGCTGCCGATGTTCCACTGCAATGGCTGGTGCTTCCCGTGGACCATCTCGCTCCTGTCCGGCACCCATGTCTGCCTGCGCGCGGTGCGCGCCAAGCCGATGTACGATGCGATCGCCGACTACAAGGTGAGTCATCTCTCGGGCGCGCCCTTCGTCATGGCAGCCCTGCTCAACGCCACGCCTGAGGAGAGGCGCGACTTCGACCACCGTGTCGCTTTCAACCACGCCGCAGCGCCGCCCCCCGCTGCCGTTCTCGCCAAGATGGATAAGGCTGGCTTCGAGCTCACCCATCTCTATGGGCTGACCGAGACCTACGGACCCGCCACCGTGAACGAATGGCACGCGGCCTGGGACGACCTCCCGCAAGAGGAACGGCTCGGCAAGCGCATCCGCCAGGGCGTGCGTTACCACGCGCTCGAGGACCTCACCGTGATGGACCCCGAGACCATGACCACGGTGCCGGCCGACGGCGAGACGCTCGGCGAGGTCATGTTCCGCGGCAATGTCGTGATGAAGGGCTATCTCAAGAACGAGAAGGCGACCGCCGAGGCCTTCGCCGGCGGCTGGTTCCACTCGGGCGACCTCGGCGTTCTGCACGAGGATGGCTATATCCAGCTGAAAGACCGCTCCAAGGACATCATCATCTCGGGCGGCGAGAACATTTCATCGATCGAGGTCGAGGACGTACTCTACAAGCACCCCGCCGTCGCCGCCGCCGCGGTGGTCGCCATGCCAGACGAGAAATGGGGCGAGACCCCGTGCGCCTTCGTCGAGCTCAGGCCCGATGCCAATGCGACCGAGGCCGAGATCATCGCCTGGTGCAAAGAGAATCTCGCCCGCTACAAATGCCCGCGCCACGTCGTATTCATCGAATTGCCAAAGACCTCGACCGGCAAGATTCAGAAATTCAAGCTGCGCGAGCTGGCGAAGGCGGAAGCTGCGCCCCCATCGCAACGCGGTCGCGCGAGCATCAAGTGAGCGGTGCGAAATCCGACACGCCTTCGTCACCAAATCCGCCCATCTTGCACACCCCAACGCTGAGCTGGAGAGTGTCATGCCGCTACTCAGGTTCGATCTCATTGAAGGCCGCACCTCATCCGAGCTCAAAACTCTGCTCGACGCGGCGCACCGCGCCGTGCTTGCCGCCTTCGCCGTGCCCGAACGTGACCGCTATCAGATCGTGACCGAGCATCGACCTTCGCGCATGATCGTCGAGGACACCGGGCTCGGCATCGCCCGCAGCGACAAGGTGGTCGTGCTCGAGGTGATCAGCCGCAAGCGCAAGAAGAAGCAGAAGGAAGCCTTCTATCGCCTGCTCTGCGAGGAGCTCGAGAAATCGTGCGGCATCGCGCCCTCGGACGTGATGGTCACCTTCGTCGAGAACAATGACGAGGACTGGTCGTTCGGCCACGGCAAGGCCCAATTCCTCACCGGCGAATTGTGAGGTCTCGCATGGATGCCGAAGCGACCCGCGATTTTGCCCTGCGGCTGATGCGCGAGGTGTGGATTCCCTTCGCCGACGATCAGGTGCCGCGCTTCTACAACCGCGACGTGGTCGGCCATCATCGCGAGCAGCTTCTGACCTACGACGACGTGATCGCCCGGCTTTCGAGCGACCATGGTCGCTTTTCCGGCTCGAACTATCACATCGAGGACATCATCGCGGCGCCCGACAAGTTCGCCATTCGCTTCCGCTTCACGGCGACGGTCAATGCGACGGGTCAGCCGATCAGCACGGAAGTCATTTACTTCTACCACCTCGCCCGCAGCAGGATCGCCGAATTCTGGCTGCTCGCCGACTTCCCGTTCGACTACCGCGCCGCTTAAGCGAAGCGGGTCTATGCATGCCACTCATCTAATGGTGATGACCGTGGCCGTGCCCGCCATGCCCGTGGCCGTGCCCGCCATGACCATGACCACCGTGGCCATGCCCGTGGCCCCCATGCCCATGTCCATGTCCATGACCGTGTCCACCGTGACCATGACCATGCCCGCGTCCATGACCATGCCCATGGCGGCCGTGATGATCGAAATCCCCATAAAAGCGGTAGTGGCCGCCGTGATGGTGATGGTGATGGTAGCGGTAGTACGGGAAGCCGTACCAGCCCCAGCTATAACCATAGTAGTGGTTGGGAACGCACCGGCCCCACCGATTGAGGTGGTAGCCAGGGCCGCAATACCAGTCGGCTTTGAGCGCCACGCCCGGCACGCTCTTCGCCAGGGGCGCAACGGCTCCTGGCGTGAGGGCTGCTGCAGGCAAAGCACCCGCAATAATTCCGAGAGAAGCCGCCGCTGAGACGGCGAGACGGTGCATCAAGCGCATTTCACTCTCCATCCATCTGATGACCCAACGTCATGGCCTCGGCACCGGCTCTTAACGTCAGCGAAGAGTAGCGGAACGGACGGGGCTAAGTCTTTGTTCCGCCGATCACTCAAGCGTTACCGGAACCGTGCGGCGAGTGCGCGCCAAGAGCAGGGCAACCTCCGGGTATCCTGATTTCTCGGCTTGCGCCGAAGCCATCCTTCGCGCCAATCTTGACGCGGGGGCATTACGCGCATGACGCCGGGATCGCTCGAATCGCAATTCAGCGAGATCGCGAACTATATCGCGCTCCTCATCGAGGCGGGCGCCGTGCTGGTGGTCGCCTTCGGCGCCGTCCAGGCTCTCTTCGCCGTGGCGGGGTCGATTCTGCGCCGCACCGCCGATGAGATGATGGGCCGGGAGATCTGGATCAGGTTCGCGACATGGATCCTGCTTGCCCTCGAATTCGCGCTCGCCGCCGATCTCGTGCGCACTGCCGTGGCGCCGA
>NZ_DASRGO010000112.1:0-7200 GCF_035650995.1 Methyloceanibacter sp. | reverse complement strand
ACACCAAGCCGCTCGCCAAGGCGCTGATCGCCCGCTTCGGCACCTTCGCCGAGGTGCTGAACGCGCCGGAGGAGCTTCTGGCCGAGGTGCCGGGCATTGGCGAGGCGGCCATCACCGAACTGAAGCTGGTGCGCGCCGCGGCCGTCAGGCTGATGCGGGGCGAGGTGCTCGAGCGCCCGGTGCTCTCCTCCTGGACCCAGGTGCTCGACTATTGCCGGGCCTCCATGGGGTTCGAGTCCCGCGAGCAATTCCGCATCCTGTTCCTCGACAAGCGGAACCAGATCATCGCCGACGAGGTGCAGCAGAGAGGGACCGTCGACCATACGCCAGTCTATGTGCGCGAGGTGGTGAAGCGGGCGCTCGAGCTGTCTTCGACCGCCATCGTGCTCGTGCACAATCACCCCTCGGGCGATCCCACCCCTTCGCGGGCCGACATCGAGATGACCAAACAGATCGTCACCGCCGCCAAGCCGCTCGGCATCGTGGTGCACGACCACATCATTGTCGGCAAGCAGGGGCATGCGAGCTTCAGGGGACTCGGGCTGATCTAACCGGCGCCCGGACCACCGCCTATTCGCACCTCGCCGAGGGAGATTTTGCCGCTGCGCATCCCGGCTTTCCCACATCGGCAGAGGCTACTGCCGGAACCTCGGATTTCGAGAAGACATTGATGACGATCACCCCCGCCGTGATGAGGGCCATGCCGACGATCGCCGGCAGGTCGAGGGCCTGCTTGGACCAGAACCAGGCAATGGCCGTGATCAGGACGATGCCCATTCCCGACCACACGGCATAGACGATGCCGGTCGGCATGGTGCGAAGCGGGAAAGAGAGCAGCCAGAACGCGGCGACGAAACACACGACCGAGATGACGGTAGGGATCGGCTTGGTCAGGCTCTCGGATGCCGCCAGCGCAATGGTCCCTATCGCTTCGGTGAGGATCGCCCCAGCCAAACACAGATAGCTCGTGAGTGGACTCATCACCTCCCCCAAGCGGATGAGATCACGTTTACCCGGCCGAATCTATCGAGATCAAGGACGGGCTCGATACGACTAGCAGGTGTTGCGGCAGCCGTGGGCGCGGATATCGGCCACGCCCTGCGCGAGGCGCCCATAGAGGTCCTTGCCTTCGCCGAGCACGCGATCGCCGACGAGATAGAACGGCACGCCCCTCACCCCGATGTCTTTCGCAAGCTTCGTGTTCTCGAGCAGAATGGCGGTGATCGCGGGATCGTCCATGCCGGCTTCGAGCCGACCCATATCGAGCCCCAATTCCGAGGCGATGCGGAGCGCCTTGGCCTTGGTGGCTCGGCCGGGCTCGGCGAACAACCGCTGGTGCAGCTCGAAATATTTGCCTTGCGGGATCGAGGCGAGCGCGATGCGCGCAACGTCTTCGGAGTCCTTGCCGAGAACGGGAAGCTCTTTCAGAACGAGGCGCACCTTCCCGTCGGTCGCGATCAGCTTGGCGAGGTCCGGCGCACCTTGCCGGCAAAACGGGCAGTTATAGTCGAGGAAGGCGACTACGCTCACGTCACCTTCAGGGTTCCCGGCGACGAAGCTCGTCGGTGAGCGGTAGATGTCCGCGGCGTGAGCGGCAATCTCCTGCTCCTGCTGCGCGGAGCGGAGATGGCCGGTGACTTCATAGGCCACGACAAGGCCGAGAAGGCCGGCAAATCCGAGCAGAAACAGCAGCCGTAAGGATCGGGGCAAAATGCGCTTTAGGCCGGCGCGGGCCCGAACACGAGAACGGCGTTCAGACCGCCGAAGGCAAACGAGTTCGACATGGCGTAGTTGACCTCGCGCTTCTTGCCCACATTCGGGGTGTAGTCGAGGTCGCATTCGGGATCGGGCTCATCGAGGCCGACCGTCGCCGGAACGAACTTCTCGTTGATCGCCTTGACCGCAGCCACGGCCTCGATGCCGCCGCCGGCGCCGAGGCAATGACCGTGCATCGACTTGGTCGAGGAAATCGAGAGCTTGTTGGCGGCATTGCCGAACACGCGTTTGATGGCGCGGGTCTCGTTGATGTCGTTGACGGCGGTCGCCGTCCCGTGCGCGTTGATGTAGTCGATGTCCGAGGGAGCAAGCCCGCTATCGTCGAGCGCCATCTGCATCGCGGTCGAGGCGCCGTCGATCGAGGGGTTGACCATGTCGGCGGCATCGGCCGTCATGCCGTAGCCCAACAGCTCGGCCAGAATCGGCGCGCCGCGCCGCTTGGCATGCTCATATTCTTCGAGCATCAGAATACCGGCACCCTCGGCGAGAACGGTGCCGTTGCGCTTCTTGGCGAACGGCCACAGCCCGTCGGGGCTCAAGACGCGCATCGCCTGCCAGGCGCGCGTCGCGCCCCAATTGAGCGAGGCCTCGGCGGCGCCGGCAATGCCGAGATCGACCAATCCCTCGCGGATCATGCGATAGGTGAGGCCGATGGCGTGCGTCGCGGTCGAGCATGCGCTCACCACGCCGAAGGTCGGGCCCTTGATGGCGTATTCGATGCTGACATGGGCCGAGGCGGAACTACCGATCGCCTTCAGCAGCGTGAGCGGATGCGTCGCGCGCTTGTTCTCCTTGAACAGCATCTTGTAGGAAAATTCGAGCGTGGTCAGGCCGCCGACGCCCGAGCCGATGATGCACGCCGCGCGATAAGCCTCGTTGTCCTTGAGCGGGACTTCGAGCTTCGACATGGCGACGGCTTCCTGCGCCGCGCAGCCGGCGTACTGCGAATACTTATCGGCGAGCAAAAGCGCCTTGCTCTGCAACCGCTCCTTGGGATCGAAGTCCGGGACCTCGCCCGCAATGGTGATGTAGAGGTCCTCGGTCGGGAAGCTCTGGACCTGGCGAATGCCGCACTCGCCCTTCTTGAGCGCAGCCCAAAACTTGTCTACGCCCGTACCCAATGGAGTAACGACGCCCTGGCCGGTGACCACGACGCGTCTGCGCCCGTTAGTGTGTGTCATGTAATGTTAAGCCGTAACTCCAAGCTTGGTCTGTCCCGGATCAGCCCGGGCGGCGTCGGCGAGCTTAAGCCGCAGCGCCCGAAGCCTTCGTCTCCGCGATGATGCCCTTAACCCGATCGACGACGGATCCCACCGTCGCGAACGCCTCAACCTCTTCGTTGGCATTATACGGGATTTCGATCCCGAAGGTATCCTCGATGTCGAACACAATCACCGCGAGGTCAAGCGACTCGATTTCAAGTTCGCTGAGGGGCGTTTCGAGCGTGACGGTCTTCGATGGGTCCTTCATGTTCTTGCGCAGAATCTCGATAATCTTGCTGGCCACCTCGTCCATATCGCTCTCCCTGCCCCGTTAGGGGGTCCGTGTCTAATGGTCCCTGGCTAGAACATAGCTAATCCAAGGGCAAGTCGGGCATTGGAATAGACTTAAAAACTGGTCGAGTCTACCCGTGTCCTTGCCCAAATCATTCCCTGCGTGGCGCTCTAATCGCCAATAAAATTGGCGTTTTTGCGCCTGACCGCGCCATCGTTTCAGCATATCGGCGGCGGGTTCGTGATCCTTGGCTCCCGCCATACTCTAGCGCCCAGGTGCTAATATATTATGCTCCAATGCACATGCGGCCTATTGCCTCCGTGCAACACTCCCTTATCCGTTAAGCGGCGGTAAAGCGTGACACACCGATAAAACGCCGATGGCGACAAAGCCTCAATTCACTACCCTCCCGACTGGCGAATGTGTGGACTTCGGCGCCGATGTGCAAGCCCATCCCTGGCTCAAGGTCTATCCCAAGGCCGTTCCCTGGGATTTGGAGGTCAAGCCGTCTCTCCTCGGGGATCTGCTCGACCGATCGGTGGCGGCCCATGGCCCCCGCCCTTGCACCTATTTCATGGGGAGGCGGCTCAGCTACGCCGAGATCGGCGCGCTCGCCGACCGCGCCGCCAAGGGCTTACGCGAGCTCGGCGTCGGCGAAGGCGTGAGGGTCGGGCTATGCATGCCGAACACGCCGGCGTTCGTTATTTTCTATTACGGCGTGCTCAAGGCGGGCGGAACCGTCGTCAACTTCAATCCGCTCTACAGTCTCGAGGAGATCGAGTTCCAAGTTCGCGACAGCGGCGCCAAGATCATGGTGACGCTCGATCTCGATCTGACCCACGGCAAGATTGCTACGCTGCTTGGTCGCGGAGTGCTCGAAAAGGCGGTGGTGGCAAGCTTCACCGCCATGCTGCCGCCGCTGAAGGCGGTCGGTTTCAAGCTCACACAGCGCGACAAGCTCGCTCCGGCGGCGAAGAGCGGCGCCACGAACAAGGTCGTGCTTGCGCGCGAGCTGCTCGCCAATGACGGCCGATTTGAGCCTCCCTCGATCACCCCCGAGGCAATCGCCGTGCTGCAATATACCGGCGGCACCACGGGCACGCCCAAGGGAGCGATGCTCACCCACGCCAATCTCTCGATCAATGTCGCTCAGGTAGAGGCCTGGCAGAACGCGATCGCCAAGGCCGGCGACCGCATCGTCGGCGTGCTGCCGCTGTTCCATGTGTTCGCCATGACGGCGGTGATGAATTTCGGCCTCAGCCACGGGCTCGAGATCATTCTGTTGCCGAAGTTCGATCTGATCCCGACGCTGAAGCTGATCGGCAAGCTCAAGCCGGTGATGATGCCGGGCGTGCCCACCCTGTTCAACGCCATCCTGCGCCATCCGCATATCGCCAATTTCGACCTGAGTTCGCTCAAATATTGCATCGCCGGCGGCGCGCCGTTGCCGCTCGAGATCAAGCGCGGTTTCGAGGCGATCTCGGGCGCCACGCTGGTCGAGGGCTACGGCTTGAGCGAGACTTCGCCCGTCGTCGCCTGCAATCCCCCCGAAGCGCCGCGCCAAGGCTCGATCGGGCTGCCGCTGCCCGCAACCGAGATTTCCATCCGTTCGCTCGACGATCCGAACGTGGTGATGAAGCAGGGCGAGACGGGCGAAATCTGCGTCGCCGGACCGCAAGTGATGCTCGGCTACTGGAACAAGCCCGAGGAGACCGAGGGGAGCTTCGTCGGCCGATTCTTCCGCACCGGCGACGTCGGGTACATGGACGAGGATGGCTACATCTTCATCGTCGATCGCATCAAGGACATGATCAACGCCTCGGGCTTCAAGGTCTATCCGCGGCGTATCGAGGACGCGCTCTACGAGCATCCTGCCGTTGCCGAGGCGATCGTGATCGGCATTCCGGATGCCTATCGCGGCGAAGCGCCGAAGGCCTACGTCAAGCTCAAGGAGGGCAAGCAGGCGAGCCCCGAGGAACTCATTCACTTCCTCAAGGAGAAGCTCTCAAAGCTCGAGATTCCGGCCGAGATCGAATTCCGCGACGATCTCCCGAAGACGCTCGTCGGCAAGCTGTCGCGGCGCGAATTGCGCGCCGAGGCGAAGCGCTGATCCGCCGCCTAGCCCTAAAGCGCCCTCGCCGGCCAAGAGGCCGGCGAGAGAATCGCGAGACGTTGTTGACGCTGCGGCGAGGCTAACGCAGCCAGGGCAAAAACGGCTCCTGGCCCTGCTGCTGTTCCTGCATTCTCCTGAGACGCCGCAACTGGCGGCGGGTCATCGGCACCGGCTCGACTTCCGTCGTGTCGGCCTGCGCGGACTGGGTGCCGGCATCGGCCTCGGCACTCGGCATGTTGCCGTCCTCAGGCGCGGGCGCGGCTTGGTTCGCGGCGGGCGTCGCGGCGGCCACGTTCGTCTTCGGAGCTGAGTGCGAGGCAACGGTTTGCGGCTTCGGCGCAACCTTGGGCTTCTGAGGGGGAAGCGGCACGGCCTCGTCGGCTGATGCGGTTACGGCCGAGGTCTGGGCGGCGCTCGACACAGGCGAAGCCGCCGCGGTCTGCGCGGCAGGCGCCGGTGCCGCCTGCTGTACAGCAGCCTGCGCCGGAAGCGGGCGCGTCATGCTGAACATGCTCGAGACGTTCTCGCCCGAATATTTCGTGAGCGTATCGGACGTCATCGAGGCATTGAGGTAGCCATAGCCTTTCTGCGGGCTCGGCGCTCCCTCCGCCGGTTGAGCGGGACTGACGAGAGCGACGGGCTGCGAAACGGCCTGCTCGACCGGAGCGACGGCGGCTTGAACCGTCGGCGCAGGCGCGATCGCGTGATCGGCTTCGGGAGCCGGCGCCGCTTCCTCGGCGGCGGCGGCCTCAACCACGGGTGCCGCCGGAGCAGCTTGAGGCTTTGACTTCTCAGGAGCAGCGGCGGGGCTTGCAGCAGCAGTTGCCACCGGGGACGCGGGTGCGGCCTGGTCGGGCTTGGCCGACGCCTCGATCTGCTCGGTGCCTTCGGGCGCCTGCGCCGGAATGGCAGCCGGCGGCGCAGAGGTCCTAAGCCACTGCTTCTCGCCGCAGAGGAGCCAAGCCTTGCAGCCTCTCAGCCTGATCTCGGTCCGCGACACCATGGTGAGCGTCGCGGCATAGGTGTGACCGTCCTCGGGATTGTAAATCTTGCCGGTCCAGGTGGCGGGCGCGCTCGGAGTGAGCCCGCTGAAGATGGCGAGACCGACAATCGAGCGGCCGCGCATCGAGGGATCCTCGTTGCGGATATCGTGCAGGGGCTGGCCCTTGGAGTCGGTGGGCTCCTTGAGCCAGGCGATCTTGGCGCAAAGCTGGGACTTTCCGGCGCCGCACTTGAAGACCTGAATCTTCGATTCGCGCTCGGCATCCGGTTTGTACCAATAGCCGCTGGGATCGGCCGTCGCCGCCTGGGACTGGCTGCAGGGAGCAAGCATGGCAGCGGTCACAAGTCCCATCGCCGCAGCGAACGCTTGATGCCTCATAAGCACCTCCGTCATCGTCTTGGCCGATGGCGCCTCTCGCGCCACGGCACATAATCGCCTTGCCCCCTGTCCCTGATGGGCCTCGTTCGGAAGCCCCCCGTTCCACGCCCGAAGCGCGTTTTGTTCGCGCTTTTCTTGGACTTAGGCAGTTTGTCCAACCCTCTTCTAAGCTCTCGTCTCTGCCCCTTCCAGGATGGCCGCGACACCCATGCCGCCAGCCGTGCAGATTGAAATCAACCCTCTCCGACCACCCTCACTATGCAGCAGCTTGGCCAGAACCGCCAGGATTCTTGCACCGGTTGCGGCAAAAGGATGCCCGAAAGCTATTGATGAGCCCTTGACGTTCAGCTTCGAACGGTCGATTGCGCCCAGGGGCGCGTTCCGCCCGAGCCTCTTCCGGCAATAATCCTCTGATTCCCATGCCTTCAACGTTGCC
>NZ_DASRGO010000111.1:0-7847 GCF_035650995.1 Methyloceanibacter sp. | reverse complement strand
TGGTGGAAGCCGATGAAAACACTCTTACTCGCTATTGCCGCTCTAATCGGCATGACGAGCTTCGCCGATGCGCAGCCGCCCTGCGCTCCATTCCCCTGGTGCGCCTCGGGCAATTGGCTCGACAAGCACTGCTGGTGCTACCGGTACCGCGGTCCGCAATGGGGATACGATTGGGGGAATGATGGCGGATGGAACGATGATGGCGGGTGGTGGCGTGACGACGGGAACGGGAAGAAGCACGGCAAGCACAAGCACCACAAACATCACGATGACTAAAATCGCATAGGCGGCCTTAGCGACGCGTCGAGACGGCGATCGATGGCGGCCTTCCAAATCGAGCGCCGAGCCGGCTCTCAATCAATTTCACGGCCAAGTCGGCGCTGTTAACCGCCGTTGAAAGATTGTTCAGACCCTTGGCGGCATGTTTGGCGCCATGGGGGCACGTATTGCGTATCTCGCCTTGGGCATCCTTGTTGCCGCTTGGCTTGGCTCGCTCGTCGGCTGCGCGGGCGGCGGCACGTTCAATTCAGGGCAGCGCGCGCCGTGGCGCCAACAGGCGGAGGATGCCTGCGTGGCTTCGGGCGTCGTGCAGGCTTCGGCCTATGTCGTACAGATGACGCCGATCGACGGGCCCGGCGTCTGCGGGCTCGAGCGCCCGCTGCAAGTCTCGGGCCTCGCCGGAGGCTCGGTCGCGCTCTCGCCGCCGGCCTTGATCGACTGCTCGCTCACCGCAGGGCTCGACCGCTGGGTGAAGGCCTCGGTGCAGCCCGCGGCGCAACGCTATTTCGGCAGCCGCGTGATCGGGATCACGCAGATCGCCTCCTATAGCTGCCGAGGACGCGACGGGAACAATTGGGGCAAGATCTCCGAGCACGCCTTCGGCAATGCGCTCGACATCGCGGGCTTCCGGCTCGAGAACGGCCAGTCGATCACCGTGGTCAACGGCTGGTGGCGCGGCACCCCGCGCGAGCGCGCCTTCCTCCAGGCTGCCTTCGTCGGTGCCTGCAACGAGTTCTACACCGTGCTCGGGCCGGGCTCGGACCGCTTCCACTACAACCATTTCCATGTGGACCTGCTGTTGAGCAACGCGGCGCACGGGCGGCATTACTGCAGGCCCTATCCAGGCCAGCCGGTCGCCGATGCCTCGGCGGAGCCCAGGACCACAGCCGCGGTCATGCCGGTTCCCTTCGCGGGTCCGGGCCGCGATTAGGCAAAAAGACTGGGACTGTGGCCCCTTGGCAACTTCGCAGGCTTACAAGACCAGCTATGATCCAATGAGTCGGGGGAGAGCACCAGGAGAAGCGCGACCTAAGCGTGACGGCGAGCCATGCGCCTTTGGGCGAAGTCGATGGAGGGGCACGATGGCGGCAGAATCGTTGGTGCAAATGCTGGAAGAGATCGCCGTCGGCCTCAAGGCCGGTGACGAAGAGATTTACGGCTGGCTCCGCGAGCAGCTCAAGGAGTGCGGCGCGAGCGAAATTTCCGTCGAGCTCGCCATGGGGGTGATCGCAAGGCTCCTGCCCGAAGAGGCGCAAGGGAGCCTCGAAGCCTCGCAGCAATACGCCCGCCGCTGGGCGCACTGAGCGCCGCTTATCTAAGCGTCAGGCCTTCGGGGGAAGCGCCGCTGCGAGACGTTGCCAGGCCGATTCCCGGTCGGGAAGCCCGAAGCGAAGCCACGCCGGATACTCGGCGAAGCGCCGCACGAGAATGCCGGCCTCCCCCAGGCGCTGAAAGAGCTGAGCCGCCTCGCGCGTGCGCACCAGCCGGAACAGCGACGTTCCACCGATCAACTCGAGACCGGCCTTGGCAATCAGCGTATCGAGCCGCGCCGCCGCTTCGGCAAGGAGCCCGCGCGTCTTCTCACGCCAAGCAACGTCGGCGAGCGCCGTGGCAGCTATGGCGAGGGCCGCGCCGCTCACGGGCCATGGCCCGAACGCCGTTGCAAGGCGCGCCGCGATCTCGGGCGGGGCGATGGCGAAGCTCAGCCTAACCCCCGGCAGCCCGTAGAATTTGCCGAAAGAGCGCAGCACCACGATGTTGCCGCGCGCGCTCTGGTCGGCGATGCTCACGCCATAGGGGCCCACCTCCATAAAGGCCTCATCGACGAGCAAAAGTCCGCCGCGGCGGCGTAAGCGATCGGCAAGCGCAAGCAGCGCGTCCTTCGGCACGATGCGCCCATCGGGGTTGTTGGGATTGACCACGATGGCGATGCGCGACTCGGCAAGCTGCGTCACATCGGCGGCCTCGACCACGTTGTGCCCGGCAAGCTCGGCCACCCGCGCGTGCTCCGAATAGGTGGGGGCGAGGATCGTTGCCCGGCCGCGCGCCAGAAGGAAGGCCGTCTGCGCGACGAGAATTTGCGAGCCGGAAGCCGCCACTACATGGGACGGCGAGGGCGCGCCATAGGCCTCCGCCGCAACCGCGAGGAGCTTGGCGAGGCTCGCCGGATCGGGGAGCCTGGTCGAGGCCTCGGGGGGAAGCGGCGCCAGCGGATAGGGAAAGGGATTGATCCCGGTCGAGAGGTCGAGGAAAGGTTCAGGCGCGCCGGGAAATTGTTTTCGCGCGGCGCCAAGATCGCCGCCATGATCGAGCGGCGCGAGCTCGCCTTTGAGGGTCATGACGGCTCTACTGACATTGCTGGCGCTCTTGTTCGAGGCCATGCTCGGTTACCCCGAGCGGGTTTTCCGCGCAATCGGTCATCCGGTGATGTGGATGGGGGCGCTCGTGGGAGCACTCGACCGGGGGCTGAACCGGGAGGGACGCCTGCCTTGGCAGCGGAAGCTGGCCGGAGTTGCGGCGCTCCTCATCTTGATCGCGGCTACCTCCGGCGTGGCCTATCTCATCCAGCATTGGCTCCTGCTCATGCCGCTCGGGATGATCCCCCTCGCCGCCTTGGCGGGCACGCTTCTTGCCCAGCGGAGCCTCTACGCCCACGTCGAGCAAGTCGCGGTCGCGCTGGAGGATGACGGGATCGAGGCGGCCCGCGCAAGCGTCTCGCACATCGTCGGCCGGGATACCGCCGCGCTCGACGAGGCGGGGGTCGCCCGCGCGGCGATCGAAAGCCTCGCCGAGAATTTCTCGGACGGGGTGGTGGCGCCAGCGTTTTGGATGATGGCCGGAGGGCTGCCGGGTGCCGCGGCCTACAAGGCGATCAACACCGCCGACTCGATGATCGGGCACCACTCAGAGCGCTATGAGCAATTCGGCTGGGCGTCGGCTAGGCTCGACGACCTCGTCAATCTTCCGGCCTCACGGCTCTCGGCGCTGTTTCTCATCATCGCCGCCTATCTCACACCGGGAGCGTCCGCCTCGGAGGCGTTCGGCGTCGTGCTGCGCGATGCCTCGCGCCACCGCTCGCCCAATGCCGGCTATCCCGAGGCGGCGGTCGCCGGAGCGCTTGGGCTTGCTCTTGCCGGTCCGCGCACGTACGAGGGCAAGCCGGCCGACGGGACATGGATCGGGGAAGGCCGCTATGGCGCGACCGCCGACGACATCCGCGCGGCACTCACGCTCTACCGCCGCGCCGACATGGTCATGATCGGAGGTGTGGCAATCGTCGCGCTGCTCGTCGTGATCCTCACTTAGCGAGGGCGAGAAGCTTGTCGAGATCGATATGGGCGGCAAGATGCGCCGCGAGCTTGTCGAGGCTCTCGTCAACGAGATGGTCATAGGCGACCGAAGCCTTGCCCGCGCCGAGCCGCTCGAGCCAGGCCGAGCGCTGGCGGTCGTCGGCGAACAGGCCGTGGATGTAGGTGCCGATTACGCGCCCATCGGGCGACATGGCGCCGTCGGCTCCGCCGCCAGCGAATTTGGCGAAGGGCCGCGCACAGTCCTGACCTTGCGTTGCGCCCATATGCATCTCGTAACCCGCGAAGGGCGCCCCATCTGAGGTTTCACCCTCGACCCTTTCGAGCCGCTTCTCGCCTGAAAGCGTCGTCACGACGTCGAGAAGGCCGAGGCCCTTGGCGCTTCCCGGCTCGCCTTCGATGCCCTCTGGATCGTGAATCGTGCGGCCGAGCATCTGATAGCCGCCGCAAAGCCCGAGCACGGAGCCGCCGCGGCGAAGATGCGCCATGAGGTCGATGTCGAAGCCCCCGTCGCGAAACGCGGCAAGGTCGGCGATGGTCGCCTTCGAGCCCGGGAGGATGACGAGCGCGGCATCGCCGGGCAGAGCCGCACCGGGCTTCACCAGCACGAGATCGACCTTTGGCTCGGCGTCGAGCGGGTCGAGATCGTCGAAATTGGCGATGTGCGGCAGGATCGGCGCTGCGATTTTGACGTGGGCGCCTGCCTTTTCCGGCCGCTCCCCTGCAAGCGCAAGCGCATCCTCGGCCGGGAGAAGCCGCGCCTCAGCAAAGAACGGCACGAGCCCGAGCGGCTCCCATCCCGTCGCCTCGGCGATCAGCGCCATGCCGTTGGCGAAGAGCCTGGGATCGCCGCGGAACTTGTTCACGAGGAACGCCTTGACCAGGGCCGCGTCCTCGGCCTCGATCACCGCCTTGGTGCCGATCAGGCTTGCGATCACGCCGCCGCGGTCGATGTCGCCGATCAGGACCACCGGAACATCGGCCGCGCGAGCGAAGCCCATATTGGCGATGTCGCCACCGCGGAGATTGATCTCCGACGCGCTGCCGGCGCCTTCCACGAGAACGATGTCGAACTCCTCTTTGAGCCGCGCGAAGCTGTCGAGCACGAACGGCATCAGCTCGGGCTTGACCAGCTGATACTCGGCGGCCGTTGCCCTCCCATACACGCGGCCCTGGACCACGAGCTGGGCGCCGACCTCGCTTTGCGGCTTGAGCAGGACGGGGTTCATATGCACCGACGGCTGAACGCGAGCCGCGCGTGCTTGCAGCGCCTGAGCGCGCCCGATCTCGCCGCCGTCAGCCGTCACCGCCGCGTTGTTCGACATGTTCTGCGGCTTGAACGGCGCGACCTTCAGCCCGCGCGTGGCGAGCGCACGCGCGAGCCCCGCCACGATCACCGACTTGCCGACGTCGGAGCCCGTGCCCTGGAACATGATCGCGCGGGCCGGCATCGATTTAGAACTCGATGCCTTGCTGCGCTTTCACGCCTGCAGCGAAATGATGCTTCACCAGCGTCATCTCGGTGACGAGATCGGCGGCATCGATCAAAGGCTGCTTCGCGTTGCGGCCGGTGACGACGACATGCAGATCGTGGCGGCGCGCGTTCAGCGCGGCGATGACCTCGTCTAGCGGAAGATAGTCGTAGCGGAGCGCGATGTTGAGCTCGTCGAGGATGACGAGCGCGAAGGAGGCATCGGCCATCAGTTCCTGCGCTTTCTCCCAGGCGCAGGTCGCCGCGGCGATGTCGCGCGCCAGGTCTTGCGTCTCCCAGGTGAAGCCTTCGCCCATCGAATGCCAGGAGATGAGATCGCCGAATTTTTCCAGCGCGTCGCGCTCGGCCGAATGCCAGGCGCCCTTGATGAACTGAACCACGCCGACACGCTTGCCGCGCCCGAGCATGCGGAGCGCGAGCCCGAAGGCGGCGGTCGACTTTCCCTTACCCGTGCCGGTGTGAACGATCAGCAGACCCTTCTCGATGTTTTTGCCCGCCACCTCCTCATCCTGCACCGCCTTGCGCTTGGCCATCTTGGCGCGGTGGCGCTCGGCTTCCTTCTCGTCGACTGCCTTGGTCATGGGCTCTTCACCACAATCGGAATGCCGGCGACCATCATCACCACGCGCTGAGCCCGCGCTGCAAGCCTCTGATTGAGGACGCCCTGCAGGTCGCGGAAGCGGCGGGCGAGCGCGTTGTCGGGCACGATGCTCAAGCCCACCTCGTTCGAGACCAGCACGGTCGGACCGCCGCGTCGCTCGAGCGACGCTTGCAACAGCGCGGTCTGGGCCTCGATGTCGAAATCCCGTTCCATCATATTGGCGAGCCACAGCGTCAGGCAGTCGACCAGGACCGCCGCCTTCGCCGGCGCCTGCGCAATTGCACCGGGCAAATCGTGCGGCGCTTCGATCGTCTGCCACGCTTCGGCACGCCCGGCTCGGTGAGCCTTGATGCGCTCGGCCATCTCGTTATCTCGTGCCTCTGCGGTCGCGATATAGACCCAAGGCTTCGGCGCGCGCGTGATCAACCCTTCGGCGTAGCGGCTCTTGCCCGAACGGGCGCCGCCGAGCACAAGCGTGACGAGGCCCTGCCCGGCGGCGATGGTCTGCGCCATCCGCGTCTCAGCTTGCGTGCATCAAGCGGCCCCTGAACAGGCCGGCAAGCGCGCCGAGCAAGACCCAGAACATGAGCGCGGTCAGCACGACGGCCACGACAAAGCTGTGATGCAGACCTTCAGGAACGGGCGAGTCGTAGCTTGCCGGCGCGGGCGCGCCGACAAGATGCGGCGCGGCGATGAGCGCGAGCGCAGCGATGATGAGAAGCGGCGAGCGGCCGTAGAACAGGAGCGCAATCCCCGCCGCGGTCGAGAGCACCGTTGCGAGCCACCAGAGCTGGCGGGCGCCGAGCTCCGCGGCAGGCATGGCGGGAAGCTCGGGCGGTAGCCCAAGGCCGGGCGCGAGCGTAAACACCGCGAAGCCCGCGAGACCCCAGAACACGCCCTGGCGCCAATTCCCGATCCCGCCCGCAAGCTCGCTCGCGGCGATCAAGAGAAGCGCAAAGCCCACCCCCGTCACGATATTCGCGAGCAGGGTAAAGGCGGTGCGCTCGAAGCCGTCTTCCGGCTGCCAGGCGCCATGCTCGTGCTCATGCGCCGCAGGTTGCGCGCTCTCGCCATGGTCATGCGCAGCGGGCGTCCCCTCACTCTCATAGACCTCGGCCTTGAGGATGAGCGGCACGGTGGTGAGTTGCTGCGCCACCGTCATGCCAAGGCCGGCAAGGATGCCGGCAATGGCGGCAACGAGAACGATGCTGCGGAAATAGTCCATGGTGCCCTCCCTAGTGGCAGGGAAAGCCCATGGAATGCCTATAGTCGTGGGCTGCGTTATGAACCGCCGCGATGTGAGAGAAGCCAACGCCGCCGACGAGGAAGACCCCGAGGAGAGCGGCGGCGAAGATGGAAACGGCGCGGGAAGTTGTGATCTGCGCGGCGCCCCGCTTGGCGCCTTCGTTCGTCGTGGGCACGCTAGTCATTCGATCCCCCTTCCGCCCTCCACCCGAGGGCGTGGCTCAGGTTACGTCGCCGGCAGGTCTCCTGGCTCGCGGGTCCTCGCCTACCCTCGGCCTTCCCGGAGTCTTTCGACGCCAGTGGCCGACTGAGGGGGGCTCGCCGCCTACAGTTGCGGGGGCAGCCGCGGCTCAGGGAGCTACCCTTTCCCGCGTTCCCTTCTTTCGTCCCGCACCACGCGGGAACCGACGACGCTTGCGACTATAGCCGCCGCACGGGCGTGTGCAAGCAGGGAAGGCTGCGCATTGACAAAAGCGGGGCACGGCCCCTTTAGTGGCCTCATTCGGCGGTCTCTCGTAAGAGAGCGAACAGGGAACGCGGTCGGGGCCCTGCCCCAAATCCGCGGCTGCCCCCGCAACTGTAAGCGGCGAGCCTCAAGCCTCAACAGCCACTGGGAGGGAATCCCGGGAAGGCGGCAAGGGCGAAGACCCGCGAGCCAGGAGACCTACCGCCGATACTAGTCGGCTGCCGGGCGGGGTGCCTCGGCGCCGGTTGGTTTGTCGGCGGCCTCTCGCTCCTCAAGCGAAGCGTCCGCCTTAAGCACCCTGCAAGTTGCGGCCTCTGGCCGGGGAGCAGCGTTCAGGGTGAGCCTCACCGACATCGCCGAGGATGACGCGATCGAGGCGCTTCAGGGCACCACGATCTATGTCTGTATCACCTGCCGCAGAGCCGGCGATCCGGAGGATGCGCCGCGGCCGGGGCT
>NZ_DASRGO010000110.1:0-2327 GCF_035650995.1 Methyloceanibacter sp. | reverse complement strand
ATCTTCGGCGAGGTGGCGGGCCTGCCTGCGCACGGCCTCGTCGAGGACATCCTCGCATTGGAGGAGCTGAAACGTGCTTAGCGTCGTCACCGCCAACCGCCTCGTCGACGGCATCGTGGTCTATCTCGCTTCCGACGGCAGCTGGACCGAGGACCTCTCCTCGGCGCGCATCGCCTCCACAGAGGAGGAGACCAAGGCGCTCGAGGAGCAGGCTGCCAAGGACGTAAAGGCGCGCAAGGTGGTCGCCGTCTATCCCATGGAGGTCGCGGTCAAGGACGGCGCGGTCGATCCGCTTTCGGTGCGCGAGAAGATCCGCGCCGCCCACCGCACCACATTGACGAAGGATTGGTACGATGTACCGCTATGACGAGTTCGACCACGCCTTCGTGCGGGAGCGCGTGGCCGATTTCAGGGACCAGGTCGAGCGCAGGCTGGCGGGTCAGCTGACCGAGGATGAGTTCCGTCCCTTGCGCCTGCGCAACGGACTCTATCTCCAGCTTCACGCCTACATGCTCCGCATCGCCATTCCCTACGGCGTGCTGTCGCCCCGCCAACTCCGTCAGCTCGGCATGATCGGGCGGAAGTGGGATCGCGGCTACGGCCACTTCACCACGCGCCAGAACCTGCAATTCCACTGGATCAAGCTGGTCGATGTGCCGGACATCCTTGCGGCGCTTGCCGAGGTGGAGATGCACTGCATTCAAACGAGCGGCAATTGCGTGCGCAACGTCACCGCCGATCCCTTTGCCGGCGCCGCCAATGACGAGCTCGAGGACCCGCGGCCCTGGTGCGAGATCCTGCGCCAGTGGTCGACCATGCATCCCGAGTTCAACTGGCTGCCGCGCAAGTTCAAGATCGCGGTCTCCGGCGCCGCCGAGGATCGCGCAGCCATCGCCTTCCACGACATCGGCCTCAAGATCGTGCGTGGGCCTGACGGAGAGAATGGCTTCCGCGTCCTGGTCGGCGGCGGCATGGGCCGCACGCCCTATGTGGGGCAGGAGATCCGCGCCTTCCTGCCGAAGAAACACCTGCTCTCCTACATCGAGTCGATCTTGCGCGTGTACAATCTGCACGGCCGGCGCGACAACATTCACAAGGCGCGCATCAAGATCCTCGTCAATCAGCTTGGCATCGACAAATTCCGCGAGGACGTCGAGGCGGACTGGGAAGCGACCCACAAGGATGCGATCGACCTGCCCGAGGACGAGGTCAAGCGCATCATGTCCTATTTCGCTCCGCCAGCGCTTGCGCCGCGGCCGATTCATGACGCGAAGCTCGATGCCCGCCGCAACACCGATCCCGTGTTCGCGAGCTGGCTCAAGCACAATGTGCGCGCCCATCGCGTGCCGGGCTATTCGACGGTAGTAATCTCGTTGAAGGAACCCGGGCGCACGCCGGGCGATGCAAGCTCCGACACCATGGAGCTCGTCGCCGATCTCGCCGAGCGCTTCGGCCATAACGAAGTTCGCGTCAACTACACGCAGAATCTGATCCTGCCGCACGTTGCCACGTCGGACGTGGTCACGCTCTACGACGCGCTCAACGCGGCAGGGCTCGCCACCGGCAATTACGATCTTCTCGGCGATATGATCTGCTGCCCGGGGCTCGATTATTGCAACCTCGCCAATGCCCGCTCGATCCCGATCGCCAAGGAGATCGCCAAGCGCTTCGAGAACCTGAAGCGCCAGGAGGAGATCGGACCGCTCAGGCTCAACATGTCGGGCTGCATCAACGCCTGCGGCCACCACCACTCGGGCAATATCGGCATCCTGGGCGTCGACAAGAAAGGCACCGAGCTTTACCAGATCTCGCTCGGCGGTTCGCCGAAGGATGATGCCGCGGTCGGCACCATCATCGGCCCCGGCTTCCGCGCCGAGGCGGTTCCGCAAGCGATCGACACCATCATCGGCACCTATCTCGCCGAGCGTATCGACGGAGAGACCTTCCTCGATACCTGGCGGCGCGTGGGGGCGAAGCCGTTCAAGGAGGCTCTCTATGGCGCTGCTTGATCTCGCCACCGGCGAATTGCTGTCCGATCCCGCCGAGGCCGCGACCCTGCTCGAGCCGACCGCCGACAACGCGGCGCTTCAAGCCGCGGCCTCGGGTAACGCCGGCCCCGTTGCCATCCGCTTTCCCGCTTTCGGCGACGGGCGCGGCATCAGCCTGGCGGTTCTGTTGCGCGAGCGTCACGGATTCACCGGCGAGATTAGGGCGGTCGGTTATCTCATCCCCGACCTCGCCCAGTTCCTTCTGCGCTCGGGCTTCGACACCGCCGAGATCGCAGATCCCGGCCAGGCTGCCACATGGAGGGCGGTGCTTGTGCGCTA
>NZ_DASRGO010000109.1:0-18632 GCF_035650995.1 Methyloceanibacter sp. | reverse complement strand
CTGTTCGCGATCGCGCCGGCCGTCGAGACGCCCATGTAGACCATCAGCGTGTTTTTGCCCGAGGCGAGTGCGGCAAGGTCGAGATGCGCGAAGGAGGGCTCCTCGCCGCCCGCCTCGTGGCCCGAGAGGAAGGTCACGGTGTGCGAGATGTCGCGATGGGTGAGCGGGATCTGCAGGCTCGCCGCCGCGGCGATGCCGGCGGTGACGCCCGGAACGATCTCGACCGGAATGCCCGCCTCGCGCAAGGCCTCGAGCTCCTCGCCGCCGCGGCCGAAGATGAACGGATCGCCGCCTTTCAAGCGGACCACAGTCTGGCCCGCGTGAGCGCGCGCGATTAGAAGCCGGTTGATCTCGCTTTGCGGAACGCTGTGCTCGCCCTTGGCCTTGCCGACCGGGATCAGTTCGGCCTCGCGGCGCGCATGATCGAGCACGCCCTCGCCGACCAATCGGTCGTAGAGGATCACGTCGGCGGCTTTCAGCGCGCGCACGGCCTTCATAGTGAGAAGCTCGGGGTCTCCGGGGCCTGCGCCGACGAGGAGCACGCGTCCCTGAAGATTGGGCGTCGAGGCTGCGGTCTCGATTGCCTCGCCGATCAGGGCCTTGGCCTTCTCCTCGTCACCTTCGAGCATGGCCTCGGCGGCAGCGCCTTCGAACACGGCCTCCCAGAATTTCCGCCGCCTCGCGCCGGACGGCACTCTATCGGCGACGGCGCCGCGAAATTCTCCAGCGAGACGCGCGAGCGCATCGAGCCGCGGATGCAGCTCCTGCTCGAGCCAGGCGCGCAGGCGCTGGGCGAGCACGGGCGCGGCACCCGAGGTGCCGATGGCGACCGTCACCTCGCCGCGATCGACGATCGCGGGAAGGACGAAGGTGCAGAGCTCGGGTCGGTCCGGCACGTTGACCGGAACGCCGAGCGCACGCGCGATGGCCGAGACGCGGGCATCTTCCTGATCGTCCCCGGTGGCGGAGACCACGAGCGGGCGGCCGCGCAATTGGTCGATGCCGGGCAAAGCAGGGAGAAGCGATACGAGCTTCTGTTCGGCAAGAGCGGCAAGCTCAGGCACGACATCGCTTGCGGCAACGTCGACCGCGGCGGCACGCTTGAGCAGAAGGCGGGCCTTCATAGCCGCAAGCTCGCCGCCGCCGACCACGAGCGGAGGCTTGCCTTCGAAGCTTACGAAGACGGGAAAGGTCCGCATCGCTAGCCTCCCACCGCAATCCGCTCTTGCGGCGTGTCGGCGAGGCTCTCTGGCGCAAGCTCGACCTCGAGGCCGTCGAGTTCCTTCGACATGATGATCTGGCAGCAGAGCCGCGAGCGCTCATCGACGTTGAAGGCGCCGTCGAGCATCTCGAGCTCCTCGTCGCTGGGCGGCACGAGCTTGTCGAGCCACTGCTCTGCGACCCAGACATGGCAGGTGGCGCAAGCGCAGGCGCCGCCGCATTCGGCCTTGATGGGAAGGCCCCAGTCGCGGATCACCTCCATCACGCGCCAGCCTTCGAGCGCCTCGAGCCGGTGGGCGCTGCCGTCGGGCATATGAACGGTAAGGAACATAACTCAGGCACCCCTCGCGGCCGATTGCGGCCCGCTCGTGTACTGGAAACTGATCGCGTTGTCAGGACCAAAGGCGAGCGGGCGCGGCAGACGAGAGCCCGCGCCAATGGCAGCCATTCCGCTCGAAGCCCGATTGGCCTTCATCGCCTCAATCGCCCGTCGCTCGCACCGGGATCGCCCGGTCGCAAACCCGAAAGTTAGTAGGAAATGTTTGCTCCAGAAAGGCGGTCTGCGTAAAAAGAAGAAAAATGGTTTCATTTGCACGCAAATGAGAGAAATATCTTCTACACGCCCCCTAAGGAGCACAAATCGTCCCCATCACAGCGACCTGGTGCAAATGCATTTCGCGGGAAGCCCCTGGCAGCGCCCGATTTCTGGAAGAACTACCGATTTCTGTGGGATCAATTTCTTCAATCCATCGGCATCCACGAGCCTGTTCGCCAAGCTCGACGTCACCTTCGGCGACGCGACTCGACGACGTCGGCGGCAAGGCCGGCATGCGCGTCTTCCGGTCGCAGAAACGTAACACCCCCTCACACGGCGCGGGCTCAGATCATTTCTGCTTCACCAAGGCGTCTCTGATCTCCTCGAGCAGCTGCACCTCGCGCGAGGGCGGCGGCTCGCTCGCCGGCGCCTCTTCCTGCTTGCGGCGCAGCTGGTTCATGCTCTTGACCACCAGGAACAGCACGAAGGCCACAATCGTGAAGCTGATCACGTTGTTGATGAAGATGCCGTAGTTGATGGTCGGGGCTCCGGCCTGCCTCGCCTGGGCGAGCGTGTCGTAATGCTCGCCGTTCAGGGGAATGAACAGATTGGAGAAATCGATGCCGCCCGTGACGACGCTCAAGGGAGGTGTAATGACGTCGTCGACCAGGGACTTGACGATGGTCGAGAAGGCGGCACCGATGATGATGCCGACCGCCATGTCCACGACATTGCCGCGCAGGGCAAATTCCTTGAATTCCTTGAACATCGCCCGTCCTCTCTCAAGCCAAGTCACCAGCATGCCACGTTTGAACGTCAATGGTGCGTGCGGAGTTTGCAACAGGCCCGCTTGCTGCTAACGCTTTGCGGTCTCGACAAGCGAGAGGGAACAAAGTGGCGACGGACGTTCCCGTTTCGGACAATCCCGCGCGCGATCGCCATCAGCTCACCACGCTGATCCTCGCGATCGCGATCCTGATCGGCACGTTCGCCGCCGTCTTTATCGCCATCGCCGCAGCGACCGCGCTCAACCAATACTGGTTCCTGCATTTTCCCCTTGGCTTCGTCGTCCTCTCCCAGGGCGTTCTGTTTCTCGTCATTGCCCTCGCCTTCTGGTTCGTTCGCGTGCAAGAGCGCATCGATCAGAGACGCAGCGAAACCACGGAGCTCGTCTAGGCGATGAACGGCCATCCGCGCTTGCGCACGCCGAACCCGCATCTCGGCGCCTATTACGGCATCGTCACGAGCGCCATCGTCTCGCTCGCGATCATGCTCGCCATGCTGGAGCAGCTCGGCTGGAGCGACGCCGCGATCGCGGAAGTCATGATCGTCGCTCCGCTCGGGCTCTATCTCGTCATCGCCGCCGGCACCTATACGCAGAACGTCGAAGACTTCTTCGCTTCAGGGCGCCGCGTTCCACCCGTGTTCAACGGTTTGGTGCTCGCCGCAACCGCGATCGGCGGGGTCGGTTTCTTCGCCTATACCGGGACGATTTTCTTTCTCGGTTTCGATGCGCTCGCGATCGGGCTCGGCTGGACGTGCGGTCTCCTGCTCGCGGGGGTGCTGTTCGTGCCCTATCTGCGCAAGGCGGGATCCTACACCGTGCCGAGTTTTCTCGGACACCGCTACCGTTCGCGCTATCTCCGTATGGCCGCGAGCGTGCTCCAGCTTCCGCCCACGGCGCTTCTGCTTGCCGCGGAGCTCAAGGTCGCGGCGATGGTCGCGGCGCTGTTTTTGCCTCTATCATTCTCGGGCGCCGTGATCTTGGTGGCGCTCGTGGTCGCGGCATCGGTTCTGATCGGTGGGATGCGCTCGCTCACCTGGACGGGGAGCGCGGAATTCATCACCGGAGCGGTCGGCCTTGCCGCGCCGCTCATCCTTATTTCCGTCCTCCTCACCAACCTGCCCGTACCGCAATTCACCTATGGCGAGACCCTGTCCCCGCTCCACGATGCCGAGATCACGACCGGGCTCACCCCGATCGCGCCCGATGCCTCGGCGTCACCCTTCCCTGCAACCGCTCCGCTTTCGGTCACCAAGCCGTTCCTCGAGCCGTTCGGGGCTCTGAGCGAAGGGGAATTCGCCCTTCTCTTTCTTTCTATCGCGCTCGGCACCGCCGCGTTGCCGAGTCTGCTCGTGCGGAGCGGGGTGACCGCCTCGGTCGCCGACCAGCGCCGCTCGGTGGCCTGGGCGGTTCTCATCGTGGCGCTGTTCGCCATGACGGCGCCGGCCATCGCCGCGTTCGCCAAGGTGGTCATGTTCCAGGACATCGCCAAGGCACCCGCCTCGGCGCTCCCCGCCTGGGTGAACGAACTCTCGAGCCGCAGTCTCTTGCAGGCGGGGGACGCCAACGGCGACGGAGCCATTGGGGCGTCCGAGCTCCATATCGCTCGCGACAGCATCGCGCTCGCGCTGCCGATAGCGATGCGGCTTCCCTACGTGATCACGGCGCTCATGGCAGCGAGCGGCATGGCGATCGCACTCGCCGCAGCGGGCTCGCATCTCTTCACCTTGTCGGCGAGCCTCGCCGAGGATCTCTACCGCGCGATCGACCGACGGCCGACCGCGTTGCCGCGGCTGATTGCCGCTTGGGCCGCGATCGGGGCATCGGCGCTCGGGGCGTGCGTCTTTCTCCTCATCGCCGACCTCGACCCGCTGCGGGCGGCGCTGACGGCTTTCGCCTTCGCCGGCGCGACGTTCTTCGCCCCGTTGCTGCTTGCGATCTGGTGGCCGAGGTCTACGGCACAGGGCGCTTTCGCCGCGCTTGGCGCAGGCTTCATCACCGTTGTGGCAGCAACCGCAATGGGCGCTTTCGACGGTGGACATGCACCGATGACCACGGCTATTGCGAGCCTCATGGGAGCGGGACTTGGTCTCGTCGCCGGAATCGCCGGGAGCTTGATCCGCTCCCGGACGTCAGAGGCCGAGGCGGCCTACTGCGAGGACATGCGCGACCCCGAGGGCGAGTCGATCTACGATCGGGCGCAGCAGCGGGCAGCGGCTGCGGCGGCCGCTGCTTCGGCGACCGCTTCGGGCCAGTGAGAGGCGGAACGGTGAAGCCGATGGACCGGCAGCAGACTCCCCATCAGCCGCGGCTCACGCTCTATCCCGAGATCGTGCCCTATCGTACGGGACGGCTCAGAGTCTCGGACCTGCACGAGATCTATTTCGAGGAATGCGGCTCGCCCGCCGGCAAGCCCGCCGTTCTGCTGCATGGCGGCCCGGGCGGCGGCATCAACCCGGTGATGCGCCGCTATCACGATCCGCGCAGCTATCGCATCGTGCTGTTCGATCAGCGCGGCTGCGGCCGGTCGACGCCGCATGCCTCGCTCGAAGAGAACACCACCTGGGACCTGGTCGAGGATATCGAGCGTCTGCGCAAGCATCTCGGCATCCATCGCTGGCAGGTTTTCGGGGGCTCATGGGGCTCGACGCTTGGCCTCGCCTATGCCGAGACCTATCCCGAACGCGTCACCGAGCTCGTGCTGCGCGGCATCTTCACACTCAGGCGCTCGGAACTTGAATGGTTCTATCAGGAAGGTTCGAGTTGGATCTTTCCCGACGCGTTCGCGGACTATGTCCGCGTCATACCCGAGGCGGAACGCTCGGACATGATCGCCGCCTATTACCGCCGCCTCACCCATCCCGACCCTGAGGTGCAGCTCGAGGCGGCCCGCGCCTGGAGCGCTTGGGAGGGAAAGACCTTGTCGCTTTTGCCCGATGCCGAGCGCGTGCGCCGTTTCTCCGAGGACCATTACGCGCTCGCGTTCGCGCGCATCGAATGCCACTATTTTGTCAATCGCGGCTTCTTCGCGAGCGATGACCAGTTGATCGCTGACGCCCACCGCCTTGCCGGCATTCCGGGCATCATCGTGCACGGGCGCTACGACGTGGTGACGCCGGTCAAGATCGCTTTCGACCTTGTACGCAACTGGCCGCAAGCGAAGCTCAAGGTCGTGCCCGACGCGGGTCACGCCATGACCGAGCCCGGCATCGTGCACGAGCTCGTCGCCGCGACCAAGTCCTTCGCCGGCTAGCTCCGCCGCTAACCCTGCGCAATGTTGCCGATGAAATTGAGCGCCACGTTACGGCGATGCGGCGCCGCGCGATGCTCGACCACATAGACGCCCTGCCAGGTGCCGAGCACCATGCTTCCCCCGACCACCGGGATGGAGAGGCTAACGGCGGTCAGCATGGACTTTATGTGGCTCGGCATGTCGTCGGGACCCTCCTCCTGATGGGCGTAACGCCGGTCCTCGGGCGCGAGGATGTCGAGCGCATCGAGCAGGTCGCGCCGGACGTTGGGGTCGGCGTTCTCCTGAATGACGAGCGACGCCGAGGTATGGCAGATGAACGCGGTGAGGAGGCCGTTGTCGGCGCCAAGGCTGTCGAGCCAGCGCGCAAGCTCGCGGGTGATCTCGGTAAAGCCCTTGCCCCGCGTTTCGACCGTGAGCCTGTGGCTCGCCTGGGTCATCCCCGCCATGCGTCTCTCATCATCCCGGCTGCGACATGGTGACGAGCCGAGCACGCCGCTCGGCTAAATCGCAACGATTCCAGCCCTATTTGTCCCACATTAGGGCGCCGTTTAACGCAAAATTTACCCACCCTTGCCACCGTGAGTTTCGACCCCTTCGTCGCGTGTCTCTCTCACTTTTTCGAGTCCCACGCCCGATCGGACGCAAACATTTGCGGCGTCATACTCCATGGGGAACGGGATGGCTTCGGAAGCTACTTGGCAAAGCGGCGGGGCGCAAAGATCCGGCGAGGCACCGACCGAAGGTCCCATGGATCAGCGCACGGTCGAGAGCCTTCTCCGCAGGCTTGTCGAGCGGGTCGAGGAGAGCGAGCGCCGCTATAGCGAGGCGCTCGACGAGTTGCACGCGAGGCTCGACCAGCTTTCGCAGACGACCGATGCCGCACGCGCGACCAGCACCCCGGCCGAATCGGCGACACTCGACCGTCTGCAAGACCAGGTGAGCAACCTCGCGCGCCGCTTCGAGCCGCAAACCGCAAATCCCCTCGAAGATTTCGAGCGCCTTGGCAAGGCGCTGTCGGCGAGCCTCGATGTCGCCGCGGCGGGGGCCCACGATCCTTCCAGCGCAGGCGAGGTGCCGACCGCCTTTTCGTCGGCGCCGATCCCACCCAGAACGGCAGAGACACCTAAGCAGGGATTTCCGGATTTTGGCTTCAAGGCGCCCGCATCGACTTTCCCCTCGCTCGATCTCCCGCCGCTTGGAAGCGAAGGCGCCTTCGACAAGCGCCTGACCGACGTCGCCCATCAGCTCGAGCGCTCGCTCAGCACGGTGATGCCGGCCGCCACCATCGAGGCGCTCAACACGCGGCTCGACGAGATCGCAAACCAACTCAGCGGGGCGCTTAGGCAGGCCTCGAAGCTCGACAATCTCGCCTCGGTCGAGAAGCAACTTTCCGAGATGGGTCAACAGCTTAGCCGCGCCGAGGCGCAGCTTCAGCGCATCGCCTCGATCGAGGAACAGCTGCGCACCCTGATCGAGCGCTTCGACGCGGCTCCCGACGTGCTCGAAGAGATCGCGACCAAGGCGGCGAACGAAGCGGCGCGCCAAGTCGCGGAGAAGCCAGTGTCGACAGCGAGCGAAGACCGGCTCAACGCGATGCACCGCGATCTCGTGGCGATGAGCGACAAGGCCCGTGCGAGCGACGAGCGTCTGGCCGGATCGCTCCAGGCCGTGCACGAGTCGCTGAAGCAACTCGTGGCGCAGGTGGAAAGAAGCGGCTCTACCCCGGCTCAGCCGCAGAAGCCGCAAGCGCCGTTCGCCGAGCGCTTTCGTGCCCAGGCCGAGCAGGGCCTGCCGCCGCTTCCGCCCTTCCAACCGACGCTGACGACGCAGGCAGGGGCTCAAGGGACGGCCGCGGCGGCCGCCCCCAGCGACAAATCTCTCAAGAGCCGGCTTGCCGGATCGATCTCCGATTTCCAGGAGAGCGAGGCCGCCCCGAAATTCGGACGCGGGAAGCGTCCGCCGCTCGACGAGGAGGCCGTGGATCTCGACGCTCGAGAGGAGCGCGGGAAGGTCGGTCCGAAGGGAAAAGACGATTTCGCTCGCGACGATCTCGTGGCGGCTGCCAGGCGCGCCGCCCAGGCGGCTGCGATCAAAGCCGAGGAACGGGCCGGCGGCAAGGCGCGCCGCGCCACCGATAAGATCGCGCCTGGCACCATCCCAGACGCCGACGCGCCATCGAAACGTAAGCGTTCGCTGCTCATGGTGAGCGCCGCGATCCTGCTTATCATCAGCGCGGCCCTGCTTTACAGCCGCCTGCGCTCGAAGCCCGAGGTCGAGGCGACCCCTCCCGGGGCGGAGGAGACGGTCCCAGGATCCACCGGCGGCGACGAGATTACGCCACTCCCCGACAATTCCCGCCACGGCACGACCCTTCCCGGCGAGACGCAAGGCGCTCCCACTCAGGGGGCGCCGGAGGCCAGTCCGCCCGCGCGATCCGGAGCCGACGTGGATCCCGGCATGATCGAGCAAGATCCTGGCGACGGCTCGGCGACCGGCTTCAATCAGGGCATCGACCCGAGTCCCGACGACAGCGCGCCAAGCGCGACGAGCCAGGCGGGCGGGGTCACCGATGTCGCCAAGTCCTCCTACCGCAAGCCAGCAGTCGCCGAGGGGACACCGCGGCCGGAGCCCGCTTCATTCACCCCGCAGGGCATTGCCACGCTCCCGCCCGGCGTTTCGGTCAGCATCGAGGAGCCTTCGCTCGGCGGGGCACGGGTTACGGCGCCCGAGCAGCCGATGCCGGCCACGCTTCCCCTGCCGCCAGAGTCGCTCGGACCCACCTCCCTGCGGCAGGCCGCAGCTTCAGGCGACCCGCGGGCGCAATACGCGATTGCGCTTCGCTATGCGGACGGCCAAGGCACGGCCCAGGACCTGATCGAGGCCGCGCACTGGCTCGAGCGCGCCGCGGCCTCGGGGCTTGCTCCTGCCCAATACCGTCTCGCCTCGATGTATGAGCGCGGCCAAGGCGTGGTCAAGGATCTCGGCAAGGCACGTTCCTGGTATGCGGCGGCGGCCGAAAAGGGCAACGTCAAGGCCATGCACAATCTCGCCGTCGCCGTGAGCTCGGGCCAGGGGCCGGTGACCGATTATGCACTCGCCGCCAAGTGGTATGGCGAAGCCGCCTCTTACGGCCTCGCCGACAGCCAGTACAATCTCGGCATCCTCGCCGAACACGGGCTCGGTATGGCGAAGAATCTCGCCACCGCCTATCAGTGGTTCGCGCTCGCGGCCGAGAACGGCGACGCGGAAGCCGCCAAGCGGCGCGACCTGGTGAAGGCTCAGCTCGACGCCGCGACGCTTGCGTCGGCCGAGCAGGCGGTCAAGGCCTGGAGGGCAAAGCCGGCTCCGGCAGAGGCGAACGAAGTCGACGAGCCTGCCGGGTGGGCCCTCCCAACGGAGACCCCGACCGCCTCGCTCATCACTCGCGCCCAGAAGCTGCTCAACAAGCTCGGCTACGACGCAGGTCCCGCGAACGGCCAGCTCGACGCCCAGACGCGCAACGCCATCAAGAGCTTCGAGCGCCGCAACGGTCTCGACGAGACGGGCGAGGTCAACATCCCGCTCGTCACCAAGCTCGAACGCCTGACAAGCTGATATCAAGCCGCGGAAATCAGAGCCGGAAATCGGAGGGCAGAGGCCAGAAGGCGGTGGCCAGAACCGCCAATTTCTGGTTTCTGATCTCTGGCTTCCGATTTCCGACTCCTGATCCCGATGCTCCAAGTCTACCTGCCCATTGCCGAGGTCTCGGTGAACCTGTTGGTCATGCTGGGGCTCGGAGCGGCGGTCGGCTTCCTGTCCGGCATGTTCGGGGTTGGCGGCGGCTTTCTGCTCACGCCGCTGCTCATGTTCTCGGGCGTCTCGGCCCCGATTGCGGTGGCGACGGGGGCCAATCAGATTGTCGCCACTTCGGTCTCCGGCGCGCTCGCCCAATGGCGGCGGGGCAATATCGACCTCCGCATGGCCAACGTGTTGATCGCAGGCGGCGCTGTCGGCGCGTTCATTGGCGTGCTCCTCTTGAGGTTGTTGCGCCAGATCGGGCAGGCGGGACTTCTTATTTCGCTCACCTATGTCGTGTTTCTCGGCGCCATCGGCGTGCTCATGCTGATCGAGAGTGCGCGCGTCATCCATAAGGCGCGCTCCGGCAAGCCGGTGCCAGCGCGGCGCGGCAGCGCGCATAACTGGATTCACGGTCTGCCGTTGAAGATGCGCTTTCCGACCTCGCGCTTATACATCAGCACCATCCCTCCGCTCGTGATCGGCGCGGTCGTCGGCCTGCTCGCCGCCTTTCTCGGGGCGGGAGGCGGTTTCATCATGGTGCCGGCCATGATCTACCTCCTGCGCATGCCGACCAATATCGTGATCGGCACGTCGATGTTTCAGATCATCTTCGTCACCGCGATCGTGACGCTGCTGCAAGCGACCTTCAACCATTCGCTCGACGTGGTTCTCGCGCTCATTCTCGCCATCGGCGGGGTGATCGGCGGCCAGTTCGGAGTGCGCGCAGGACACAAGCTCAAAGGCGAGCATTTGCGTCTCTTGCTCGCTCTCCTGGTACTTGCGGTCGCCTTCCGGCTGCTGCTCGACCTCGTGCTGAAGCCCGAGGACGTCTACAGCATCGTTCCCCAGCTGGTGGGGGCATGATGGCTAGAGGACTTTGGCTCCTGTTCGCTCTTTGCGCGCTCTCGCCAGCGCCGGCGGGCGCGGCCGAGCCCGCGCCGACTGAGACGGTGCAATCCGATGTCTCGACCCGCGAGATCTCCATTCAATCGAATTTCGCCGGCATCGAGATCGTCATCTTCGGCAGCATCGATTTCAGCCACGCGCTGGCGCCCGACGAGGGCAATTACGACGTGATCACCGTCATTCGCAGCCCGGCTGAGCCGATCGTCGTCAGGCGCAAGGAGCAGGTGGCCGGGATCTGGGTCAATCGCGCCGGAAGAACCTTCAAAGGCGTGCCGGGTTTCTACGCCGTGCTCGGGACGAGGCCGTTCAAGGCGATTACGACCGAAGACACGCTGAAACAGCTCGGCGTCGGCTTCTCCAATCTGGAATTCGGCAAGAACGCGCAGGATGACGCTACGGTGGCCGCCTACAGGTCGGCGCTGACCAGGCTGAAACAGGACCAAAACCTGTTTCAGGAGCATGACGACGGCGTCACGTTCATAGGCCGCAGCCTGTTCAGGGCGAGCGTCGATCTGCCGGCGAATGTGCCGCTCGGACGCTATACAACCGACGTCTACCTCTTCCGCGACGGTCATCTCATCAGCAAGAGCGAAGGGACGCTCGAAGTGAGCCAGGCCGGCTTCGAACGCGCTGTCTCCCTGCTCGCGCGCGATCACCCCTTCGTCTACGGCCTTGCGGCCGTGACTATCGCGGTGATGATCGGACTGTTCGGCTGGGTGGTGTTTCGCCGCGACTAGGTCAATCGGGCAACAGCAAGCTGCCCAGCACCGGGTAGACATCAGCCCGGCCCATCATCCAGGCTTCGAGCCTATGGCGCAGGAAGAGATCGCCGAAGGCCCGGTCGAGAACGTTCAGGCCACCGGCATAAGCGCCGAAGGCCGGCATTACCAGCCGGTTGCCGTCGGTCGCGAAACAACGGCGTCGGATCACCGCGCCCCGCCGCGCGATCCTCGCTACGGGGTGCAAATGGCCGGCGATCTCCCGCTCGGCGACGGTTGCGGAAGGTTCGTGACGGAGGGTGATGCCGCAAATCGTAAGCGTGGTGCAGATCGTGCCGCCGATCGAGGCCGGGAGATGCGGATCGTGGTTGCCGCAGATCCAGTACCATTCGCGGCCTTTCTGCAGGCTGGTCAGAAGCGCGAGGTCGTCATCCGCCATCCGCGCGGCGCCCTCGCTCCGATGGAAGCTGTCGCCGAGCGCGACGACCCTGCCCGGCCTGACCGCGTTGATGACCTTCTCGAGCCGCTGCAGCGTGGTGCGCGTATCGTAGGGAGGCAGCAGCATGCCGAGAGCGGCGAAGGCCGCGCCCTTCTCCAGGTGAAGATCGGCCACGAGGAGCGTGTCCTCGTCCTCCCAATAGAGCGCGCCGGCGGCGAGCGGCCGCATGACGTGGCCGCAGACGCGGATGCGCGAGCGGATGGAGGGAGCAATGTCAGGCATGAGATCAGGCTTGGCGCGCAGCATGTCCGCTTAAGGCCTCCGCGATCAGCTCTTCGACGGTCTCACGCAACAAGATCTCGCTCGCCCCCCCAGCGACGCTCTCGCGGCCGATTTCAAGCATGACGGGGACCGCAAGCGGCGAGACTTGGCTCAGGCCAATATGCCTGATTCGTCCCCTGATCCGTGCGAGGAATTGGTTAAGACGGCCGACATCGATGAGGCCGGTCGCCGCATCGGCGAACGCCGCCTGCAACAGCACATGATCGGGCTCGTGCTGGCGGAGCACGTCGTAGATGAGGTCGGAAGAGACGGTCATCTGCCGCCCGGTCTTTTCCAAACCCGGATGGCGGCGCTCGATCAGGCCGGAGATGATGGCGCAGATGCGGAAGGAGCGCTTCATGAGACTCGACTCGGCAAGCCAGGCATCCAGATCGTCGCCGAGCATGTCGGCATCGAACAGCTTGCCGAGATCGAGCCGCCCGTTCCCGATCATATTGCCCATGTCGTTGAGCGCCCAGACGGCGAGCGCGTATTCATTGGCGACGAAGCCGAAAGGCCCGGCGCCCGCCCGTTCGAGCCGCCGCGTCAGCAGCATGCCGAGGCTCTGATGGGCAAGCCGCCCCTCGAACGGATAGCAGACGAGGTAATATCGGCTCCCGCGCGGAAAGGTTTCGACCAAAACCTCTTCGGGGCCCGGCACGACCGAAATGTCCGCCTGAAGCCGCAGCCAGTCTGAGACCTGATCGGGGAGCCGCGTCCAGGTGTTCGGCTCGGCGAGCAGTTGGCGCACCCGTTCGGCGAGATAGGTCGAGAGCGGGAACTTGCCGCCGTCATAGGCCGGTACCTTCGGCTCGCTCGCGTGCGCGCGCGTGACGATGGCATCAAGCTCGTGCAACCCCTCGAAGCGCAGGATTTCGCCGGCAAACACGAACGTGTCGCCGGGCGTGAGCTGCTCGATGAAGTACTCCTCGACCTCGCCAAGGACGCGTCCCGCCGCCAGCGCGGACTTCGCCTTGAACGCGCCCCCTTTCAACCGGGCGAGCCGCACGCGCACCATGGGTGCTTCGACGATGGTGCCGACATTGAGGCGGTATTGCTGCGCAAGCCGGGGATGGGCGAGGCGATAGAGGCCCTCAGGGGTGCGCCTCAGCTTGGCGTAGCGTTCGTAATTCGACAGCGCGTATCCGCCGGTCGCGACGAAGGCCACAACCTTGTCGAAGCCCACGCGGGTCAGCCCCTGATAAGGGGCCGCGCTCGTGACCTCGCGATAGAGACGGTCGGGATCGAACGGCTCGGCGCAAGCCGTGCCGAGAACGTGCTGAGCGAGCACGTCGAGTGCGCCGGGCCGTGCGGGAGGCGTATCTTGCGCTCCCTCTTCCGCGGCCTCGAGCGCCGCCTGGCACTCGACCACTTCGAAGCGGTTGGCAGGCACGAGCACGGCCTTGCTCGGCTCGTCGATGCGGTGATTGGCGCGGCCGATCCTCTGAGCAAGCCGGCTCGCACCTTTAGGCGCGCCGACATTGATGATGAGATCGACGTCGCCCCAGTCGATGCCGAGGTCGAGCGTCGAGGTGCAGACCACGGCGCGGAGCTTGCCCTGAACCATCGCCGCCTCGACCTTGCGCCGCTGCGCCACGTCGAGCGAGCCGTGATGGAGGGCGATCGGCAAATTGTCCTCGTTGTAGCGCCACAATTCGTGAAACAGCATCTCGGCCTGGGAGCGCGTGTTTACGAACACGAGCGAAAGCCGGTGCGCCTTGATCGCGCGGTACATCTCGGGGAGGGCATAGCGGGCTGAGTGTCCCGCCCACGGAAGCTCGGCCTCCGAGCGCAGGATGGAGATGTCGGCCTTGGCTCCCTCGCGGCCCATGACGATCTCGGCAAGGCGGGTGGCCTGTTGGCCCTTGTGCGGCACGAGGTAGGCGGCAAGCTCGTAAGGCCGCGCCACAGTCGCCGAAAGACCAATGGCGGTGAGCTCCGGCGCATGAGTGCGCAGCCGCGCGAGGTCGAGCGCGAGCAGGTCGCCGCGCTTGCTTGTGGCGAGCGCGTGCAGCTCGTCGAGGATGACAAATTTGAGCGAGCCGAATAGCTCGGCAGCGCTTTTGTGCGACAGCATCAGCGCGATCTGTTCGGGGGTGGTGAGAAGCATGTCAGGCGGCGACACGCGCTGGCGCGCGCGGCGTTGGGGCGGCGTGTCTCCGGTGCGCGTCTCGATCCTGATGGGAAGATCCATCTCTTCGATGGGCGTTGCGAGATTGCGCGCGATGTCGGTGGCGAGCGCCTTGAGCGGCGAGACATAGAGCGTGTGGAGGGAGCGGAGAGCGCTCCGAGCGCTCGGCCGGGACGAGAGATCGACCAGGCTCGGCAGGAAGCCCGCGAGCGTCTTGCCGCCCCCGGTCGGCGCGATGAGAAGGGTATCGCGCCCCTCGCCGGCCGCTTCGAGCAGCGCGAGCTGATGGGGGTGGGGCTGCCAGCCGCGGCTTGCGAACCAGGAGGCAAACGGCTCCGGCAATGTTCGGGCGGCCGCCGGTTCAGGCGCCGCGAGCCTCCTCATCGCGCTTCTTGCCATTTCGTCCTGCTTGACCTTGCCAGCCGGCAGCACCAATTCTGCTGCAATTCGAATCGAAGGTTACGATCTCTTCAAGGCGAAGCGGTAGCCTTCGCCTGGCGCGAACAAGGGAGCCGATCGATGGAACGGTTTTTTGGCGGGAATCCGGCGCTCGTTCTGATCAGGCTCGCCATCCTCTCGCTCATCGTCGGCGTGGTGCTGGCCGCTCTCGGCTTCAGCCCGCTCGAGCTGATCGACAGCCTGGAGCGGCTGGTCCAGCGCATCTACGACATGGGCTTCACGGCCGTCGAGAAGGCCGCCCGCTATTTCCTGCTTGGCGCCGTCATCGTCTTCCCGATCTGGTTCATCACCCGGCTTCTCAAGATGATGGGACGCGGCTCGAGCGAGATGCTCGATCCCGGCTCGCGCAACCGGCAAGTCTAGGCTTGGGTGGGCAACGGCCGATGCCCCGTTGCCCGCCGCAGAACTGATGGGGCACCCCCTGCCCCTCGCCGGGGTTTTCCCGCTTTATCCCAGAATCTCGAGCACGTTCTCGGGCGGGCGGCCGATCGCAGCCTTCTTGCCTGAGATCACGATGGGACGCTCGATAAGAATCGGGTTCGCAACCATGAGCGAAATCAGCTCGTCGTCCGAAAGCGCGCGATCCTCAAGACCGAGCTCGGCGTAGCGCGCTTCGCCGCGGCGGATGAGATCGCGCGGGCGCATCCCAAGTTTCTTTAGGATTGCTTTCAGCTCGGCGGCCGAGGGCGGGTCCTTCAGATAGTCCACGACGTTCGGCTCGACCCCGCGCGCTTCGAGAAGCGCAAGCGTCTGGCGCGACTTCGAGCAGCGTGGATTGTGATAGATCGTCACCATTCCAGTCGCCGACAAGCGCCCTGCGCCTACCTGACAAAAGGGCCGGCGGAAAGCCGGCCCAACTTGCTTCAGGCAAAGTTTTCCCCGCGCTATTTCTTAGCCGGGCAGAGCAGCGCGGCAAGAGTGCCCGGCTTGCCGGGGCAAGCAAAAATGTGGCGGTGCTTGGCCTGAGCGTTCCCGCTCATACCGGCAAACAGGCTGACCACGATGATCGCAACGAGTGAAAGCTTCGTTGTGGTTTTCATGTTTTTACCTCCCTCATTAACGGGGCGAGAGCCCCACCGGTAACCTACAACTCACGGCCGCACCCACGCCATGCGTCACTTGGCAATTGTCCGGTTGTGCACAGGGGGGGGCGGCACGGGCCGCCGGAGCCGATTCCCGTCCAGCGCGCCGAAACCGTAAGATTTCGCGTTCTAAGATTGCTCCGGCTCACCGTCCGCCTCGGCCGACACCATGATCTCGGCGGCGAGCTTGTTTTTGAAATAGACGAGCATGCGCTCGTAGCGCGGAATGCCTTCGTCAACCTCTGCGATCAGTTCATTGATGCATCGGCCCCCGATCTCGGCTTCGCCGGCATTGCGGTGGGCGACGAGCCTAAGATGCAGGGCCGTCTTGGCGCGGATGATCTCCTCGATGAGCTGTATCGGCGACTTCATGCCTTGAAGATTCCCGCGATGCGTGTGCGAGGCAGCATGTTCTTTTCCGAAGCGATAACATTTTGCTAATCCGCGGGCCATGTTCACGCGCTGCGCGCGGCCCACTCTTCGGCGCGCCTCCCGATTAACGGCTTCAGGTCCGTGGCATCGGCGCGCTCGATTGCGGAAATAAGCGCCCGTTTGATGCGGCCGATCAGGGCAGGCCCCTCAAACACCAGCCCGGTGTAAAGCTGAAGCAGGGAAGCCCCGGCCTCGACCTTGGCGACGGCCGTCTCCGCCGAATCGATGCCGCCGACGCCGACAAGCGGCAGCTTGCCTTGGGTGAGCTTGTAGACGCGGGCGAGCATACGGGTCGCCCTCGCGAAAAGAGGCCGCCCCGACAGCCCGCCGGCCTCGCGGGCGAAAGCGGCATCCTTGAGCCCATCGCGGACAAGCGTCGTATTCGACACCACGATCCCGTCCGCCCCGTTCGCCACGATCACGCCAACCACCTCGGGCAGGTCGTCATCGGCAAGGTCGGGCGCGAGCTTGACGAGGAGTGGCGGCTTACTGGGAAGAGCGCCGCGGGCTGCCTGCACGCGCTGGAGCAGAGCATCGAGCGCGGCGGGAGCCTGGAGGTCGCGCAAGCCCGGCGTGTTGGGCGAGGAGATATTGACGGTGAAGTAGCTCGCCACCGCGCCCATACGCTCGATTCCGGAGACATAATCGGCGACGCGGTCGGGGCTGTCGCGTCCTGCGCCGATATTGACGCCGACGATTCCCGCCGGACGCTGTTTCAGCCTCGCCAGCGCAGCCTCCTGGCCGTCGTTGTTGAAGCCGAGGCGGTTGATCACGGCGCGGTCGCTCATGGAACGGAACACGCGCGGAAGCGGATTGCCGCTTTGCGGGCGCGGCGTCAGCGTACCGACCTCGACGAAGCCGAAGCCCATACCAAGAAGCTCGCGCGGCACACGAGCGTTCTTGTCGAAGCCAGGTGCCATGCCGATCGGATTGGGAAAATCGAGGTCAAAGATGCGCTGCGCGAGCCGCTTGTCGTCAGGCTCGGTCGTGTGCGGATAGAGACCCAGCTCGAGCGATTTGACGGCGAGGTCGTGCGCGCGTTCGGGGTCGAGCGCAAGCAAGAGCGTCTGACCGAAGCCGAACAGTCCATTCACGGCTGGGCTCGGCGCGGTAGGAGATGCTGCCCGTTTTGGCCGATCGGAAGTGGCTCATCCCACAGGAGCGCATCGAACTCGAGCGGGCCGTAGAGATGGGGAAAGAGCGCCCCTCCCCGCGAGGGCTCCCATTGCAAGCGCTCGCCCAGGCGCTCGCTGTCCATCGCGAGCAAGACGAGATCCTCTCGGCCGGCAAAATGCTTGGCAAGCGTCCCTTCGAGCTGATCGGCAGCGGAGAGATGAATGAAGCCGTCCCGCAAGTCGTCGGCGGATCCGTCGAAACGGCCTTTGGCCTTGGCCTCTGCAAGGTCGGCGCGGGTCATCACCTTGTATACCGTCCCGTCCATAAATCCTGGTACTAGACCGCAGGACGGGGTCGAACAAGACGTGGGCTCGGGCCCCGCGCATTGCATTGGACAAGTACGGCGAAAATAAGCCATAATTCCTAGATTAGGTATAAATTCCGATTCGGTAGTGTCTTGAGACACTACCCGGGCGGGCACAGGGAGGCCCCCTTGAACAGGCTTACCCATGCCAAGGTCTGGTCGGCGATCGATGCGCTCGCGCGCCGTTACAACCTCTCCGCCTCGGGCCTCGCCAAGCGGGCCGGGCTCGATCCCACCTCCTTCAACAAGTCGAAGCGGGTGACCGGCGAGGGGCGCCCCCGCTGGCCCACCACCGAGAGCATCGCCAAGGTGCTCGAGGCGACCGGCGCCTCCTTCGAGGACTTTACCGCGCTCGTCATGGCCGAACCCCGCGGCGCCCGCGCCCGCGCCCAGCCGATTCCGCTGATCGGCCTGACGCAGGCCGGCGCCGGCGGCTTCTTCGACGACGGCGGTTTCCCGGTGGGCCAAGGCTGGGACCAGATCCGCTTTCCGCGCGTGGACGATGAGAACGCCTACGCGCTCGAAGTGACGGGCGACAGCATGCAGCCGCTCTACCGCGACGGAGATATCCTCATCGTCTCGCCGAACTCGGCGCCGCGCAAAGGCGACCGCGTGGTGCTGCGTACGACTGACGGGGAGGTGATGGCCAAGATTCTGGTGCGGCGCACGGCCAAGACCGTCGAGCTCGCCTCGTTCAATCCCGCGCATCCCAACCTGGCCTTCCCGGTCGACCGCATCGACTGGATGGCCCGCATCGTCTGGGCGAGCCAGTAGTCGGAGATGAGAAGTCGGAAGTCGGATAAAGTGAGCCTTAGAAAGGCCCGATCTCCCGCGTTCGATACAGCGTTCAAGCGACGACTTTCGACTTCTGATGTCCGACTTCTGATTTCAGGTGTCGCGCATGGAACTGGCCTCCCGCATCCTTTCGGTCCTGCTCGGGCTCGCTGTCGTTGCCCTGCTTCTGTGGCCCATCAACATCCCCCTCGGCTTCGGCCAGGCATGGTGGGCAAAGGAGGTAGCCGCGAAACGGGAGGGCAGCAGGGATGCAACGCCTCAAGCGGCGCCTCCGTTAACGGCCTCAGTCTCAAAAGCC
>NZ_DASRGO010000108.1:0-2162 GCF_035650995.1 Methyloceanibacter sp. | reverse complement strand
GCGATCTCGGCTCTCGCCTTCATCAGTTCGGCGACCGGGGCGCCGCCGTTTCGCTTGGGCGATGTGAGTTCAGCGTCGATTTCGTCCCGCCGCCGCCACAGCACGTCGAGCTCGGCCTCGGCGTCTCGCACGGCCTTGCGCGCCGCCTTGGCGCGCTCCTTCGCCGCGACCGCCCGGTCGCGCGCCGCCTTCCGCTCCGCCAGTGCCGCCGCCTTGGCAAGCTGCTCTTCGCGGGTCTCGCCGGCGCCGAGCACTGTGTCGCGGTAGTCGTCGAGGCTGCCGTCGAACGCCTTGGCCGTGCCGTTCTCCACCAGCACGAGCCGGTCGGCGATCAGCTCGAGCAGGTGGCGGTCGTGACTGACCACGACCACGGCCCCGCCGAACTCGGTCAACGCCTCGACCAATGCGTCGCGCGCGTCGATGTCGAGATGATTGGTCGGCTCGTCGAGGATGAGGATATGCGGCGCGTTGCGGGTGATCAGCGCGAGCGACAATCTCGCCCGCTCGCCGCCTGACAGACGGCATACGGCGAGATTGGCCTTATCGCCCGAGAAGCCGAAGCGGCCGAGCTGCGCCCGCACCTCGCCCGGTTTAGCGCCCGGCATCAGCCGCTCCATGTGCTGGAACGGCGTCGCGTCGGGCACGAGTTCTTCGATCTGATGCTGCGCGAAATAGCCGACCTGCAACTTGCCGCTCGCCGCGACCGTCCCGCCCATCGGCTTGAGCTGACCGGCGAGCAGCCGCGCGAGCGTGGTCTTGCCGTTGCCGTTCCGGCCGAGAAGCGCGAGCCGCTCATCGGGATCGATGCGCAGATTGAGCCGTGACAGAACGGGCTTGCCTGGCGCGTATCCGACCGAGGCGTTGTCGAGCACGATCAGCGGCGGGCGCAGCGCCTTGGGGCTCGGAAAGGCGAAGGCGATCTGGTCATCCTCGACCACCGCCTCGATCGGCTGCATGCGCTCGAGCGCCTTGAGCCGGCTCTGCGCCTGGCGCGCCGTGTGCGCCTTGTAGCGCCAGCGATCGACATAGGCCTTGAGCTTCTTCGCGCGCGCCTCCTCCTTGGCGCCGACCGCCGCGGCCTGAGCGCGACGCTCGTGCCTGAGCCGCGCGAACGCGTCGTAGTTGCCGGGATAGAGCGTGAGCCTGCCTCTCTCCAGGTGGAGAATGTAATCGGTCACGTTGTTGAGAAGGTCGCGCTCGTGGCTGACGACGATGAGGCACCGCCGATAGGACTTGAGGAATGTCTCGAGCCAGAGCGCGGCCTCGAGGTCGAGATGGTTCGAGGGCTCGTCGAGCAGCAAGAGATCGGGCTCGGAGAAGAGGAGCGCGGCAAGGGCGACGCGCATGCGCCAGCCGCCCGAATACGACGCGAGCGGCCTGTGCTGGTCTTCTTCAGTGAAGCCGAGACCGGCAAGGATGCGCGCGGCGCGCGCCGGCGCGCCGTGCGCGTCGATCGCATTCAACCGCTCGTGGATCTCGGCGATGCGATGCGCGTCGGCCGCCTGCTCGGCTTCGGCGAGCAGGCTTGCGCGCTCGGTCGCCGCGGCAAGTACCGTCTCGAACGGCGTGGCCGCTCCCCCTGGCGCTTCCTGGGCGAGATAGCCGACCCGCGTGTCGGATGGCGCCTCGATCCTGCCCTCGTCCGCCTCGTAGAGGCCGGCAATCAGCTTGAGCAGGGTGGATTTGCCCGCGCCATTGCGGCCGACCAAGCCGACGCGCGCTTTCGGCGGCAACGATGCCGTCGCGCGATCGAGAACGAGATTGCCGCCAAGGCGTAGGCTGACGCCGTCGAGAACGAGCATGGGAAGGACTTGGCCAAGCCGGCACCGGACCGTCAAGTCTTAGGCTTATCGTCCTTGTCGACCTCCGAGGTCATGCCGAAGCCGGTGAAGCCGCCCCCTCGCCTCGTGTTGCGCTTCAGCGATTGCTCAAGGATGCGGGTCGCCGCAGGCACGGCCGTGCGGATGATGGTCTTGCCGAGCGTGGTCCAGAAGCTGTCGCTACGCGAAGAACCGCCACCGGTCTTCGTAGCCTGTTTCTGCTCGGCTTCGGCAGTCTTGGTTTCCGCCTCCTCGGCCGTGCGCTTCTGCAAGATCTCGGATGCCGACTCACGATCGACCGCCTCGTCGTACACGCCCGCGACAGGGCTCGCCCGCATCACC
>NZ_DASRGO010000107.1:0-4445 GCF_035650995.1 Methyloceanibacter sp. | reverse complement strand
AGGCTTTGCCGGGTTCCAGGAATCCGAACACTTGCCGACGCGGCGGCCGGCAGGCCTCATTAGTCTTGCGTGACACCTGCCAGCCCGCTCGGTTGTTGGTCAAAGCCATGAAAACGAGGGGCAAGCAATGCGTGATATCCGGAATGACCTGCAAGACCGTGCCAATCTGCTCGAGGAGCAGATCAACTCAGCCGAGGCGCAATTCGAGAGCCTTGTCGAGCAACTCCGAGCAGAGCACGAAGGCAGACTCGCGGACTTGAGGGCTGAGTTCGATGCGGTGAGCCGGCTGCTCGAGGTGGAAGAGAGGCGCCTCGCCAACATTCCGGTCACGCCGGCGCCGACCCAGGCGCCGAAAGTCCAGCCGCAGCCCCGCGCACAAACGCATGCGCCGCTGCCTCATCAGCAGGCGCCGGTGCATGTTCAGCCTGCGGCCCAGCCGCACACCCCGCCGCGTGCTCAGGCCGTGGCTCAGCCTCACATCCCGCAGCATGTCCAGACCCATGCTCAACCCTATATGCCGGCCCGCCCGCAGCATCAGGTTCCGCACATCCAGCAAGACCCGCACATCCAGCAGGCGCAAGCCGAAGCGCTCGTCCAGCAGCCTCAGCCGCAGCAACCGCTTGCCGATTTCCTGGTGCGGAAGCTCAACGAGCAGGGCGCCATGTCGCGCGACGATCTGCGCTTGCTTGCGGTGCAGGAGGGCTATTTCGAGGACGGCGAGATTGCCGAGCGCAGCGTGCACGCGGCCCTCATCAGCGTCAACAAGGCCGGGCTCATTCGCCAGCTGCCGAACGGAAACTTCGCGCCCGCCTCGATGATGGACGCGATCCGCCTCCGCCGCGCGATCTAGCTCTCGGCACGGGCAGCGGGCCGTCCGCGCAACAGTTCGACGACGTCCTTGCGGACCTTGTCCTCGGCATAGCGCGCGAGCGCCTTGCGGTCGGGAAAATCGTCGAGCGGCACGGGCGGCCCGATGCGGATATGGACGTCGATGGGGCCGAGCCCGAGCAGCTTCCAGGCGTGGCTCGCCATGTCCATGTCGCCGTACCAAGCGACGACGTGGCGCCCGCGCCGGCAAAGCGGAAGCCCGTGGATCTTGGTGTAGGTGAGCGCGAGCGTCTGCACCGAGACGTGGCTTCCCATGGCGCGTCCGCCGACCGGCTTTGCCGCGGCGAACAGGGCGGTCTTGAACGGCACCACGTTATTGCCGTCGCTTGACGTTCCCTCTGCGAACAGGACGATATGGTCGCCGGCCTCGAGCCGGCTGAGAATCTCGTTCGCCTTGTCTCCGGCTTCGCTCCGCCGCGTGCGGTCGACGAACACCGAACGCTGCAGCTTGGCGAGCCAGCTCACGAACGGCCATGACGCCACCTCCTGCTTCGCCACGAAGGATACCGGCGCCACCGCCGAGAGCACGGTGATGTCGAGCCAGGAGACATGATTAGAGACGATGAGCACGCCCTGCTCGCGCGCGATCTCGCCCTCGACATTGAGCCCGATGCCGACGATGCGGCAGACTTGGCGGTGATACCAATGCGGAAAGGTGCGGGCGTAGCGCGACCCCGTCTTGAGGAACAAGAGCTGGAGCGGCATCAACGGCAGCGTGAACGTAAAGAACGCCGCCAGCACGAGGAAGGCCCGCACGCTTCTCATGAGAGCTGCCGGTTGTCTTTGCCCTTGTCAGTTATCGGCGGGTCTCAATAGCAGGTCCGGCGGCCGTAATAGATCGTGCAGATGCCCGTGAGCGCGGGGTCGGCCTTGGCCGGCGCGATCGGCAATGTGCGGCAGTCGGTGCGGATTTCGCCGTAGCCGAAATTTGTCGTCGAGCAAACCTCGCGGACGCCCGCCGGCTGATAGGCCGTTTCATAGCCCGGCTCGTCCGCCCCGATTGCATGCTCGGCGTGCGCCGAGGTGCAGATCATTGCGGCCAGTGCCGCATAGACGATGTGCTGTCCCATCACGCCATCCCCCGTATCCTTGTTTGACGCCTCCCCAGGGTGGGGCCAGCGGGGGCCGGAGTCAAACGGGGGAGGGCGGCCGCTACTTGCCGTTCTTGAGCGGGGTGCCGAACAGCTCGAGCCGGTGGCCGATCAGCCGGAAGCCGAGTTCCCGCGCCACGCTTTCCTGGAGCTTCTCGATCTGCTCGTTGCGGAACTCGATCACCTCGCCGGTCTTGACGTTGATGAGGTGGTCGTGATGGCCGTGGCCTACGGGCTCGTAGCGCGCGCGCCGCCGGTCGCCGAACTCGTGGCGTTCGAGGATGCCCTTGGTCTCGAACAGCCGCACCGTGCGGTAGACGGTCGAGAGCGAGATGCGCGGGTCTTGCGCGCTTGCTCTGCGATGGACCTCCTCGACATCGGGATGGTCCTCGGCCTCCGACAGGACGCGAGCGATAGTGCGCCGCTGCCCCGTCATGCGCATGCCCCTCTCGGCGCACAGCCGCTCAAGCCGGCTTTCTTTCGTCGCGGCCTTGGGCATGGATCGAAGGTCGAGCCTCTTGCTGACAGGCGCCATCATCGGCGGCAGGGGGCGAAAGGGCAAGGCTGAAGATCGCGGCGTCGGCGCGGCCTTCGTAATAGCCCGGGCGCCTGCCCACAGGCTCTCCCCCGAGGGAGCGGTAGAGGCGAAGCGCGGCCTCGTTTCCCTCCTCGACCTCGAGGAACAGCCGCACGGCGCCCGCCTCCCGCAGCAGGTTCATGGCGGACTTGAGCAGCGCCGTGCCGAGGCCGGCGTTGCGGCATGCCGGCGCCACCGCGAGCGTCAGGAGCTCCGCTTCGTCCGCGGCGCGGCGCGCGATGAGCATGCCGCCGGCGATGCCGCCCGAGCTGTCGGCGACCGAGCCCATCAGGCAGAGCACGTCCGGGCTCGCCAAGAATTGCGCCATGGCGGCCGCGTCCCAGGGCTTCGCGAAACAGGTCCGGTGGATCGCGGCCATTGCGGTGGCATCGTACGGGCCGGCGCGGGAAATATGGATTTCGACCGGCATCAGCGTCTCATCACGCCGGGCGGCTGCGGCCGCGCGTCCGGTGGCCTGAGATAGAGCGGGCGCACCGTGGCATGGGTCTCGCCCGCCTCGTAGGCGATCTCGGCAAGAGCGGCGGCACTCGGCTCGAGGTCGGGCAGCGCGGTGTCGATGCGCCGTCCCCCGCCGGCCGCCGCTTCGGCGAGCAACGTGGCGCCACTTCCGACGGCGAGCCCAAGATCGGGCGGGAGGCGGCTCACCGCCTGATCGGGCGCGATCAGCAGCGGTCCCTCGCGCCGCGCCCCAGCGGGGCCATACAGGCCGAGATAGAGCATGCCGCGTCTCGCATCGACCGCGACCGCGAACGGGCCTCCCGGCGAGAGACCCTCGGCAAGTGCCGCGCGCGCCATCACGGTCAGGCTGTCGGTGCCGTAGAGCTTGGCGCCGGTGGCAAGGGCAAGTCCGCGTGCCGCGGCAATGGCGATGCGCACGCCGGTAAAGCTTCCCGGCCCTTCCGTCGCGGCAATCAGGTCGAGGTCACGCGCTTCGATGCCCGCCTCGGCCAGCACCTCGGCGACCATCGGCATCAGCGCCTCGGCATGTCCCCGCGCCATCAGCGCCTCGCGCAGGAAGAGACGCCGCGCGGCCCCGTCGGCGCCGAGCAGCGCCGCCGAACAGGCGCCCATGCTCGTGTCCAGCGCAAGGATGTTCATCGCCGCTTTCTAGACGATGCGGGCCATCTCGTCGAAGGAGAAGCGCGGCGAGCGCGGGAACAGCGCGGCCTTATCGCCATAGCCGAGATTGCACAGGAAGTTCGACCTGATGCTCGTGCCGGCGAAAAACTCGCGATCGACGCCCGCATTGTCGAAGCCCGACATCGGACCGCAATCGAGCCCCAAGGCCCGCGCCGCGAGGATGAGATAGGCGCCCTGGAGCGTGCCGTTTCTGAACGCGGTGTCGAAGATCTTGGCCTCGTTTCCCTCGTACCAGCTCCGCGCGTCGGTATGGGGAAAGAGCTTCGGCAGATGATGATGGAAAGTGAGGTCGTAGCCGACGATGGCGCACACCGGCGCCTTCATGGTCTTGTCGCGATTGCCGGCCGAGAGATGAGGCTTGAGCCGCTCCTTGGCTTCGCGCGATTTGACGAACAGGAACCGCGCCGGGCTCGAATTGGCGGATGTCGGCCCGAGCTTGGCGAGATCGAGGATCTCGTGCAGCAGCTCGTCGGGCACGTCCTCGTCGCGCCAAACATTATGCGTGCGCGCGTCGAGGAAAAGCTGAGCGAGACAGGATCGGGCGATTTCCCCGCTCAAACCGGCCGCACCTCTTGCACCTCGGGGATGAAGTGCCGGAGCAGGTTCTCGATGCCGTGGCGCAGCGTTGCGGTCGAGGACGGGCAGCCCGAGCAGGCGCCGCGCATATGGAGATAGACGACGCCCTCGCGATAGCCCTGGAAGGTGATGTCGCCGCCGTCCTGGGCGAC
>NZ_DASRGO010000106.1:0-25573 GCF_035650995.1 Methyloceanibacter sp. | reverse complement strand
GCATCGCGGCGAGGAGTTTCTCACACCGAGGTCCCGCGCAACACAAAAGCCGCGCCGCTTAGCAGGCTTAATGGCCGGTGGGATCCCCCCTGCGGCCCGCCTCGTACAGGAACCAGACGCGCCGCTCGGCCTGGTCGATCCATACTTCGAGCAGGCTCGTAGTCGCCACGTCGTTCTCCTCGTCGCAGAGATCGTGCGTTTCGCGCATGATCCCGATCAGCGTCTGGTTGTCGCTCCTGAGCTCGGCCAGCATATCGAGCGGATCGACGTAATCGGCGTCGTTGTCGGCAATGCGCTGCAGCCGTGCGATATTGCCGATCGAGTGCAGGGTTATGCCGCCGAGCTTGCGCACGCGCTCGGCAATATCGTCGGTGGTGGCGAAGATCTGGTCGGCCTGCTCGTCGAACAGAAGATGATAGTCGCGGAAGTGCGGTCCGCTCACGTGCCAGTGGAAGTTCTTGGTCTTGAGATAGAGAGCGAACATATCGGCCAGCAGCGCGTTGAGCGCGCCGGTGATGTCCTTGCGGGCATTGTCGCCGAGATCGGTCGGCGTGGTCAGCGGCGCCTTGCGGCGCTCCTTCACGGTGGCTTCCTTGCTCATGACTTCTCCTCGAAGAATGGGTGGGGAAAGCGCGGGACGTCTGCACCTTCGCTGCAAAGATGGGGTGTGCTTGCGGAAAAGGCCAGCATCAAGCAGCGGCCCAGCCCCACCCTGAGGCGCGGTGTCACGCCCTCGTCACATCACGGTATGCGGCGGCTTAAGCCGTTTCCGAAAATAATGCGGGAGCTTGCGTCCCGATCGGCTATCCTTGCCACGCCGCTCTTGTACGTTTCGGTGAAGGAGTGCGTCATGTTCATTGCCATGAACCGGTTCAAGGTGAAGGAGGGATCTGAGCACGACTTCGAGCAGGTCTGGCTCAATCGCAAGACGCATCTCGAAGACGTTCCGGGCTTCATCGAATTTCACCTGCTCAAAGGCCCCGAGCAGGACGGCCATGTGCTTTACGCCTCTCATTCCATGTGGAGATCCGAGGCGCATTTTCGCGCTTGGACCCAATCCGAAGCCTTCCGCAAGGCGCATGAGAGCGCGGGCGCCAACAAGCCGCTTTATCTCGGCCACCCCGAGTTCGAAGGCTTCACCTCGCTGCAAGAAGTAAAGGCCGCCGGCGCCAAAGCCGCCACCAAATAGCGCGCGCCATCATGACCGCCTTTGGCGAGAATGCGGTGCTCTGACCTAGGCCGGCGAAGGCAGGTCGAACCGGCGATGGCGAGGCGAAGCTAGAAGCCCTTCAACAAGAAACCGAATCCTGGCGGCCTGATCTTCTGCCGCTCCGAGGCAGGCGCATTTTCGAGACTCTCGGCGAGAATGGCCTGCACCATCGCCTGCAGCTCCGTCGTCTTGGCGCGGACATCGGCCATGGCGCGTTCTAGAGCCTCCTTGTCGAGCGGATCGGCGCGCATGACGGCGAACATGCGTTGCCGTGCCTCGCGCAGCTCGAAAATGGCCGCCTTCAACCTGGGCCCCTCCGCCAGCAGCCGCTCCCGCATGTCCTGACGGAGAGAGGGCGGATAGCTCAGCATCACCTTCGCCAGCGGACGGCTATGCCAGCGCGTGGCAACCCATGCGCCGGCGACGAACAGATTGAGGCAGACGGAGATGAGGAGGAGGACCGAGAGGACGATAATCGTCGCGCGCCTCGAACCGGTGCTCACAGAAGCCCTCCAAAATTGGCCTGCCCCGAAGCGAAATCGATGAGCGAGGGGGAAACGTCCTGCGCCGAGGCCATCATCATCGCGGCAAACCCGGCGGCGAAGGAGAGCGCCGAGAGACCGGCGCTTGCGATCCAGAACCGCGGCGTCGGCGACCATGACGCTTCGGTCGCATCGAGGGCCTGGAGCACGCCGCCGATCTCGCCCGCGCCGAAGGGGGCGGGCCGTACAGCATCGGCGAGCGTGCGTTCGAAGGCCGCGAAGTCCGCGAGCATCCTGGCGGCGGTGGGGTCGCTCGCCACGAGCAGCGACGCAGCCTCCTTCTTGCCCTCAGGCCATCGCTCGAGATCACCACCGAAGCGAAGGAGCGCCTCGTTCAATTCTTCTCGGTTCATTGCGCATCCTCCTTTGCCTTCATCTTCGCCCGCAAAGTCCGCCGCGCCCGCACCAGGAGCTGCTCAGCGGCGCCTTCGCTTACGCCGAGAACGGCTCCGATCTCGGCGTTGCTCCGCTCGCCCTGCACCGACAGCAGAAGCGCGAGGCGCTGTTTCTCGGGCAGGTCCCTGATCATATGGCGGACCTCGGCGAGATGCTCGCGTCCGGCGACATCCGCGAACGCGTCGGGCGCGTCGGCGGCGGGATCGGGAACCTCGGCGAACGGCAACCAGCTCCTGAGGCGCTTGCGCCTCGCCTGGTCGATGCACCGGTTGACGACCACGCGATAAAGCCAGGTCGAGAACGCTGCGCCGCCGGGGCGCCACGCATCGGGGCGCCGCCATAGCATGATAAAGACCTCCTGGGTGATGTCCTCTGCGTCGGCAGCCTGCCCGGAAAAGCTAAGGGCAAGGCCGCGTACTTTTGGTCCGTGCCGGCGCATGAGCATGGTGAAGGCGCCGCGGTCCTCGCGAGCGATCCGCGCGAGAAGCTCCTCGTCGGAAAGGCTCGCATCCCCCGTCGCCTCCACCATGAAGTCATCCCGAAGCCGTCAATAATGACGCCACACGCGCCCCACGACATAAGTGTTGCCTGCGGGGCCCGTCACCGCGCGGTAACTATAAGTGCGGTAAGGCCCGTAGGCGAAGCCGGCCGACCGCGACCAGGTCTGACCGCCCGGCCCCATGCCTTCGACGTGATACTGGCAGCCATAATAGCCGCAATGGCCGCTCACTGTGCGGGAGCCGCCATAGGGACCTGTCCAGGTGCCCGACCAGCTCCCGGCGTTGGCCGAGACCACGCCGAGAAGCAAGGCGACGACAAAGGCGCTCGAGGTGGCGATGAACTTGGTCATATTGTGTCTCCTATTCGGTTTGTAGCGGTTGCTGTGGCCGGCTTCTAACGCGCGCCGTCGAGAAAATTCGCGAACTCCTCCTTGGAGATGCCGCCGCCGCTCTTGGCGATCAGGTCGAACCACGAACGCCCGGCCAGGAATTCGTCGCGCGTGACCTTGCCGTCATGATTTTGGTCGAGCTCGGCGACCCGCTCGCTCGGGCTCGGCATCTGGGCGCGAAGCCCTGCGAGGGTGGAGATCCGCCTTGCTCTCCGCTTTTCCGCGTTGTCCTTCGCCGCTTCGAACTCGGCGGCGGTGACGACGCCATCGTGGTCGGCGTCGATCTTGTCGAACATCCGCCCGCGCGCGGCTTCGGCTTCGTCGGCGCTGATCACGCCGTCATGGTTGGTGTCGATGCGGTCGAAAATCGCCTCGCCCATGAAGCCGAGGTCGTCGGCGTGAGCAAGCGCGACGCCCAGGAGCGTCAAGGTGAGTGCGGCCGCCGCCGCGAGAAGGGCGATAGAGATGCGTTCAGCCGTGATCATAGAGTTCGTTCTCCTCTAGCCGGGCTCCGGTTGTGCGGAGCATTGCCAGTGGAACGAACCGATGAGCCCCTCCCTACGGGGCAGGGCGACGGATTTTGCGGTGTAAGCGGCCTGGACATCCACCCCCAAGGGCCGAGGCCGCCCTCAGTTCACTCGGCTCACCTCGACCAGGTTGTCGGAGAAGGTCGGCGCGCGGCCGAGCCCGCAATGCGCATCAGATGAGATCGAGTTGACCGATCCATCCGAGCGGTTGAGGCTCCGCCAGTAGCCGAGCGTCGCCACCACGATTCCGGGATTGACGTCGTCGGTGACCTTGGCCACGCCCTCGAAATCGCCGCGGTCGTTATAGACCCGCACCGGGTCGCCTTCGCGGATGTTGCGCTTGGCGGCGTCGGCCGGCGAGATCAATACGAACTGCTCGCCCTGTCCTTTGATCTTGTGCTTCTCGTTGGCATAGCACGAATTGAGAAAACCGTGGCTCTTCGGCGAGATGATGTTGAGGGCATAGAGTTTGGCGCGCTCGGGATTCGTCTCGGGCGCCTCGCGGTTCGGCACATAGCCAGGCAGCGGATCGATCGGCGAGCCGTCTTGGTCGCCGTCATAGCCTGCGCGGAAGGCGCCCGCCACGAAGTTCTTGGCATCATGCAATAGGAACTCGACCTTGCCCGAGGGCGTGGGAAACTTCCCGTCCTTGTGCGGCGCGCGGGTATCGGCCGAGCCCACGTCGATCTTGTAGTAGCCGTGCCGCTTGAAATGTTCCATGTCGATCCCGCCCATCTTGGGATCGGCCCAGTTGATGTAATAGGCGGCAAGCTCGCTGTCGCTCATTTTGAAGATGGGATCGTCGAAGCCCATCTCCTTGGCGAGCAGCCGCCACATCTCGCTCGTCGGCTTGCATTCGCCGGGCGGATCGACGGCTTTCTGGTTGTAGGTGAAATAGAAATGGCCCCACGACCACATCATGTCCTCGGCTTCGCCTGCCATGGCGGCCGGGAGCACGATGTCGGCGTATTTCGCCGTGTCGGTGAGGAAATGCTCGGCGACGACCGTGAACAGATCCTCGCGCTCCAGTCCCCTGACGATCTTGTTGGTCTCGGGTGCCTGGCTCACCGGATTGGTGCAGAACACGAACAGGCTCTTGATCGGCGGGTCGAGCTTCATCTCGCCGGTGAGCGCCGCGCCGAGCTTGAGATTGTTGATCGCGCGCGTGCCGGGCTTGATCCAATCGGGCCGCGAGACCTTCGCCCAGTCGACCGGGAACTCCCAGAGCGGCATCTGCAACAGCCCGCCGCCGACATGGCGCCATGAGCCTGTCAGCGCCGGCAGCGCGCACACCGCGCGGATCGCCTGACCTCCTCCGCGGTGCCGCTCAAGCGCCACGCCGATGCGGATGACCGAGGGCTGGATGGTGGCGAACTCGCGCGCGAACTTGGCGATGTCGGCCGCTTTGACGCCGGTGATCCTCTCGACATGGTCCGGCGTGAACTCGGCCGCGCGCGCCTTCAGTTCTTCAAAGCCGTAGGTGTGCTTCTCGACATAATCCTTGTCGATGAGCCCCTGGCTGATGATTGCGTTGATGACGCCCATGGCGAGCGCGCCGTCGGTGCCAGGCCGCGGACAGATGTGCCAGTCGGCGGCCTTGGCCGTGCGCGAGCGGTAGGAGTCGATGACGACGATCTTGGCGCCCCTCTTCTGCGCCTCGAGCACAAACGGCCAATGGTGAAGATTGGTGGAGATCGAGTTGCACGCCCAGATCACGATATAGCGCGAATGCACGAAGCTCTCTGGGTCGACGCCGCCGGTCGGTCCGACCGTCAGCAACCAGGCGGTCGACGAGCCCGATGCGCAGAACGTCTTCTCGTTCACCGTCGAGCCGAGGCGATTGAAGAACGGATCGCCCGAGGCGATGCCCTGCACCAGCCCCATATTGCCGAGATAGGAATAGGGCATGATCGCCTGGCTGCCATAGGTGGCGATGATCTCGCGCCAGCGCCGGCCGATCTCCTTGATGGCCTCGTCCCAAGAGATGCGCGCGAACTTTTTCGAGCCCTTGGGTCCGGTTCTCCGCAGGGGAAACATCAGACGGTCGGGATTGTGGTGATGGTCGTGGAAGTCCTTGAGCTTCACGCAGAGCCCGCCCCGCGTCATCGGGTGCTCCTTGTTGCCCCTGACCTCGACGAGCTTCCCGTTCTCCACCTCGTAGATCATGGCGCAGGTGTCGGGACAGTCGTGCGGACAGGCGCCGAAAAAGCTCTTCCGTTGCGGTTGATCGTTCATCGAACTCCTCCCGTTAAGCGTCGCCCTCTGCGGGACTGATCAAGGTCAGCGTACGAAGCGTGAGGCCTCTTGTCGATTGGGTTTTCTTTTTCGAGGGGAGGGTCGGCGGCGCGATTGACCGATAGCCGATCGTCACGATCCGCGCAGCTTGCAACAAGCTATGGTTGTCGGGAGTCCGACCGAGTATAGTGGCTTCAAGGACAGGGCAGTCGCTCGGGGTGCCGATCCGATGGACCGGTTGTCGCCAGGCTTGCACGTCGGGCTTGTGCTGCTCCTCGCCGCACTGGCGACGCCTTCCCATCCAGCTTGGTCTGAAGATGGGCTCAAGCCGGGGGAGGCCTTCGTAACCCGCTTCTCGGGCACAGCCGATCAGGGCAGCAAACCCGTAATCGACCTCAACGGCACCGTCGGCAGCATCCTCGATTTGCGCCACCCGGGCTCCCCACCCCAGGGCGCCGAGTTGCTGAACGTGCCTCAGCGGTCCCCCGTCACCGCCGGACAGATCGGGCAAGTGTTCGGCGTCGCGCTCGACGACGCCAATCCTCCCAATGTCTACGTTACCGCCACCTCCGCCTTCGGCCTCCACCGCAACGACGGCAATACGGATTGGATGGCCGGCATGTGGGGTCACGGTGGCGGCCCTGGCACGGTGTGGAAACTCGACGGCGCCAACGGCGACAGCCCATCGGTCTTCGCCAACATCACCCTGGACGGCCGCGCCAACAGCGGCGCCGCGCTCGGCAACATCGCCTTCGACCGCTGGAACAAGCAGTTCTTCGTCTCGGATCTCGAGACCGGCATGATCCACCGGCTTCGCGCCTCAGACGGCGCGGATCTCGGCCACTACGATCACGGCACGACGGGACGGACGAACTTCTTCGACACGACGGCCGGCGCGACCGCAGCCCTTCCCGCCGTCGCTTTCGATCCCTCGAGCAGCACACACATCAAGGATTGCCCGAGCGGCGACTTCGCGCGCTCGCCGTCGTGTTGGAACTTCGCCGATTTCCGCCGCAGGGTTTGGGGCGTGGGGGTGAGGCGCGATGCTGCAAGCGGCGAGGTGCGCCTCTACTATTCGGTGTGGGGAAGCCAGGGCTTCGGCAATCCCGATTACGCCGCCGCCGGCGACGATCAGCGCAACGCGGTTTGGTCGGTGCGCATCGCCGAGAACGGCGATTTCGATACGTCGAGCGTGCGGCGCGAGTTCTTCCTGCCGGATTTCTTCCGCTCGCCCGAGGCGATCGCGCGCGCGGGGCGGAGCAATCCCGTCACCGACATCGCCTTCCCCGAAATCGGCCAGCAGCCGGTGATGGTGCTTGCCGAGCGAGGCGGCGTGCGCAATCTCGGGCTTGGCGCGGAGAATGCCTTCGCCACCCCGCATGAAGCGCGCGTGTTGCGCTATCAGTTGAACGACAAGGGCGTGTGGGAGCCCGCCGGGCGCTACGACGTCGGTTTCTACGATCGCAAGGACGAAGGGCCGCCTTACATCCGCGCCGACTCCTCCGGCGGCGCCGCCTTCGGCCTCGGTTACACCGCGGGCTGGGAAGCCGATCCCACGCAAGCCGACGCCTTTCTGTGGATGACGGGCGATGCGCTCTGCTGGTCCAAGAGCCCCTGCCTTGATCCCGCCGCCAAGACCCACACCGACGCAACCGAAGTCCACGGCGTGATGGGCCGCGACGCTGGCGCCTACGAGGAGGTGGTGCCCGACGCGGCGTTCCAGCCTTATCCCGCGCCAGGACCCGCCTATCCTCCCCAAGGACCCGACCGCTCCTATCTCATCGACATCGACGCGACGGCCAAGGCGGCCGCCCCTAACGATGCGACGAAAATCGGCGACATCGCCGTCTATGAGGCCGAAGCGAAGAAGCCGGACCTCAAGATCAGCAAGAAGGCGCTGTCCGACCGCTGCGCCGCCGGGAGCCAATGCACCTTCCAAATCCTCATCGAGAACGTCAGCGAGGCGCCATATCAGGGCGCGCTCACCATCAGCGATGTGGCCGACGGCAACGCCAAGCTGCTCGACAAGGCTCCCGCCGACTGGAGCTGCAAGACCCTGTTCGAGGGCACCGTCGAATGCAGCCACGCCGAGGTGGCTCTCGCGCCGGGCGAGAGTATCTCGCTCGCGCTGACCGTCGAGGTCCCGTCGTGGTGGACGCGGGCGGTCTACAGCAACTGCGCCGAGCTCACGACGCCGGGCTTTGACAAGGACGCCAAGGCCTACAACAACAAGGCGTGCGACTACGTCCCGACCATCGAACCGCCGCCGCCGGGCGGACCGATTCCGTTCGGCCCCGACATCGAAGTGCAGAAATTCGGCGTCGATCCCCAATGCGACTGGGTAAGCCACTGCTACTTCATCGTGCGCGTCATCAATGTCGGGTCTGCGCCCTACACCGGCCCGCTGCACGTGCACGATAAGATCCATCAACCGGGCGCAATCTTCGTCGACTGGTCGCCGCAGCCGGACTGGGCCTGCGCGCCGGTCGGGGTCGGCAACGAATTCGATTGCACGCATGGCCCAGTGACGCTGACGCCCGGCGATTATGTCGACCTCTCGCTCAAGATCGAGGCGCCGCCGATCGCGGCCTGGCACACTCATGTTCGCAATTGCGCCGCGTTCGCTTGGGACGGGGCGCCCGGCGATTACAACCCCGGCAACGAATATGACTGCGCCACGGTCTCGCGCTTCCCGCCCGGCTTCCCCGGCGCAGTGCCCTATCTCGAGATCGCCAAAAAAGCCGCGCCGACTTGCTGGCGAGCAGGCCCCGGGATGGACTGGACCTGCGAGTTCCTTGTCACCATCACCAATTCGGGCGGCGCGAGCTATCTCGACCCGATCGAGCTGAACGATCTCGCGAGCAACGTCCCGGCGACGCTTTCTGTGTATTGGGACACGCCGCCTTGGACCTGCGTCGACGGCGGCGGCGGCAACGTCACCTGCGAGTATCCCGCCGTTCCGGGCGGCCTGCCTCCGGGCGCCTCCATATCTCTCTACATGGTGTTCACCGTGCCGGGCGCGGTGGCCGTGCCGAATTATCTCCAGAACTGCGGCATGATCCTTTTCGACGCCGACGGCGACGGCGTGGCCGAGGAGCATCAAAGCTGCGCCATCGCCCTCGTCTGCGATGCGGGCTCAGCCAATTGCCCGCAAGATCTTGGCTTGCTGAAAATCGTGACGCCTGATCCGTGTTTCACCGGCGGCACATGCTCGTTCATCATCGAGGTTCTCAATATCGGCAGCGCGGCTTCCGCCGGTCCCACTGTGGTCACCGACACTCCCGATATCGGTCTCGGCGTGCCGACGACAACCGCGCCGGGCTGGACGTGCGCGCCGGCGGGTGCCGGCTATAGCTGCTCCAACCCGGCAGGCATTCCACCGGGAGGCGCGGCGATATTCGACCTCACTTTCCCGGTACCTGCGGGCTATGCCCTCCCGACGGTGAAGAACTGCGCCGACATTGCCGTCGGCCCGCCGGACAACACCATCGCGGTGAATGACCACGACTGCGCGACCGGCTCGGTCCCCTTCCCCGATCTGGCACCTGGCGGCGCGACCGAATGCAAGCGCGGCGAAAGCTGCGCCATCGACGCGCGCATCGACAACAAGGGCAGGCTTCCCTTCCACGGCGCCGCGGGCCTCCACGGAACGCTTGCCCCGCCGGTTAAGATCTCGAGCATCAAGTCCGGCACTCCCGGATTTGCCTGCAGCATCGCCGGCAACGGCGTCTATGACTGCAAGGGCACGAATCTCGACCTCGCCCCGGGCGCTTCGATTGCCATCGACCTCGTCATCGACATCCCCAAGGACTTCAAACCCGACGCGATCACGCACACCAAGGAGATGATCTGGCCGGATCGTTCGGTCGAGGACAAGAACCCGAAGAACGACAAGCAGACGAGTGCGATCACGATTCTCGGGCCGACGGCGGCGACCCCGCCGGCCTGCGCCGGCGGCACGGTGAAGAACGGCGAATGCGTCTGCCCCTCGGGCATGACGCCCGAGCAGACAGGCAGCAATGCCTTCACCTGCGTGAAGAAGCCGCCCAAGATCGTATGCGAGAAAGGCACCGTCAAAGACGGCGAGTGCACTTGTCCCGCCGGATTCTATCGCAAGCAGACCGGCACCAACGCCTATATCTGCGTTAAGAAGCCGCCCGAAATCGTCTGCGAGAACGGCGCGGTCAAGGACGGCGAATGCGTCTGCCGCGAAGGCTTCTATCCCAAGCAGACCGGGACCAATGCTTACATCTGCGTGAAGCAGCCGCCGGAGATCGTTTGCGAGAACGGCGCGGTCAGGAACGGCGAATGCGTCTGTCCCGCCGGCACGCGGCGCGAGCAGACGGGGACGAACAGCTATCGCTGCGTCGCGCTTCCGCCCGAGATCACGTGCGTCGGCGGCAAGGTGAAGAACAACCAATGCATCTGCCCGAAAGGCTTCACGCCGAAACAGACCGGTGCCAACGCCTATCAATGCGTGCCTGTGCTCATCTGCCGCGGCGGCCACGTCAAGGACAATGAATGCGTCTGCCCCGAGGGATCGAGCCCGCAGCAGACCGGCCCCAACGCCTATGCCTGCGTTGCGAACCTGATCTGCGTCGGCGGCAAGGTGAAGGACAACAGGTGCGTTTGCCCGAAGGGCTTTTCGCCCAAGCAAACCGGCCCCAACGCCTATCAATGCGTGGTGAACCTCGTCTGCCGCGGCGGCAGGGTCGAGGATAACGAATGCGTCTGCCCTGAAGGCTTCTCGGCGAAGCCTGCAGGGATCAACGCCTATGCCTGTGTGCCCAACCTCATCTGCATCGGCGGCATTGTGAAGCACAATGAGTGCGTCTGCCCCTCAGGCATGCATGCCGAGACGAGCGGACCCAACACGTATCGCTGCGTTGCGAACCTGATCTGCAGGGGCGGCGCGGTGCGAAACAACGAGTGTGTCTGCCCGAAGGGCTTCGTGTCCAAGCAAACCGGCACCAATGTTTATGCCTGCATCAGGGCCTCGAGCGGCGGAGCGAACGAGGGCTCGACCGGCGCCGCGCAAGGATCGGCCGGGGACGCCGCACAGGGCTCGACCGGAGGAACGCCGTCGCAAGCAGGCGCTCCATCCCCGACCTTGGTCGTGCCTCAGATCACGCCACAACGCGTGCCGCCACAACGCTAGGCGGAAGACCGCATTCACGGCGTTGTTCTTGCGAGCACGACCGCGGCGGACCTGCTAGGCGGCTTCATCGACGGTCGGAAACGGTATCACCACCGGCTCATCGCGCACGCGAACCCGCTTCGCCCAAAGGCGATACTCGTCGAGAGCGGCGACGACCTTGTCGCACAGGGTGTCGAACTCGATGGCATCGCGGCCGGCGAGCGCAAAGACAATGTGCCTCAGCGCGTCTTCGTCCTCCGCGGCCGTCTTCTCGTCGGCGTAGAGATTTCGCGCCTCGAGATAGGCTGATGCCGCTTCATAGACTCGCTCGACGATCTCGAGCTCGAGGGGATCGAACTTCTGGCGCAACTCCATCATGGTTGCCTCCGATGTCGTTCCTCCCTTTGCCTCCGACCGTTGTGGGCGCCCTCAATGTTTTGCGCGGACTGCGCCTGGCGTTCCAGCTCCTCGGCGTGCTTCGCCCAGACCTCGGCCATGCGGTTGAACTCGGCCGCGAGCGGCGGAAGGGACTTGCTTGCGACCCTCCGGCAGAAATCGGCGTGCCTGCGACATTGGGCAGCGTCCTTGACCATGTGGCCAAAACGAATCCAGCCAAAGTGCGGTTCCCGTAAAAAGCGGGCCGTTTTTGGCCGATTTGCGGGATGGGCGATCGCGGCAAAAAGAACGGCTGGTGCGGACGGAGGGAGTCGAACCCTCACGGCCTTGCGGCCTCAGGATTTTAAGTCCTGTGTGTCTACCAGTTCCACCACGTCCGCTTCAGGGGCACGAGCCTAACCGAGGACGTGTACCATCCCCTTAAGCCGGGAGCAGCGTCTTGTCGGGGTCTTTCTCTTCGCTGCCCTCCACCGCGGCAGGCGCCGTATCCTCCACGGCGGCAGCCAAGGCCATGCGTTCAGCCAGCGTCAGGGGCGCGGGCGGGGCGGTTTTGGATTCGCTTACGACCGGCTCTTCTGCGACCGCGGGGACCATTTCGGCGACGGTCTGCGACGCCTCGACATCAGCCTCTTCCGCGCGCTCCGGCACAGCCGCAGCCGCACGCAGCGCATCGGGCCGGCCTTCGAGGCTCGCCCGGAGCAACAGGAATAGCGCAAGCCCGTTCAGCACATGCCAGGCGAAATGCGTGCCGACCGCGCGCCCGTGAAACAGGATCCTATCGCACAGCGCCATATCGAGTGTCCTGAGCGCGACGGACACCGCAAGGATGGCCGCCGCCCATAAGAGATAAGGCGCCGCTCTGTGCCGCTTCTCCTCGAGCAGAAGGCCGACCACGATGAGCACGCCGAGCGCCGGAAGATAGAACAGGCTGCCGTTGAGGCAGGGCTTTGCCCCTTGCACCTCGGGACCCGGAACGCCGATACCGCCGTCCCAGCATTTCACCTGCATGTTGGCCACCATCAGCGCGATGAAGCCGACGACGAGCAGAACCGTCCACCCCGGGGGCACGCCGAGGAAGCGGTTCAGCGCGAAGCCGAGATAGACCAGCATGAAGATGCCGATAGGAAGCACGTCGGCAAGCTCCGTCGCCGCCGTCGCAAAAAGATGGAAGGCGAGGCTGCCGAGCCCGATCAGGACGACGAGGCCGATAAGGAGATAGTGATCGGCGCTGCGCTCTTCGCGCGGGCGAAACAAGAGAAGCCCGAGGCTGGCGAGCGCGGCGAGCAGGAAGGCCGCGTTGCTCGCCGCGTTGACGGGCTCGGCGAGCAGCGCCTCGCTCGTGCCCCGCTCGCAATAGAGGAAGACGTGTTCGCCCAACGTCATGGCCGCGATCCTTTCGACGTCATCTCAGGAAAGAGGCCGTTCCCTCCGTCCCGCGCCGCCGTTCCGGCCAGCCCACGCTCGGCGACGCGACAGGATTAACGCCAAACCCCGACACGAGTTGGGCGCGAAGCGAAAAGATCCCGGAACAAAGCGATCATCCCGCAAGAGTTCGATGGCAGGCGGGAAGTTCGCGGCCGACCGCGCCACCTATTGAGGAGGCGAGCCCTCGTCGCTCGGGGCCCCCTCGTCGGGGGCCGCGTCCTCCTCCATCGGCGGCTCCTCATCGTCGATGGCAGGAAGGCCGAGTTTGGTGCGGCAATCGTCCTCGAAGCCTTCGTTGGCGTTCATCAGGTCGTCGAGTGTGGGATAGGACTCGGCATCTTGGTCGCTGATTTCGTCCTTGTGCATCTTGGTCAGCATATCGACGTCTTTCTGCGAGGCCTTGTTCTCATCGAGCTTAGCGGCAACGCATTCACAGAAGGCTTTGGGGGTGACTTTGCCGTCTTGGAAACCGGGTTCCTGCGTGACGTTCTCGTCAGCCGCGCAGGCCGCAACGAACTCCGCCGTGTTGAGCTTCTCGGCGGCAGTTGCGCCTTCGGACCGGATATCGCTCGCCCCCGCAAGCAGCAGAGCGAAGGCGCCAAGCGCGGCAGCGCGCGTGCGCGGATGATACATATGCGTCCCTCCCGCCGCCTTGGTATGCGACCGGCACTTACGACTTGGCGTCAGCGGCTTCCGCCAAGGCTAAGACATGACTCCACATTTAGGCGACACCTTGGAGCTAATCACACTCCAGCGACTTTAAGGAGCCATAGCGACGCGCCAAAGGCAATGCGACCAGAGCGCCCGCTTGCCTCGCCCGAGGCAAGGGCAGAATATAGCAGTTTTTCATAGGCTTGTATTAACACGTTACGGCTTCGCTTTGGGCAGATCGAGCTTGATATGCAGCTCCCTGAGCTGCTTTGGCGTGACCTCCGACGGCGCCCCCATGAGCAGGTCTTCGGCCTGCTGATTCATTGGGAACATGACCACCTGGCGGAGATTGTCCTCGCCGCAGAGCATCATCACCATGCGGTCGATGCCGGGCGCGATGCCGCCGTGCGGCGGCGCGCCGTATTGCAGCGCGCGCAGCATCCCGCCGAAGCGCTTCTCGAGCTCCTCCTTCGGGTAGCCGGCGATGGCGAAGGCCTTCTCCATGATCTCCGGCTTGTGGTTCCTGATCGCGCCCGAGGACAGCTCGACCCCATTGCACACCACGTCGTACTGATAGGCGAGGATATCGAGCGGGTCCTTGGTCGTGAGTGACTCGAGGCCGCCTTGCGGCATCGAGAAGGGATTGTGCGAGAAGTCGATCCGTCCCTCCTCCTCGTTCCACTCATACATCGGGAAGTCGACGATCCAGCAGAACTCGAAGCGGTCCTTGGCGGTCAAACCCAGCTCGTTGCCGACCTTCACCCGCGCCTGCCCCGCGAACGGCGCCATCTCGTTCGGCAGCCCGGCCACGAAGAACACGGCATCCCCGTCACCAAGGCCGAGCTGCTGCCGGACCGCCTCGGTCCGCTCTGGCCCGAGGTTCTTTGCGATCGGTCCCGCCCCCTCGCCTTCGCGGAAGAAAATGTAGCCGAGGCCCGGCTGCCCCTCCCCTTGCGCCCAGGAGTTCATGCGGTCGCAGAAGGCACGGCTGCCGCCACCCTTGGCCGGGATCGCCCAGATACGGGTGTTGGCGTCCATCTCGATCATGGAGGCGAACACCCTGAACCCCGAGCCTCGGAAGTGCTCGGTGACGTCCTGCATCTCGATCGGGTTGCGCAAGTCCGGCTTGTCGGTGCCGTATTTGCGCATGGCCTCGGCGTAAGGGATGCGCGGGAAGTTCTGCGTGACCGGCTTGCCGCCTCCGAACTCCTCGAACAGGCCCCGCAGGATCGGCTCGACTGTTTCGAACACATCGTCCTGGGTGACGAAGCTCATCTCGAGGTCGAGCTGATAGAACTCCCCCGGCGAGCGGTCGGCGCGCGCGTCCTCGTCGCGGAAGCAGGGCGCGATCTGGAAATAGCGGTCGAAGCCCGCGATCATGATGAGCTGCTTGAACTGCTGCGGCGCCTGCGGCAGCGCGTAGAACTTTCCCGGATGGATGCGGCTTGGCACGAGGTAGTCGCGCGCGCCTTCGGGCGATGAGGCGGTCAGGATCGGGGTTTGGAACTCGAAGAATCCGGCATCGCGCATGCGCTTCCTGAGCGACCAGATGATGTCCTGCCGCTTCATGATGTTCCTGTGCAGGCTGTCGCGCCTGAGATCGAGGAAGCGATATTTGAGCCGCGTCTCCTCCGGATAGTCGGGCTCGCCGAACACCGGGAGAGGCAGTTCCTTCGCTTCGGACAGGACCTCGATCGCGCTCGCCCTGACCTCGACCCCTCCGGTCGGGAGGTTCGGGTTGGCGGTCTCCTTCGAGCGCGCCACCACCTCGCCGTCGACGCGCACCACCCATTCCGGCTTGAGCGTCTCGGCGCGCGCGAAGGCCGGCGATTTCGGATCGGCCACCACCTGGGTGATGCCGTAGTGGTCGCGCAGATCGATGAACAGGAGGCCGCCGTGGTCGCGCAGGCGATGTACCCAGCCTGAGAGGCGGATCGTCTTGCCGACGTCATCGCCGCGAAGCTCGCCGCAAGTATGGGTCCGGTAGTCGTGCATGGTTTGGGATTGGGCGTCCCGTGCGGGACCGGGGTTTCGCGAAATGCCGCGGGAACAGCGCATGGCAGCCCCTGCTTGTCAAGGCGGCGGCATTGACAAAGGCGGGGAACGATGGGCGCGCCCTCCCGTTTTCCCGAGAAAGGAAACCGACGAGGCTAACACCATGACGAACTTACTAAAGACGTCCGCGCTGGCGTTGCTTGCGATCGCTGCGGCGGTGCCGTCCTTCGCCGAAGACCAGAAGCCTCCCGAGCAGGCCGCCCCGCAAGGCAAAGACGCTCCGGGTAGCGACAATGGCACTTCGATCCCTACGCCTGGCGAGCATCAGGGCGTCATCCCCCCGCCGCCGACCGGAGACACCGGCATTGAGACCCAAGTTCCCAATCCCAATGCGGGGACGCCGGAGGAGGTCATCCCGCCGCCCGGCACGCCTGGCGGCAATCCTAACGTAGAGCCGCGCTAGACCAGCCGGAAGTTGGGCGGGAACAAGACTTGGGCTTTCGCGTTTCGTCGGCGCGGGGGATGAAGAGGGAGATTGAAATGCTGAAGATCCCGAACTCTATCCCAGTCAGAACACGTTTGCCTCTTTCCGCCTGGGCAGCCGCAGGCGTAGTCACGCTTTTGTCGCTGCTGTCATCCGCATTGCACTTGGCGCCTCTTAGTCATCAGGCGGATGCGAATGTTGAACACTCGGTCCAGCTTGGGACCGAGACCCAATTACCTAATGACTTGCCGAGCAGGATGGCGGCCGCCGCGGGATCGATCTTGACGATCCACTAACTCCGCTTTCATCCGCATCCGAGTCGCTGTCGCGAGACAATCACCCCAAGGGTGCAAGGCTCCACGTATGCGTGGCCCTGGCCCTTGGCCTCGCGACGCGGCTTGGGCTATATCCGCCCCCCATGAACCTCATCACGCGTAACGACGAGTTGGCCGAGGCTTGCGCCCGGCTAGTGAGCGCTCCTTACATCGCCGTCGATACCGAATTCATGCGGGAGCAGACCTTCTGGCCGAAGCTCTGCCTGGTGCAGATTGCAGCCGGCGGCACCGAGGTTTTGATCGACAGCCTCGCCCCGGGTCTCGACCTTGCTCCCTTGTTCGAGCTCATGGTCAATGAGAAGGTGCTCAAGGTCTTCCACTCCGCACGCCAAGACATTGAGATCGTTCACCATTTGGCCGGAGTTATTCCCCACCCGATCTTCGATACCCAGGTCGCGGCCATGGTGTGCGGCTTCGGCGAGGCGGTGAGCTATTCGATGCTCGTCAAGCGGCTGCTCAACCGCAACCTGGACAAGACCTCGCGCTTCACCGACTGGAGCCGAAGGCCCTTGTCGGATCGACAGCTCACCTATGCGCTCGGCGACGTCACCCACTTGCGCGACCTCTATCCCAGGCTTAGGGCGCAGCTCGACAAGTCGGAGCGCGCAAGCTGGCTCAACGAGGAGATGGCGGTCTTGACCGATCCCGCCACTTACGAGCTCCATCCCGAGCAGGCCTGGCGGCGGCTCAAGATGCGCGTCAAGACGCCGAAAGCCCTCGCCGTGCTCATGGAACTGGCCGCCTGGCGCGAGCGCGAAGCGCAGACCCAGGACGTGCCGCGCGCGCGTATCCTCAAAGACGAGGCGCTTTACGACATTGCGAGTCAGACGCCCCGCACGCAGGAAGATCTCGGCTCTTTGCGCACGCTCCATAACGGCTTTGCCCGCTCGATGCGCGGCCGCGCCGTGCTCGAGGCGGTTGCGCGCGGGCTCGAGCGCGACCCCAACACCATCCCGCCGATCGAACGCGGCGAGCCGATGCCGCCCGAGGCGCAAGCGGTGGTCGATCTCTTGCGCGTCCTGCTCAAGGCGCGCGCCGGGCGCCACGGCGTCGCCCCCAAGCTGATCGCAACGAGTGACGAGCTCGAGGAGATCGCCCGTTCCGGCGACGTCGATCTGCCGGTCCTGCGCGGCTGGCGCCGGAAGCTGTTCGGCGACGATGCGCTCGCGCTCAAGCGCGGGGAGCTTGCGCTTGCCATCAAGGACGGCGAGGTGACGGTGTTGGAGCCCGAGGCCTTGGCGGGGGGCGACCTACAGTCGGCCGGACAGCCAAAGCACAAGGCTTAGCAGGAGGCTCACCACGATCGAGGTGGTGATCGGCAGGTAGAAATAGAAATTGCCGCGATCGATGACGATGTCGCCGGGCAGCCTCCCGAGCAGGAAATGCACGCTGAGATAGGCAAGCGCCACGACGACGATAAGGAACAAGGCAGCCTTCATGGCTTCCTCATGAGCGAACCCGCGATCCTAGCGTCGTCCGCCCTTGCGCCGCTCGATGCTCATGCGCACCGTGGCGCGCACGTCCGGCGGCAACTCCTCGAGTGCGGCAAGCACGCCCATCAGCTCGCATCTGAGCCCGTGGATCTGGTCGATCAGATTGAGCAGGACGGGCACGTCCTCCTCGGTGAAGCCGAGCTCGTCCTCGAGATTGCAGATGAGCGCCGCGCGCGCCGCATCAGCCTCGGAGAAGGCCTGCGCCGTCTCGTCGGCCGGCTTGATCAGGCCCTGCTCCACCCACACCCTAAGCCGCGTCACGGTGAGACGCCGAACTCTGGCGATCAGATCCCTCTCTGACAGCATCAGGCCTGCTCCTTCAGCTTGCGCCTCGGGTCGTAGCCGTGGCTTTTGCGCCAGTCTTCGGCGAATCGCTTGAGCTCCTCGTCGATGCGCTCGGGCATGACGACGTTGAGCTTCACCAGTTGATCGCCGGTCGTGCTCTTCGATTTGATGCCGCGGCCCTTGAGCCTGAGCGTCTGACCGGTGTTCGAACCGGGCGGAATGGTGGCGAACACGCGCCCGCCGATGGTCGGCACCTCGACCTTGCCGCCGAGCACCGCCTCGTCGAAGGTGATCGGCACCTCGACGATGATGTCGTCGCCCTCGCGTTTAAACACCGCGTGCGGCTTGACCGAGACCTCGACCAGCGCATCGCCCGGCTCGCCCTCGCCGAAGCCGGGATGACCCTTGCCCTTGAGCCTGAGCACCTGCCCGTCGCTGACGCCCGCCGGGATGGTCACGTCGAGCGTCTCGCCGTCGGGAAGGGTGATGCGCGTCTTGGTGCCTCTCACCGCGTCGAGGAAGTCGACCTCGAGCCGGTATTGCGCGTCCTGGCCGCGCATGGAGAAGCGCGCGCCGCCGCGCCCCCGCCCGCCACCGCGACCGAACAGATCGCCGAACAGATCGTTGAACCCGCCGATGTCTTCGAAGCCCGCCGTCGAGCGATAGCGCGCGGCATCCTCCCCGCCGGCATATTCGCGGTAATAGCGCTGCTCCGGCCGCTCCTGGCCGGAGGCGTCGATCTCGCCCTTGTCATAGCGCGCGCGCTTCTTCTCGTCGCCGATGATGTCGTAGGCGGCGGTGACCTTCTTGAATTTCTCCTCGGCGCCCTTGTCGCCTGGATTGAGGTCGGGATGCAGCTTCTTGGCGAGCTTGCGGTAGGCCTTGGAGATTTCGTCGGCCGTAGCGGTCTTGGTCACGCCGAGAACGGAATAGGGGTCGTCTGCCATCGAGAAGCGAAGGTCTCAAGTGAAGCGGTTTAACGCGCCAGTGTCGCCGTCCGGCCCGAACCGGGCAACCCAGCAAGGGCCCGGTCTTGGCCGATATGCCGGTCAGTGGTTACTGGATTCCCGCTTTCGCGGGAATGACAATTTCACGCAATTTGGGAAGGGTGTCCCGGCTGAGCAAGCCTGTCAGCTCGCCGCGAGCTGGTAGGCCGAACCAACCCTGATCTCGGGCTCGCGGTCGAGCAACTCGGCGAGCTGCTTGAAGCGCCGCTCGACGCGCTCGCCTTCGAGGTTGGCGTAAGGCTCCGGCAGGGTCCAGGCGAGGCGGTTGCCCTCGTAGGTGACGGGCGTGTTGGTCAGCACGCCGGGCATCGCGGCCGACACCATGTGGGCGGCGCGGAAGGCCGCACCCAGGATGCGCGCCCGCTTCACCATGTCCTTGTCCACGAGCTCGACCAGCTTCTGGCTCAGATCGTCCCGCACCAGCCCCTCGTTGCGGTAATAGACGCAAAGCGCGAGGAAGGCGCGGCCGGGATGGTCGACGCCGACGAAATCGCCGTGAGCCACGAGGTTCAGGCTCTGCGCGCCGCGATAGTCGGGATGCGCGCGCCAGCCGATATCCGATAGGAGGCAGGCGGCATGCCGCAGCCGCCGCTGCTCCGGCGTCTCGATCGGACCCGGCGCGCGGAACAAGGCGTCGGTCCAGAAGCAGAGTTCGTAGGCGCTGTCCACCGAACGCGAGCGCTGCCGGGCAAGATCCTCGCAGGCGGCGATCAGCGGGTCTCTCCGCTTCTCCTCCTCGCTGAGAAGGCTGTAGAGAAGGCCCTCGCGGATGCCGAACACCGATATCACGATGGCCCGCGGCTTCATCTGCTTGATCAGCCGCTCGAGCACGAGCGCGCCGTAGGGCACAGTTTCGCGGCGCGCGCTCGAGATGTCGCGGATGCCGGCGAGCGAGCTTTGCGACTGGTGATCGAGTAGCGCCGCGAATTTGAGCGCCTCGTCGGCCGCAATCCTGTAATTGTGCATCACGCTCAAGGGATAATTGGTTTGCGTCATGTGCAGCCGGGCGAGTGCGCGCCAGGTGCCGCCGATGGCGTAGAAGTCGCGGCCCCTGCCCTTCTCAAGCCATTCCACCTTGCCAAGCTCGGCGTCGACGATCTCGCGCGCCTTCCTGAGATTGCCGCCCGAGGCGTCGATGAGGCGCAAACCCCCGAGCGGAAGCGTCATCGCATCGGACAGCCGCCCGCCTCGCACATCGATCAGCTCGAGGCTGCCGCCGCCGAGGTCGCCGGCAAAGCCGTCGGCGGCATGGAAGCCGGAGACGATGCCGAGCGCCGCAAGCTCGGCCTCCTTGGTGCCGGTCAAGACGGTGATCTTATGTCCGAGAATGCGCTCGGCCTGGGCGATGAAGTCGGCCCCGTTTGACGCCTCGCGCGCTGCCGCCGTGGCAATGGCCTCGACGTGGCCGGCGCCGAGCTGATCGATCAGCGCGCGAAAGCGCCTGAGCGCCCGGAGCGCGCGCTTGATCGCATCAGGAGCGAGCTTGCCGGTCGTCGCGATCGTGCGGCCAAGACCGCACAACACCTTCTCGTTGAACAGCGGCGCAGGCGCCCGACCGGCGTCCTCGTAGACGATGAGGCGAACCGAGTTCGACCCGATGTCAACCACTGCAACCGGGCCTGAGTCGTTTCGTGCGAGCATGGCCGATCTTGCCGCGCTTTACGTCTGTTCGACCAGCCGCGTGAAGCGCCGCGGCATGTTCTCGGTGAGCGAGGTACCCCGACCCGACAAGCTCGGATTGGTCATGAAGTAGTCTTGCGCGCTGAACGGCTCCTGGTCCGGAGCGGGATAGATGCGCTCGGAGCTTCCGTCCGGCTTCACCCGCCAGCTCTGCAGGTTGTCCTTGAGATTGGCCACCATGATCTGGTCCAGGATCTGCTCGTGCACCGTGGGATTGAGAATCGGCACCATCGCCTCGACGCGCCGGTCGAGGTTGCGCGGCATCATGTCGGCCGAGCTGATATAGACCACTGCCTTGCGCGACGGAAGGCCGTGGCCGGCGCCGAAGCAATAGATGCGCGAATGTTCGAGGAAGCGCCCCACGATGCTTTTGACGTGGATGTTCTCGGAGAGATCGGGCACGCCGGGCCTTAGGCAGCAGATGCCGCGCACAACGAGGTCGATCTCGACCCCCGCCTGGCTTGCTTCGTACAGCGCATCGATGATCTCGGCATCGACGAGCGAGTTCATCTTCATCCAAATGGCGGCTGGGCGTCCCGACTTGGCGTGGTACATCTCCTCGCGGATGTGGTCGAGGATGCGCGCCCTGATGCCGCCGGGCGACACCGCCATGGCCTCGAGCTCGGCCGGCTCGGCATAGCCCGTGACATAGTTGAAGATGCGCGACACGTCCTGGCCGATGACCCGGTCGGCGGTGAAGAAGGACAGGTCGGTATAGATCTTGGCTGTGACCGGGTGATAATTGCCGGTGCCCACGTGGCAATAGGTGATGAGCTCGCCGTGCTCGCGCCGGACGATCAGGCTGAGCTTGGCGTGGGTCTTGAGCTCGATGAAGCCGTACACCACCTGGACGCCGGCACTTTCAAGGTCGCGCGCCCATTTGATGTTGGCCTCCTCGTCGAAGCGTGCCTTGAGCTCGACCACGGCGGTGACCGACTTGCCTGCCTCTGCCGCCTCCTTCAGCACCTGAATGATGGGAGAGGTCTTGCTCGTGCGGTAGAGCGTCCACTTGATCGCAACGACGTCGGGGTCGTTCGCCGCCTGCTTCAGGAACTGAAGGACGACGTCGAAGGACTCGTACGGGTGGTGAACGACGATGTCCTTCTTGCGGATGGCGGCGAAGCAGTCGCCCTGATGCTCGCGGATGCGCTCTGGAAACCGGCTGACGAAGGGGCCGAACTTCAGTTCGGGCCGCTCCGGCACGATGAGCTGGTTGGTGTCGGCGAGCCCGATCAAGCCCTTCTGCACGAAGCTCTCGCGCTCCGAGACCTTGAGTTCCTGCATGACGAAGCGCTGGAGCCGCGACGGCATGGTGGCCTCGATCTCGAGCCTGATCACCGAGCCGCGCCGCCTGCGCTTCAACGCCGACTCGAACAGGCGCACCAAGTCCTCGGCCTCCTCCTGCACCTCGATGTCGCTGTCGCGGAGCACCCTGAACGAGCCCTGGCTCCTGACCCGGTAGCCCGGGAACAGACGCGACACGAAAATGCCGACCACGGTCTCGAGCCTGATGAAGCGGATCGGCTCCTTGCCGTCGCTGCCATCGCCCTTGCCCGGCAGGCGAATGAAGCGCGTGAGCTGGGGCGGGATCGGCATCAACGCGTGCATGGCGCGGAGCGAGCCTTCGCGCACCAGCTCGAGCCCGAGGGTGAAGCCGAAATTGGGAATGAATGGGAACGGATGTGCGGGGTCGACGGCGATCGGCGTCAGCACCGGGAAGATGTGGTTGAGGAAATGATCCTCGAGCCAGCCGCGCTCGTCCTCGGTAAGCTGGTCGGCGTGCAGCACGTGGATGCCGGCATCGGCGAGCAGCGAGACGAGCGTCACCCAGCATTCCTGCTGTTCGGCGGTCAGTTCGGCGACCGAACGGTTGATACGGTCAAGCTGTTCGGCTGGCGCGAGCCCATCCTCGCTTGGCGTCTCGATGCCGCTGACCACCTGGCCGCGAAGACCGGCAACCCGCACCATGTAGAACTCGTCGAGATTGTTGGCGGAGATGGACAGAAAGCGCAGTCGCTCGAGCAGCGGGTGGCGCTCGTTCTCGGCCTCCTCGAGGACTCGCCGGTTGAAGTTGAGCCAGGACAGCTCGCGGTTGAAAAACCGGCTCGGCCCCATGGCGGCAATCGAGGGGCTCAGCGGGGTACGCTCAACCTGTTCTGGCAAGCTCATCATTCAACCCATTGAGAATAAACAGTTTATACCGGGCTCCAGACCCGGACCGTGGGGCAAGGTGCGAACTCTAACCTAAGAACTGTATCACTACCGTTACGCTTCAATCCAACCCAGCCCCTCCCTCCTCCCTGCTCCCATCGTTTCCCTCGGCATCGAGAACCTCGAGCACAAGCTGGCGCGTGATCTTGCGCCCCGTCGCGAGCGCCGCACGGTCGACCGCGGCGACCGCCGCGGAGGCGGCCGCCAACGACCGCTCGATATTGAGCGCGAGCACCTCGATGACCTTCGGATCGACAATGATCTGCCGGTCGGCGAATTGCTTGAGCAGCACCGTCTTGAGCAACGCCTCATCGGGCGTTCCGATTTCGGTCCCGGGCAGTGCCTTCAGCCGCGAGACCAGGTCGGGCAATGTGTAAGTCCAGCGGCTCGGCGCGCTTCGCCCGGTGATCAAGACGTAAAGGCCCTTCTCGCGCGCAAGGTTGAGAAGATGGAACAGCGCCCTCTCGTCATAGGCCGTGCGGTCGGCATCTTCGACCACGAGCGCCATTCCCTCTCCCATCGTGTCGATTGCATGAATGTCGAGACTCGCCGGCTCGAGCGCTCGCGCGCCCGACAACGCCTGGAACACGCGGGCGAGATGCGTCTTGCCGCTTGCCGCGGGCCCGATCAGGAGCTGGACGTTGCCGTGCCAGCCGGGCCAGGAGTCGACGAGCCGCACCGCCGCGAGATTGCAATCGCTCACGAGGAAGTCCTCCGCGCCGAGCGCGGCACGATGGGGCAAATCGAGCGTAAGCTGCGCGAGCGTCACGAAGCTCTAACCCGCGAACGGTCCGCCGGCACCGGCCCGACGCCCTCACGCTTGCGCGATGGAAGCGGCTGAGGCGCGGGCTCGTAGCTCGCCATGTGGCGGAGCCAAGCTACGAAATAGGCCGCGGCCGACACGATGGTGAGCGTGCCGGTCACCCAAACCAGGAAATGCACAAGCTCATCGAGCCCAAGCCCGAGACCGAGCTCGGCAAGCACGAGCCCCGCCAGCACGATCTGCGAAAGCGTGTTTGCCTTGCTGATGAGCAGGGGGCGCATGGAGAGCGGCCGTGACAGCATCCACGACAAGACCACCGCACCGATGATGAGAATGTCGCGGCTCACGACCGCGATTACGAGCCAGACGGGCAATTGTCCGGCAAGCCCGAGCGTAACGTAGATGCTGACGAGCAAGGCCTTGTCGGCGATCGGATCGAGATACGCGCCAAGTTCGCTGTTCCAGCCGTATCTCTTGGCGAGGAAGCCGTCGGCCGCGTCGGAGAACCCGGCGAACAGGAACAGCAGGAAAGCCGCCAGCATCTCATGGGTGATGATCAGCCACACCACCAGCGGAACGAGCACGATCCGCATAAGCGTGAGGCTGTTCGGGATATTCACGTAACCCTCCTCTGATTGCTCCGGCCGCGGAGAGCACTGCCTAGAAATCTAGCAGATTCGAGGCCCGCATGAGACCGGGAGAAAACCCAAGAGATATGGTTATTTCGAACGGAGCACGAAGCCCCCGTCTTTCTCGTCGAAAGCAAATCCGTTTTGATCAAGCGCGGCCTGCAGCTTGCCGAGCGAGCCGGCATAGTCGAAGGTAATCGAGGCGGCGCGCGCAGACAGGGCATTCACCTCGAGCGCCTGGATGCCGGCGACCTGCATCAGCCTCGTCCTGATCTCCTGCCAGTCCTTGAGCCCGCTGAATTGGACCACGGCCTGGACGTTGCGTGGCACCTCGGCCGTTGCGCCCGCTTCCGGGGCCTGGGTCTGCTCGCCGCCGGGCTCCGCTCCGGGTTCAGCGGGTGCGGCCACAGCCGGTGTCTGCGTCACCTTCCAGCGATTCTCGATGATGCCGAAGGCGACCGCCGCCGCCTGCTGCGCAGCTTGCCTGGCAGTGCCGCCGAAATTGTCGGTGTGCCCGTAATTGATCGGGCCGACGCCATCGGCGCCGATGAGACGCGTGGTGAACTTGCCTCCTGCTCCTGCCTCTCCCACCGCGATGACAAGCGGCGCGTAGCTATAATCTGCCTGCATCAGGGCAAAGGCTTCGGCATCGCCGCCAAGAACGGATTTCACCGTCTCGGCGGTAAGATCGGGGCGAGGCTTCAGGATCGTCGCCGGTGTGACGCTATGGGTGAGGTCGAGCCCGTCCCAGGCCTGGTACCAACCTTCCGGCCCCTCGCTCTTCACCGCTCCGCCGTCGAGCACGAGCGGCAGGATCGAGATCGGCTCGGCGCGCGCCTCGCTATAGGGGAGGTTCTGGGCGTCGAGGAGTTGCTTCACCGCCTCGGGATTGAACGAGACGTCGAGGCTCGCGATGTAGCGCGTGGCGGAGTTGCGCTCGCTTCTGATCGAAACCGACGAAACCAGATCCTCGATGTTTTGCTGGCTGAGGTCGGGGAGCTGCGCATAGGCGCTCGTCGGCATGAGCCTTTTGAGCACCACTTCGAGGGCGTCGAGCTCGGCCGCCTTCATGCCTTTGGCCTTGGCGGCGACGGCATCCTTGTCGGTGGCGTCGACCGAGACTTTGGCAACGTCGTAAAGCGTGTCGGCCGCTCGCGCCGTGCCCGGAAGGACCAAGGCTGGGAACAGAATGACAAGGGCGATGCAAGGCGCCTGCACCGCAAGGCATTTTGACCGCCGGCACGCCATCAGGAACTCTTGCGACTTCGCCCGACCCTCGAGCA
>NZ_DASRGO010000105.1:0-29846 GCF_035650995.1 Methyloceanibacter sp. | reverse complement strand
ACCTGATCGCGCTTCCAGGCGAGATAGGCGCCCCTGTCCATGTGCTGAAGCGCGCAGCCGCCGCAGGCGCCGAAATAGCGGCAGACGGGGGCCACACGCTCTCTGCTCGGCGCGATGACGTCGAGGAGAGCGCCGCGGTCCTCGCCAGGCTTCCGCACGATCACCACCCTCTCGCCGGGAAGGGTGAAGGGCACGTAGATGGGACCGTCGGGACCGTCGGCCACGCCGTCCCCGCCGGCTCCGAGCCGGGCGATCTCGACTTCGCGGATGTCAGCAGCCATGGCGCGCGCCGATCAGGAATTCGACATTGCCGCCGCGGCCGCGGATCGGCGAGGGCACGACGCCCTCGACTTTCCAACCCGCGGCCTCGAGGAATTGCCAGACGCGGGTGACGGCCTTCTCCCGGGCCGCCTCCGAGCGCACCACGCCGCCCTTGCCAACAGCCTGCCGGCCGGCCTCGAATTGCGGCTTGACTAGAGCGACCAGCCACGCGTCCGGCGCGGCGAGCGCGAGCGCCGCAGGAAGCGCGAGGGTCAGGCTGATGAAGCTCACGTCGGCGACGATGGCGCCGACCGCCTCCTTGACGATCGCTCCGGACAGGTGCCGCGCGTCGGTCTCTTGCAGGGCCACGACGCGCGGGTGGGCGCGGAGCCTTGCGTGGAGCTGATCGCGGCCGACGTCGACGGCATAGACCTTGGCGGCGCCGTGGGCGAGCAGGACTTCAGTGAAGCCTCCGGTCGAGGCGCCGAGATCGAGCGCGACCCTCCCCTCGGCCTCGAGGGCGAAGGCCTCGAGCCCGGCCTCGAGCTTGAGCGCCCCGCGCGAGACGAAAGTCGGCGCGCCGGGACTCAAGACGAGCATCGCGTCGGGCCGGACCGAGACGCCCGGCTTCAGCGCGGGCGCGCCCTCGACGCTCACGCAGCCGCTCCGCACGAGCTCGGCAGCTCGCGAGCGGGTCTCCGCCAGACCTCTATCCACCAATAATTGATCGAGACGCGTTTTTTTGTAGATGGTCACGCAAGCTTCTCATATGCTTCACCGCGCGACGGGGATTCCCTTTCGTGCGGTTGTCGAACCGGGAGCGGCCGGGCACCGCCCATCTATACACTGCGGAGCGCCCCGCTCGGCGTGACACGCGGAGGTATCGTGAGCCAGGACCATTGTACGGCTTACCTCACCGAGAAGTGTGTTGTCCAAAATCGTGACGTGACCGGCGGCAGAGCCGTCTTCGCCCGGGAAGTGATCGAGCCCGGCGAGCTGATCGGCTTGTGGAGCGGCCGCATCGTGACCGCCGCGGAGCTCGACGAGCTTCCGGTCGAGATCAGGCGTCACACCGTTCAGGTCGAGGAAGGCCTTTACCTCGCCTCGCTCTCCCCCGAGGAGGCGCCCGACTTCATCAATCACTCATGCGAGCCGAATGCGGGCCTTGACGGGCAGGTCGCTATCGTCGCCCTGCACCGGATCCTGCCCGGCGAAGAGGTGACGATCGACTACGCCATGTGCGACGGCTCGTCCTACGACGAGTTCGATTGCGAGTGTGGCTCGGCCTTGTGCCGTGGACGCGTGACCGGAGAGGACTGGCGAAACCCAGAACTCTGGCAGCGCTATGCCGGCCACTTCTCGCCGTATCTGGCGAGGCGGATCGACGCGCTGCGCCGCAGGCGCGCCCCGCACCGGACGAAGCGCAAGCTTGTGCTCGCCGCGAGCCGAGGCGGCGCGTGATGGGAACCGCCGGCGGCGAAAGTCCCGGAGCGCTCGCGGCGCTCGCGTATCCATCCCTATACCTTCACTCTCTCCTTTCAAGGAGCTGAACGATGCTGCTTATCGGCACCTACCTTGCGCCGAGCTCGATCGAAGGGATCGGCGTGTTCGCGGCCGAGCCGATCGCGCGCGGCCGTCTGATGTGGAGTCTGAATCCGAAATTCGACGTATTCGTTCACCCTCACGAAATTGAAGGGCTGCCGCCGCATATGCAGGACTACGTCGCCCGCTACTCCTATCCGCATCTGGAGATGCCGGGCGTGGTGATCCTCGACAGCGACAACGGGCGCTTCATGAATCACAGCCTCGAGCCGAACACGGATTTCCGCATCTTCGACAAGGGTTACGCGCTGGTCGACATCGCCGTCGGCGAGGAACTGACCTGCAACTACCATGAGTTCGATCCGAGCTTCACCGGCTTCTTCTCGGTCGCGCCCGTCAAGGCAAGCGGACGGAGGGCGCGGGCCAATGGCTCGGCGCGGCGCTAGACGGAGCGGACTTGGCGCGGCGTTCTGCCTCCTCGCGGCGGCTTTTCCGGCGCCCGACGCTGAGGCGGCCGAACCCGGCGCCATCGATGGCTATGCGTGGATGGGCGGCGTGCGGGGCGGAACCGCCTCCTTCGCCTATGGCTCGCCGGAGAGCGCCGAGGACCTCGAATTCTGGCTGACCTGCGAGCCGAAGACGAAAAAGACCGCGCTCACCGTCTATGTCGACATCAAGGGCACCAAGGTCGGTCAGACCATGCCGATCGAGATCAGCGTGGGGTCCGCCAGCACGGTCGTCAAAGGCAGGATCGCGACCGACGAAATGACCGGCTTCTATTTCGCTGAAGCCAAGGGGCTCGAGGTCAAGCCGGTGGTCGAGGTGTTCCAAGGCAAAGGCACGGCGACCATCAAGACCGGCACCCTCACCACGCTTCTGCCCGAGAAGGGCCGCGCCGCGGCTTTGGCCGAATTTGCCAAGGGCTGCAGGCTCGACTAAACAGACCCCCGGGGCGGCTCCCTGTCGCCTGCGCGCTCCTGCAACCGAAGCCCTCGCGAAAGCATTTCTGCCATGATGATCGGACCCTTGGTGCGCGCTCTCTTCGCCGTGATTGCGGTGGTCCTGTCCTCGGGCCTGGTCCGCGCTGAGGAGGGTCAAGTGTGGCTCAGCAAGTCGAACGGCTCGCTAGTGACGCTCGCCTACGGCCCGGTCGATCCCGCCAAACCGCCCTTCTTCCTCCTTTCCTGCTTCAATGGGATGGACGTCGCCGTGCTCGACCTGCATCAGGAGATCGCGGGCGCCAAGCCCGGCGACAAGGTCGGCATCGAGATCAGCGCCGGCTCTGCCACGGCATCGCTCGAAGGCGAGACCTCTCATGACGAGGTGAGCGGGCTCACCGTCGCCGAAGCGAGCGACATCAAGGTCAAGCCGGTGCTGGCCGTGCTGAGCGAGAAGGGTCAGGTCACGGTGAAGGTCGGCACAACGAGCACGAGCCTCGGCGAGCAGGGGCGCGCCGACGCTGTCGGCAACTTCGCCATCGACTGCAAGCTCGATTAGGCGAGACGAACGGCGCCCGTGTTCTCGGCACTCTTGCCGAGCGCGGCGAACACCGATGCCACGATCCCGGCCGCATCCAATCCGGCTTCGGCATACATGACGTTCGGCTTGTTCTGCTCGACGAAACGGTCGGGAAGCGTGAGCGTCCGCACCTTCAGCCCGCGGTCGATGAGGCCTTCGCGAGCAAGTGCCTGAAGCACCTGGGCGCCGAAACCGCCTGACGACCCCTCCTCGACGGTGACCAGCACTTCGTGGTTCTTCGCCAGTTGGCGCAGCAAATCCATGTCGAGCGGCTTGGCGAAGCGCGCATCGGCCACGGTCGCCGGCAGGCCGAAGCCCGCAAGCTGATCGGCGGCAACAAGGCATTCGGCGAGCCTCGCGCCGAAGGAGAGGAGCGCCACGGCGGAACCCTGGCGCACGACCCGTCCCTTGCCGATGGGGAGGACCGTGCCGCGCTTCGGCAGGACAACGCCGGTCCCCTCCCCGCGCGGATAGCGGAAGGCAGACGGCGCATTATCGATGGACGCTGCCGTCGCCACCATGTGCATCAGCTCAGCCTCGTCGGCGGCGGCCATGACCACCATGCCGGGGAGGCAGGAGAGATAGGCCACGTCGAAGGAGCCGGCATGGGTCGGTCCGTCGGCGCCGACGAACCCGGCGCGGTCGATGGCAAATCTCACCGGCAAACCTTGCACCGCGACGTCGTGCACCACCTGGTCATAGGCGCGCTGAAGGAAGGTCGAATAGATGGCGGCGAAGGGCTTGTAGCCTTCGGCGGCGAGCCCCGCCGCGAAAGTGACGGCATGCTGCTCGGCAATGCCGACATCGAAGCACCGCTCGGGGAAGACATCGGCGAAGCGGTCGAGCCCGGTGCCGGAGGGCATCGCCGCAGTGATGGCAACGATCTTCTCGTCGGCGCGGGCCTCCTCGATCAGGCTTTGCGCGAACACCTTGGTATAGCTCGGCGGCAGGCCGGCGGCAGACGGCTCCTGCGCCCCGGTGACGACGTTGAACTTGCCGACGCCGTGGAACTTGTCGGCGGAAATCTCGGCCGGGCCGTAGCCCTTGCCCTTCTGCGTCACGACGTGAACCAGGATCGGCCCGTTCTTCATCGCCCGTACGTTGCGCAGCACCGGAAGCAGGTGATCGAAATTATGCCCGTCGATCGGCCCGACGTAATAGAAGCCGAGCTCCTCGAACAGAGTGCCGCCGGTCCAGAACCCGCGGGTGAACTCCTCGGCGCGCGCGGCGCGCTTCTCCCAGGTCTTGGGCAGAAGCTTGTGCGCCATCTGCTTGAGGAAGCGGCGGAAGCGCCGGTAGGCGCCGCCGGAGATGAGCTTGGCGAGATAGGCGCTCATCGCGCCGACCGGCGGCGCGATCGACATGTCGTTGTCGTTGAGCACGACGATGAGGCGCGAATCCATGGCCCCGGCGTTGTTCATCGCCTCGTAGGCCATGCCGGCGCTCATCGCGCCGTCGCCGATGACGGCGATGACGTTGTGGCTCTTGCCGCTAAGATCGCGCGCCACGGCCATGCCGAGCCCGGCCGAGATCGAGGTCGAGGAATGGCCGGCGCCGAAGGCGTCGTATTCGCTCTCGTCGCGCTTGCAGAATCCCGACAGGCCTCCGGCTTGGCGGAGCGTGCGGATGCGATCCTTGCGGCCCGTCAGGATCTTGTGGGGGTAAGATTGATGTCCTACGTCCCAGATCAGCCGATCGTCCGGCGTGTCGAACACGTGATGTAACGCAATGGTGAGTTCGACCACGCCAAGCCCTGCGCCAAGATGGCCGCCGGTGACCGACACGGCGTCGATCATGACCTGCCTGACCTCGCTCGCGAGCTGCGGCAGCTCATGATCGGGAAGGGCCCGCAGATCGGCCGGCGTGTTGATACGGTCAAGCAGAGGCGTTGGATTCGGGGGAGTGCTCAAGGGTCGGCCTTTTCGGGAAGGGCGCGAAGATCAATGCGTTAGAGAGCTTTAACGGGGGGCACCCCGCGTTGCAACTCCCCTATGAGACAGGCAAAACCATGCCGATGAGCATGGCAAGAGAGGCGATCATCGAAGAGCGGCCAGTCCCTCCCGAGGGCCGGCTCTCCTTCCCCATGCTGATGCTGAGAATCCTCGGAAATCCGGTGGCGAGCTGGGGCGAGGATTTCTATCGGGAGGGAATCGTCGTCTATCGCTGGCTCGGCATCGAGACGGCCTTCGTCATGAATCCCAAGGCGATCGAGAGCATTCTTCTCGACACCACTGGGAGTTACTCCAAGCAGCCGCTCAACGACGAGGTGTTCGGCGCGGCCATCGGCGGCGGGCTCCTCAGCGCCGAAGGCGAGGACTGGCGCTGGCAGCGGCGGCTCACCGCGCCGATGTTCAGAGCGGACGACATGCTGGGTTTCGTGCCGGCTTTCGCCGCGGCGGCGACGCCCATGCTCGAGCGCTGGAAGACGGCGGGCCCCGGCGCGGTTCAGGACATCGACCGCGACATGACGCGCGTCACCTTTCAAGCGCTCCAGGACACCGTGCTCGGGGCGAGCGTCGGCGAAGAGGAGAGGAGGTTCATCGAGGAAGCGAGCGCGAAGTTCCTGGTCCATTCGATCTGGAAGGTGGCGCTTTCCTCGCTTCGCTTGCCGCCTTGGATTCCCCACCCTGGCGCCCGCGCCATGGCGCGCGACGGACAAACGATGCGAGGGGTTGCGGCACGCGTGTTGGCAAGAGCGCGCGAAAGCGGCACGGGAGGCAACGACCTGCTGCAAAGACTGATCACCGCGCGCGATCCCGCAACGGGAGAGGCGATGCCCGACCGGCTGATCATCGACAACCTTGTCACCTTCCTGGTCGCGGGCCACGAGACCACGTCGCAGGCGCTCACCTGGTCGCTCTATCTGCTCGCCCTGTTCCCGGAATGGCAGGAGCGCCTGCGCGAGGAGGTGCGCCAAGCGGTGGGCGACGGCGGCTCGATCGCGCGCGACGACATCGCCAAACTCGTATTGCTCGATCAAGCTTTCCAGGAAGCGATGCGCCTCTATTCGCCGGTGCCGCTCCTGATGCGGCTCACGACCCGCCCGGTCACCGTGGGCGACGTCGCCCTGAAGAAAGGCGCGATGATCATCGTCCCGATCTATGTAATCCATCGCCATCGCAGGCTGTGGCAAGATCCGCTCACGTTCGATCCGTCGCGCTTCTCGCCGGAAGCGAAGGCCGGACGCCCGCGTTGCGCCTATATGCCGTTCGGCGCGGGACCCAGAACGTGCATCGGCGGCACCTTCGCCATGGTCGAGGGCAAAACGCTGCTCGCGAGAATTCTAGCCAGCGCGAGACTCGAGCTGCCGGAGGGCGAACAGCCGCTCCCCTTCGCTCGCATCACGCTCCGCCCCAAGGGCGGCCTTAAGCTCAAGGTGACAATGCTCGATAAAGGAGCGGGCTAGTCCTCGACGTCGAGGGGCTCGGTGCCGGTGGGCTGGCCGTTCTGGTTGAGCGAGATCTTCTCAACGCGGGCCTCGGCCTTGCGCAACAGGGTGTCGCAGTGGATCTTGAGCGCCTCGCCGCGCTCGTAGATGAGGATCGAAGCCTCGAGCTCGACATCGCCCTTCTCCAGGCGCTCGACGATGCTTTCGAGCTCCTTGAGCGCCTGCTCGAAGCTCATCGACTTGATGTCGGAGTGATCTTGGGTCTCGGCCATGGCCTGCCTTAGCCCCTTCCGCCCGTCCTGATCAAGAGGCAAGCGAAGGACCCCGTTTCACGCACCCATCAGCGTGGCGACGTGGACAGCGGCCGACTTCGCCAAAGCGTCGAGATCGTAGCCGCCCTCGAGTGTCGAGACGAGCCTGCCGCCGGTGTGCTTACGGGCTGCCTCGAGCAGCTTCTCGGTGACCCAGGCGAAGTCGCTCTCGGTGAGCCTGAGCTGCGCCAGCGGATCGCGGATATGAGCGTCGAACCCTGCCGAGACGAGGAGGAAATCGGGCGCGAAATCGTCGAGCGCGGGCAGGATGCGCGTCCCGAAGGCGTGACGGAACGCCCCGCTTCCGTCGCCCGGCTTGAGCGGCGCGTTGCAGATATTGCCGGCGCCGGTTTCGCTCGCCGCGCCGGTCCCCGGAAAGAGCGGCATCTGATGGGTCGAGCCGTAGAACAGATCCTTGTCAGACCAGAAGGCCGCCTGTGTGCCGTTACCGTGATGCACGTCGAAATCGATCACCGCGACGCGGCTGGCGCCATGGGCGGCGCGGGCGTGCAGCGCGCCGATCGCCACGTTGTTGAACAGGCAGAAGCCCATGGCGCGCGCTGGCTCGGCATGGTGGCCAGGCGGGCGCACGGCGCAGAAGGCGTTCTTGACACTTCCCGCCATGACCTGATCGACGGCATGCACGACGGCACCCGCAGCGCGCAAGGCGGCTTCCCAGCTTTTCGGCGAGACGATGGTGTCGGGATCGAGCCAGTTATGCTCACGCTTCGGAATCGCCGCGCGCACCCCCTCGACATAGCTGTGCGGATGCAGCCGCTCGATGACGGCAAGATCGGCAAGCGGCGCCTGCTCGCGAGAAAGATAATGAAAGCGCTCGCCCTCGAGCGCGTGCTCGATGGCGCGCAGGCGGTCCGCCCGCTCGGGATGGCCGAAGCCCGTGTCGTGCTCGAGGCAGGCGGGATGGGTAAGAAGCAGGGTGGTGGTCATGCGAGGCCCGGGCTTGTTCACGAAGCATAAGCACGGCTGCCCCGAGCTTGGCCAGTCTGTGCTACATGGCGCCTGAAACATCGCCGCAACCCGCCGATCAAGCCATGCCCATCGTTCCTGCCACTCCGGAGGCAATCGCACAGGCCGCGCGCGCTCTCGCGCGGGGCGAGATCGTGGCCTTCCCCACCGAGACCGTCTACGGGCTCGGGGCCAACGCCCTCGACGGAGCCGCGGTCGTCAAGATTTTCGCCGCCAAGAAACGGCCGCGGTTCAACCCGCTGATCGTGCATGTGCCGGGACCGGCGGAAGCCGAGACCTATGCGGTCTTCAATGAGACGGCGCTGAAGCTTGCCGAGGCGTTCTGGCCCGGCCCCTTGTCGCTCGTGCTCAAGCAACGCGCGGGCTGCCCCATCGCCGATCTCGTGACGGCCGGACTGGATACCATCGCTCTTCGCGCGCCAGCGCACCCGGTCGCCCGCGCTATCCTCGCCGAGGTCAGGCTTCCCATCGCGGCGCCGAGCGCCAACCGCTCGGGCCGCGTGAGCCCGACCACCGCAGCGCACGTCGCTTCCGAGCTCGACGACGCGCCCGCCATGATCCTCGACGGCGGACCTTGTCAGCTCGGCATTGAATCGACGGTGGTCAGTCTCGTGGGCGCGACGCCAGCGCTTCTCAGGCTCGGGGCCACGCCGCGCCGGGACATCGAGGAGCTTCTCGGCCACCCGCTTGCCGTGGCAAAGGCGGACTCTCCCATCGCCTCGCCGGGGCAGCTCGCCACGCATTACGCACCCGACACCAAGCTCAGGCTCGGCGCCACCGGCGTTGACCCGAACGAAGCGCTGCTCGCCTTCGGCAAGGACGTGCCGGAAGGCGCGCGCCTCACCGTCAATCTCAGCGAAAGCGGCAATCTCCAGGAGGCGGCCGCCAAGCTGTTCGGGGCGCTTCGGACGCTCGACCGATCCGGCGCCTCAACCATCGCCGTCATGCCGATCCCCGATCACGATCTCGGCGAGGCGATCAACGACCGCCTGCGGCGGGCGGCTTGCGGCGACACATCAAGACGCGCTAGCGATCAGACATGACGCGCCAGCCGGACCATAAGCGCCCGAACGCCGAGACCATCGATGCCTTCGTCCGCATCGTCGGCGAGGATCATGCGATCCGCGACGCTGCGGCGATGACGCCTTATCTCGTCGAGTGGCGCGACCGCTATCGCGGCAAGGCGGCGCTGGTGCTCAAACCGGCCGACACCGAGCAGGTTTCGTCGATTCTCAAGCTTGCCAACGAAACGCGCACGGCGGTCGTGCCGCAAGGCGGGAATACGGGGCTCGTCGGCGGGCAGATCCCCTTCGAGACAGGGAACGAGGTCGTCCTTTCGCTCGGGCGCCTCGATCGGGTGCGCGGTATAGACCTCGCCTCGAATTGCATGACAGTGGAGGCGGGGCTCGTTCTCGCCCTCGCGCGCCAGCTCGCCGCCAATGCCGGCCGGCTGTTCCCTTTGAGCCTCGCCTCGGAAGGGAGCTGCCAGATCGGCGGGGTGCTTGCCACCAACGCCGGCGGGGTCGCCGTGCTCGCCTACGGCAGCGCGCGCGATCTTACGCTCGGGCTCGAAGTCGTGCTCGCAGACGGCACGGTGTGGAATGGCCTGAAATCGCTGCGCAAGGACAATTCGGGCTACGACCTCAAGGACCTGTTCATCGGCTCGGAGGGCACGCTCGGCGTGATCACCGCGGCGGTGCTGCGGCTCTTCCCCAAGCCGGCCGAGCGAGTGACGTGCATGGCCGGACTTTCTCTGCTCGAAGCGGCGCCCGATTTCTTCGCGCGAGTTGCCGGGCGCGCCGGACCCGCGCTCACCGCCTTCGAGATCATGCCCCGCACCGGGCTCGAATTCGTGCTCCGCCACGGAAGCGACGTGCGCGAACCATTCCCCTCCCCGCACGCTTGGTACCTGTTGTTCGAGCTTACGAGCCCGCGCGAGGGAGAAGAATTGCAGCGCCTCGCCGAGACGGTGCTCGACGAGGGCATCAAGACGCGCGAGATCGAATCGGCGGTCATCGCTTCGTCGCTCGCGCAGAGCGAAGGACTGTGGCGGCTGCGCGAGTTGATGAGCGAGGTGCAAAAGCACGAAGGCGGCAGCATCAAGCACGACGTCGCGGTGCCGGTCGCACGCATCCCGGAATTCATCGCCCGCGCCAATCAGCTGGTCGAGTTGATGGTCCCCGGCGCGCGGCCGATTCCCTTTGGCCATCTCGGCGACGGCAACATCCATTACAATGTGAGCCAGCCGCCCGGCATGGACCGCACCATCTTTCTCAGCCATTGGGAGGCGATGAACGCCGCGGTGCACGAAATCGTGCTCGATCTCGGCGGCTCGATCAGCGCCGAGCACGGCATCGGGCGCATGAAGCGCGATCTCTTGCCGCACGCCAAGCCCGCCATCGAGATCGAGTTGATGCGCAAGATCAAGAGGGCGTTCGACCCCAACCGCATCCTCAATCCGGGAAAGCTCCTGCCATGAAGCGCCTGCAGATCGACGAATTGTGGACGGCCGTCGATGCCTATATCGGAGAGCACCTCTTGGCTCACGACGCAGCGCTCGAGGAGGCGCTCAAGGCAAGCGAAGTGGCCGGCCTTCCTCCGATCAATGTCGCGCCCAATCAGGGCAAGCTCCTCATGATGCTCGCCGAGATGATCGGCGCCCGGCGCATTCTCGAGATCGGCACGCTCGGCGGCTACAGCACTATCTGGCTCGCACGCGGGCTCGTCCCCGGCGGGCGCCTGATCACACTCGAGCTCGATCCGCGCTGCGCCGAGGTGGCGCGCGCCAACATCGCCCGCGCCGGACTTGGCGGAATCGTCGAGGTCCGCGTCGGCCGCGCGCTCGATACGCTCCCCGGCCTCGCGGCGGAAGCGCCGTTCGACCTCGTCTTCATCGACGCCGACAAGCCGGCTACTCCCGCCTATTACGAGTGGGCGGTCAAGCTCTCGCGCCCGGGCGCGCTGATCGTCGTTGACAACGTGGTGCGCGAAGGCGCGATCCTCGATCCGGAGAGCACGGATCAGCACGTGCAGGGCATTCGCCGCTTCTACGAGCTTGCCGCGGCCGACCCCCGCGTCAGCGGCACGGCGCTTCAGACCACCGGCGCCAAGGGCCATGACGGCATCGCCATCCTGCGCGTCACGGCGACGCCCGCGTCAATCGGCTAGAGCAGCGAGCGTTGCAGCGGCTCCTGGATGCCGGGCTCGTCGCGCTTCGAATCGTTGATCTTGGGATCGAGCTCGATCGCCTCGAACAGATCATCGGGCGCGGGCCGCAGCAACGCCGCGGCGGCTTCGGGCGAGGTTCCTTTGACATCGAGCCAAGCGGCATAGTCTTCCGGCGCCAGCACGACCGGCATGCGGTCGTGCAGCAGCGAGACAATCGCGTTCGACGGGCAGGTCAGGATGGCGACCGTGTCGGTCTCGACGCCTTGTCCGTCGCGCCAGCGCTCGTAGAGACCGGCGAAGGCGATGAGTTTCGCCTCTCGCGGACGCAGCAGGAAGGGCCTGCGCTTTCCCTTGGGACCGGTCCATTCATAGAAGCCGTCGGCAGGAACGAGGCAGCGGCGCCAGCGCATGGCATTGCGGAACGAGGGTTTGGCAAGAACCTCCTCCGAACGGGCGTTGATGAGGGTCGGGAATTTCTTCGGGTCCGTGACGAAGGACGGCAGCAGGCCCCAGCGCATCAGCCTGAAGCGCCGGGTGCCGGCACGGTCGACGGCGACGACGGGAATAGGTTGCGTCGGCGCGATGTTGTAGCGCGCCGGAAAGTTCGGCGTGTCGGCATAGCCGAAATAGGCGCGCACCGCTTCCGGCGGCGAGGTGAGACTATAGCGCGAGCACATGCTGAGTTGCACCCAGTAACACTTTGGCAATCATAGTTGGGCAACACTCGCACCCAAAGCGGTTGCCTTTATGTGATAACCGTGTTTGCAGACAAAAAGCCCGATCCGCGGCACATGGCAAATCCCGAAGATGTCAGTCGAGAGGATATCGTTGCCGCCTTTCGCTCGGCGATGATCGGGCATTTCCGCTCGCACGTTCCCGGCACCAACATCAACGAAGCCACCCTGATCGCGAGCGACTACCTCAATCATTTCCACGAGCTCGTGATGCTGCTCGAGGCGATCGGGTCGGAGCCGAAGGAGTTCGCCGACGATCTTCTATCGTGGCGCCCCCTCACCTATGAAGAGCACTTTTCCGGATCGGGCTTTCGCGACAAGAATCTCGCCATCGCGGCCTATCGCCGGGCGCCGCAGCGCATCAGGGCGCGATTCGACGAGGCGGTGGCGAGACTGCATGGCGAGGCCCTCACGCTCGTCGGCGAGGTCGCCGCGCAGCTCGGCAAAGGCAATGGGCGCCTCGCCAAGATCTGCGAGCGGGCCGCTCAGCGCTTGCGCGTGTTGATCGAAGAGGCGAATGCCATCGCCAACGGTGAAACGCTGCCGGAGCGCGCAGATTCCGAGGCTGCGGGCGATGTCGGCGGCCAAGCCGCGATCGATGCCTTGTTCGGCAACCGCTGACAGCCTGCTTGCGACCGAGGCCGCCGCCGGAGAAATCCGGTTGGGACCCTTGGCAGGCTAGATTTGACCATGAATTGGGGCTACTCAAAGCCCCATGGGACGGTCGGGAAAATGCCTGATGTGGCTCGCCTTGGCGGCGTTTTGCGCCGTGCCGGCTGCCATCGGCGATCCTTCCCCGGCCAAGGCCCAGTTCTTCAACTGGTTCAGCTCCGAGCCCGCACCCAAGCCGCGCGTGAGGCCCAAGCCTCCGGGCGACGACCTCCCGCCGATCGTGCCCAAGGAGAGCACCGCCCCTCCCCCTCCGGACGACAGGCCGTACGACAACAAGCTGATGCGGCTCACCGAGATTCTCGGCGCCATTCACTATCTTCGCGAGCTCTGCGGGGCCAATGAAGGCCAGCTCTGGCGCGACCAAATGAAGGAGATCCTCAAGAACGAGGGCACGACCGCCGTCCGGCGCGCCAAGCTCGTGAACAGCTTCAACGACGGCTACCGCGGCTACCGCCGCACCTACCGGTCCTGTACCCAGTCGGCGACGCTTGCCACGGCGCGGTTCAGCACCGAAGGGGCGCAGATCGCAGCCTCGCTCGCGCAAGGCGCGGTGTTTGCGAGCAAGGGCGGGACCGAGCCGAAGCCCGACGCCGCCAAACCCGGCGAGAACTCGGGAGGCGCCGCGCCCGCGCCGCAGACCGGAAATGCGGCTGCGCCGCAGACCGGAACCTCCCCCGATGCGGCGCCGACCGGCTCGGTCGAGCAGGGTACGTCGCCGCAAGCCAATGCCGGCGCAAACGGCGCGGCTCAGCCTGATTCAGGGCAGGCCGCAACCGCCGAGGCGAAGCCCGCCGAACCTGCGCAACGGCACGGCAAACGCCGCAGGGCATCCGCGCCGGAGACGGCTACGGCGCCGGCCGAGGCGCCGTCAGCGGTCGAAAGCAGCCCGGACGGCGGGTTCTAGGCTCCATTTACCAGTCGTAAAGATTAACCGTTAGTTCACTCTGTCGTCGGCATGGCGGACGGGGGGTGTAATTGTGACGCAACGGCCCTTGTCACAGAGAGGGGAGCCAGCTTGCGGTCAGTACGGAAAGCGTTGCGGTCTGCGGGCGACGCGGAGCGGCAGCAGGCGCTCCGTTACATCCTCGATGCCTGGGAGGAGGCCCTCCACGACGGCATCGAGCCCGAGACGCTGGCTAACGCCGCCCTGTTTGCTGCGCTCGCCGATCTCGTCGGGGTCTATGGCGAGGACGCCGTCGCCAAGATGACGACAGGCCTTTCCCGCCGCATCCAGCACGGCGAGTTCACGCTCAAACGCACCCCGCAATAACGCCTTAGGCGAGATAGCGGAACAGCCCCTTGGCGAGCAGGATCGCCCCGAAGGCGAGCAGAACGACGCCGGCAATCCGGTCGATGAGCTTCAATCTGCTCTCGGTGAGCTTGTGGCGGATCGTGGCGATCAACTCGGACAGTCCGAGCCACCAAAGCAGGCTGCCGCCCATCACCGAAGCGACCAGCACCAAGGCCTCGAGATAGGTGTCGAGCCCCCCGATCAACGAGCCGAGGCCGCCGATCATCGCCGCCATGCCAAGGATGGCGCCAGGATTCGTGACGGTGAGGAAAAAGGTCTGGGGAATGATGCCGGTGTGCTCCCACAGCTCGAACCGGCCGGTCTTGGGGATCACGAGCTTAGGGGTGGCAAACAGGAGACCGATGCCAAACACCAGCAGGAGCACCCCGCCGACAAACTGAATGAGGCCGGAATAGCCGGTCATCACCTCGGAAATCGCGGTGACCGAGAAGGCCGCAATCGCGGCGAGCGTGCCGTCACCGAGCACGGCACCGATGCCGGCGGCGATGCCGCCCCAAAATCCCCTCTTTGCCGCTCGCTGAATGACCAGGACGTTGACCGGACCGATCGGCGCCGCCATCAGGAGGCCGATGCCGAGCCCCGCCAACATGAGCTGGATGCCGGAGAGCACGATATGGGCGCCTGTCTGCAAGGACCGCCTACCCGCGCTCTAAGGCGTGATGCGAAACGCCGGTGCCTTCCAAGGGCCCTTGCTCTTGCCCACCGATTTGCGAGATTGCCCGAGCACTCATGGAGTGATGCATGGATCGCCGCATTATCATGATTGCCCTCGGGGCATTGGTAGCTGGCGCCTTTGCCCTTGTCCATGCCATGGGGAGCCAAACCACCGAGCAAGCGGGAGCCGGGACCTTCTCGACAAAGGACGTAGGCATGACCGCCGCCGCAACCTCACCACAAGCCGCGGCGCCACAAATTTCCTACGACTTCAACGCGCTGCCCGACCCGGTCAAGCGCATGCTGAGCAAGATCGCAAATGCCGCGGAGAGCGGCAACATCGAGGCCATGCGCCCGGTGTTCGAATCGAACGAGCTCAAGCCAATGGTCGCAACGAGCTACGTCGACGACCCGATCGCCTTCTGGAAGAAGGCTTCGGCCGACGGCACCGGACGCGACATCCTCGCCGCCATGCTGAACGTGCTGTCGAGCGGATACGTGAAGCTCGGTCAGGGCAAGGACGAGATCTTTGTGTGGCCGTATTTTGCCGAGACCGACCTTGCCAAGCTCACGCCGGCTCAGGAGGTCGAGCTTTATCGCATCGTCCCTCCCGACCTTGCGCTCGCCATGAAGAAATCTGGCAAATACGGCTATTACCGCTTCGGCATCACGCCAGCCGGGGTGTGGCAGTACTTCCTGCAATAGCCGTTACGCGCGCGGCAGCGCCTCGCCGAAGCGGACGGGCTCGCCCGCGGCCTTGCCGAGCTCCCCCTCCCACATCGCGGCCTTGCCACGAACGAATGTGCCCATCGGCCAGCCCTTCACCTTGCGGCCGGCGAAGGGGGTCCATCCCGCCTTGCTGCCGACCCAGGCGTTCTCGATGACGCGCTCGGCTTTGAGATCGACGATGGTGAGGTCGGCGTCGTAGCCCACAGCGACGCGGCCCTTGCCGGCAATGCCGAAGATGCGCTGGGGACCGGCGCTGGTCAGGTCGACGAAGCGGGCAAGGCTGAGGCGCCCGGCATTCACGTGATCGAGCATCACCGGCACGAGCGTTTGCACGCCGGGCATCCCCGACGGCGTGGCGGGGTAATCCTGCGCCTTCTCCTCGAGCGTGTGCGGCGCGTGATCGGAGCCGAGTACATCGACCACGCCCTGATCGATACCCCACCACAGGCGCTCCTGGTGGCGGACATCGCGAAGCGGCGGGTTCATCTGCGCGAGCGTGCCGAGCATCTCGTAGATCTCGGGCGCGGCGAGGCTCAGATGCTGAGGTGTCACTTCAACGCTTGCGATGTCCTTATGGCGGGCGAGAAGCTCCATCTCATCCGCCGTCGAGACGTGCAGCACATGCACGCGCTTGCCTGCTTGCGCAGCCAGCCTGAGCAGGCGGCTGGTGGCGAGCAAGGCGGCCTCGGCATCGCGCCATTCGCTGTGGCTTGCCGGATCGCCACTGCGCTGGACGGAAAGACGAGCTTTGAGCCTCGCCTCGTCTTCGGCATGGAAGGCGGCGCGCCGGTTGATCTTGCCGAGAATGCGCGCGAGCGTCGGCTCGTCGCCGACCAGAAGGTTTCCGGTCGATGAGCCCATGAACACCTTGATGCCGGCCGCCCCCGGCAGCCGCTCGAGCTCGGGCAGGTCATCGACATTGTCATGGGTGGCGCCGACGAAGAAGGCGAAGTCACAATGCATGCGGCCCCGCGCGCGCGAAACCTTGTCGGCGAGCGCATCGGCGCTTGTGGTCGGGGGTTTGGTGTTCGGCATCTCGAACACGGCGGTGACGCCGCCAAGCACGGCCGATCGGCTCCCGGTCTCCAGGTCTTCCTTGTGTTCGAGTCCCGGCTCGCGGAAATGGACCTGGCTGTCGATCACGCCGGGCAGGATATGGAGCCCGGTGGCGTCGATGGTCTCACCCGCCATGCCGGTCGGGATGCCGCCGATGGCGGCGATGCGGCCGTGGCGCACGCCGATATCGGCAAGCCCCATACCCGCGTGATTGACGAGGGTGCCGCCCTTGAAGACGAGGTCGAAGGTTTCGGCCAAGGCTCAAGCTCACTTGCGGGGCATCCCCCGCTTCAATAGCTTCATAGCATCGGGGGTGCCTTGGTAGCAGAAGGACGGACGATGGGCCATTGCCAAGCCGCGCTCCTCGCCGACCGCGCCGTTCTCGGCGTGACCGGCGCCGATGCGCGGAAATTCCTGCAAGGGATGCTGACCAACGATGCCGACAGGCTTGCCGAAGGCAATGCCATGCACGCCGGGCTCCTTTCCCCGCAGGGCAAGATCCTGTTCGACATGTTCGTCGCGGCCCGCGCGGACGATTTCCTGATCGATGTGGCGCGCGACAAGGGCGCCGAGCTCGGCAAGCGGCTCGGCTTCTACCGCCTGAGGTCCAAAGTCGAGATCAAGGAGGACCCCGATTTCAAGGTCGCGGCCGTTTGGGAGGGCACGCCCCGGCTGCCTGAGGGTGCGATCGGCTTTGCCGATCCGCGGCTCCCGGCGCTCGGAATGCGCGTCCTTCTGCCGGGGAGCGCGAGCGTCAGCGAGCTTGGATGCTCGCGCGCCGACGAGGCCGACTATCACGCCAGGCGCATCAAGCTCGGCGTGCCGGAAGGCGGCCGCGATTATGCCTTCGGGGATGCGTTCCCGCACGAGGCCCTGTTCGACCAGTTAAACGGCGTCGATTTCAAGAAGGGCTGCTATGTGGGCCAGGAGGTCGTGTCGCGCATGGAGCACCGCGGGCTCGCGCGCAAGCGCATCGTTCCGGTCGCGGGCGCATCGGCTTTGCCGGCATCCGGCACGCCGGTGACGGCGGAGGGGATCGCGATCGGGACGCTCGGCTCCACGAGCGGCGCCATGGGGCTTGCTCTGATCAGGCTCGACCGGGCGGAGGAAGCCTTGGCCAAGGGTGCGACGCTCAAGGCGGGAGAGGTGCCAATCACGCTGCGCCAGCCCGAATTCGCCCGCTTCGCGGTGCCGGCGACCGCACTCAGCGCATGACAGCGGCAAAGCTCAAGCGCTGCCCGTGGCCCGGCACCGATCCTCTTTATGTCGCCTATCACGACGAGGAATGGGGCGTGCCGGAGCGCGACGACCGGGCACTTTACGAGAAGCTCGTCCTCGACGGATTCCAGGCGGGGCTCTCCTGGATCACGATCCTAAGGAAGCGCGAGGCGTTCCGCAGCGCCTTCGACGGCTTCCAGCCCGAGCGGGTCGCGCGATTCACGAGTAAGTCGGTCGATGCTCTGATGCGCGATCAGGGCATCGTGCGCAATCGGGCCAAGATCGAAGGTGCGATCGCCTCAGCGCAGGCTTGGCTCCAAAGAATGGAGCAAGGTCCGGGCTTCAGCGCCTATCTGTGGGGCTTTGTGGACGGCAAGCCGATCGTCAACCGCTACAAGACGATCGGCCAGATCCCGGCCGAGACCGAGGTGTCGCGCAGGATGGCGAAGGACCTCAAGTCGCGCGGCTTCAAGTTCTGCGGCCCGACCATCGTCTACGCCTTCATGCAGGCGACCGGCATGGTCAACGACCACCTCACCTCGTGTCATCGCCATGCGGCTTGCGCAAGGCTCGGCCGGACGCCATCTAGCCCTTAGAGCCGCGCGGGTCGGCGCTGCGCGGATAGGTGCGCTCCTCTTGAATCTTGCCGTTGCGCTTCCTGATGCGGACCGCGCCCTTCCCGCCTACCGCCTTCTCGAGCACGCCGCCCTTGGTGGCCTTGGCCTTGGTGGCGAAGCTTTTGACGACTTGTCCGGTCCCCTCATGCTTCAGCACCCAGCATTTCTTTTTGTCATCATGCGCTAGCGAATATCTCGGCAACTTCGCCATCTGCCTCTCCCGCTTATGATTAGATCGCCAGTACTCGCACAAAACACGCAATGAATGGCATTATGCGCGAGATTCGTCCATTTTTTCGTGAGCCAGTCCGCGTGATGTTAACGCGGACTGTCATAATTCCGCTCCGACCGTGCCCATGAGAATCGCGCGCAAGATCGAAACTCCCGTCAGGCCCAATGCGGGCGCACGCGCCTGGCAGCGCATGCTGAGCGGACGGCGGCTCGACCTGCTCAATCCCTCGCCGCTCGACATCGAGATCGAGGACATCGCCCACGGACTGGCGCGCGTCGCGCGCTGGAACGGTCAGACCGAGGGGGAGCACGCTTTTTCCGTCGCGCAGCACAGTCTCCTCGTCGAGACGATCGTTGGCGCACTCGAGCCCGGACTCGACGCGCGCTTCCGGCTCGCGGCGCTCATTCATGACGCTCCGGAATATGTCATCGGCGACCTGATCAGCCCGTTCAAGGCGGCGCTCTCGCTCGACTACAAGGCCTTCGAGGCGAAGCTGCTTTCGGCCATTCATGTGCGCTTCTCGCTGCCCGCCGAATTGCCGGCCGAGATCACCAGGCTCATCAAGCGCGCCGACAAGATCGCGGCCTATTACGAGGCAACTGTCTTGGCCGGTTTCTCGCGCGAGGAGGCCCGGCGCTTCTTCGGCCAGCCGCGAGGCTTGAGCCCCGCTCTCGTCACCGCTCTGTCCAACTTGCGCCCCCTTGCTCCGACAGAGGGAGAGGCGAGTTTTCTTAAGCGATTCAAGCAATTAAACGCGCAGTGCGGAAGCGCGGCCAAGGCCAGGCAAGCGACGCGACCATGACCACCGTGATTTTGCCAAGAGAAGGCTTTACAGTGCCGGCCGCCATGACGGGAGAGACCATCTATGTCGCGCCCTTGAGCCTCGTCGCGACGACGGTTGCGGAGGCGCGGGTGAGCCATCTCGTCACGCTCATCAACGGGGAGACGCTGATCGACACACCGCCGTCGATCGGCCCCGAGCGGCACCTCAAGCTCGCCATGAACGATATTTGCGAGCCGCAGGAAGGCCTCGTTCTGCCGTCCGAAACCCATGTCGCCGATCTCGTCAAGTTTGCCCTTGCTTGGGACCGCAAGGCGCCGCTCCTGATTCATTGCTGGGCCGGCATCAGCCGGTCGACGGCCGCGGCCTTCATCGCGCTGTGCGCGCTCAACCCGCATGTCGACGAGCTCAAGGTCGCACGCGCGCTCCGCCGCGCTTCGCCCACCGCCTACCCGAACCGCCTGCTTGTTGCGCTTGGCGATGAGGCCTTGTCGCGCGACGGGCGCATGATGGCCGCCGTCGAGGACATCGGCCGCGGCAAGATCGTCGGCGAAGCGGACGTCTTCGCGTTGCCGGCCCGGCTCGCCGCCTAGACTCCGATGGGCGAGGCAAGGCGCAAAGCGGCCAATCTCGCCGCCGAAATGGAGACCACTGATCCCAAGATCGAGCTTGGGCTGAACGCGGCCATCGTCACCGTGCGCGAGCAGCAGCCCTACATCCTCGTGGTGCGGCCGGGCGCGACCGGATCGGGCGCTTTCGATGCGCTTCCCTACGGCACATTCTCCCCGCGCGCCCACCGCACGCTCGAGATCGGCTTGCGCGAATGGGTGAAGCGGCAGACGGGGCTGGAGCTCGGTTATGTCGAGCAGCTCTACACGTTCGGTGATCGCGGCCGCCACAGCGAGCCGGGCGGCGCGCACACGCTTTCGGTCGGTTATCTTGCGCTGACGCGCGGCGGGGGCGAGGAGCTCTCGGGATCGCTGTGGTCACCCTGGTACGCCTATTTTCCCTGGGAAGATTGGCGAAGCGGCAAGCCCGAGATCCTCACCAGGGAAATCGAACCGAGGCTCAAGGAATGGGCCGGCCGGACTCCCCCTCCTGACGAGCCGGCGAGGCCGCTTCGCCGCGCCGAGCGGCTCCGAATCGGTTTCGGTCTCGACGGGGCGTGGGACGAGGAGAAAGTGCTCGAGCGCTACGAACTCCTTTACGAAGCCGGTCTCGTGACCGAGGCTTCGCGTGACGGCAGGCCCGCGGCCGAGCAATGGTCCAACCTGCCCGAGCTCGGCCGGCCGATGGAATTCGACCATCGCCGCATCCTCGCCACCGCTCTCGGCCGCCTGCGCGGCAAGCTGAAATACCGGCCGGTGGTGTTCGAGCTTCTGCCGCCCGAATTCACCCTTTACGACCTGCAGCAAACGGTCGAGGCGATCTCGGGCACCCTGTTGCACAAGCAGAACTTCCGGCGCCTGGTCGAGAAGGGCGGTCTCGTCGAGGCGACCGGCAACGTCTCGACCGAGACGGGCGGACGGCCGGCGCGCCTTTATCGCTTCCGCCGCGAGGTGGTGCTCGAGCGGCCTGCCCCGGGCTTGCGGGTCAAGGCCGGGCGAGGCTGAGCCCCGGAGTTAAGCGTCCTCAAATCAGGTGTGCTCCAGAGCCTCGGCCGGGCTCGCCCGCGTGGCGACGAAAGCGGGATAGAATGAGCCGAGAATGCCGAGCACGATGGCCGCGATCGCCGTAACGGCGATCAGTCCGGGCGTCGGGCGCACGGCGATATAACGGCCGATGGCCGGGATCGCGCTCAGGAGCCGCGAGCCGCCGATGCCGAGCAGGATGCCGAGCCCACTTCCCAAGGCCGACAGCAGAAATCCCTCGATCACCAGCGCGCCCATGATGCGCTCCTTGGACCAGCCGATCGCCGAGAGGATACCGATCTCGCGCGTGCGCTCGAGCACGGCCATGAGCAGCGTGTTCAGCACCATGAGCACGCCCATGAGCAGCGCAACCCAGGCCATCGAGCTCGAGACTGCATCGAGCAGGCCGACGAGGCTGTCGTTCTTGAGCACCGATTCGCTTCGTGTCACGGCGAATCCGCCCAGGCCCTCGATCGCCTTGACGACGCGATCGGTGGCGGCTTGGTTCGCCGGATCGGCGAGCCGTATGGCGATATAGGTCACCGATCCGGTGCGGAAGGTCGCTTCCTGGAGATCCGGAAGGCCGACGATCACGGCGTTGCGGTTGATGACCGAGCCGTAGTTGGTGGTGGCAATGATATGGAACTTGTCGCCGAGAAGGGTGATGTCGTCGCCGACATGTTTGCCGAGGGTGGTGGCGATGTCCTTGCCGACGAGCGCGAATTTGCGCTCGCCGGGGTTGGGCAGACGCCCTTCCGCGAGCGGAACCGAAGACCAATAGAAGCTGCTCTCGGGCCAGCCAAAGGCGATGACGTGGTCGTCATTGTCGGTGGCGGCAAAGGAGAGCAGTTGTCCGGCAGCGGCCGCCACCCCGGGAATCTTGGCGATCTCGGGGATGATCGCCTCGGGAACCGTGCCGCCGAAGGGCTCGGCGACACCTCGCCGACGCACGGTCAGATCGTTGCCGCGTTCCTCGAAGGCCTGTTGCACGTTCTCATTGACGCTGCGCGACAGGCCGTAAAGCGTAATGAAGCTGCCGACGGCGACGGCGACGCCGAGCAGGGTGAGAATCGAGCGCGTGGGGCGGCGCTGGAGATTGCGGAAGGCAAGTTCGAGATGGTTCATGGCACCGCCTCACGGGCGTGCGACACTTGGTCGATCACGTTCCCGTCCTTCATTTTGATCAAGCGCTTGCAGCGTTTCGCCAGGTCCGGCGCGTGCGACACCATGACCAGCGTCGCTCCCCGCGCGCGCTGCAGGTCGAACAAGAGATCGAGGATCGCCGAGGCATTGGCGCTGTCGAGATTGCCGGTCGGCTCATCGGCGAGAATGAGCGTGGGATTGTTGATGATGCTGCGGGCGATGGCCACGCGCTGACGCTCTCCTCCCGACAGCTCTTGCGGCAGGTGTGTGGTGCGCTGACCCAACCCCACGGTCTCGAGGGCGTCCTCGGCGCGGCGCCTTCGCTCCTTGCTGCTGAGCCCCATGCCGAACATCGCCACCTCGACATTCTCGCTGGCGGTCAGCGTCGGAAACAGATTGAACTCCTGAAACACGATGCCGATTTGCGAACGCCGCAGATCGGTCCATTGGCGCAGTGTGGTGACCGGATCTCCCCGCCAGCGCAGAACGCCGCGCGTCGGGGTCCGGATGCCGCACATCACGAGAATGAGCGTCGTCTTGCCGCTTCCGCTCGGACCGAGCACCGCCACCGATTCGCCTTCGCCGAAGGTAAGGTTGATGTCGTGCAACGCGACGATCCGGCCCTGATCGAAGGCGTGCCCGACATGCTCGAGCGCGATGAGGGAGTTAGAATCGGTCCGGCGCGCATTCATGTTCCGGCCCTTTTGCGCATGAAGGCGATGAGCGCGTTGATATCGCCATTGTTGCTCGCCAACACGTTGGCATATTCCTGAATCTCCGCGTCGACCACGCTGTGACCGTCGAGCAAGAGATCAATGATGCGCCACGATTGTCCGTCGGGGCGCATCCACCATATCCAAATCTGATCGGGCTTCCCCGGCACGGTGCGGCGGCTCGCAGCAATTTGATCGCTGCCGACCGGGGGCCTCCGCCCAACATAGGTCAGGGTCATGCCTTTGGGACGCATGCGCTTAAGATAGGCGCTGACGACCTCGTTCTCGAAGGCCTCCATATATTCCTTCCGCTCTTCCTCCGTCGCTTTGTCCCATGCCTTGCCAAGCACCTGCTTCCCCATGAAAGGCACATCGAAGGCCCACGCGAGCAGATCGCGGCATCTTTGCCGCGCATCGGCCTCCGATCCGGTGGCGAAGAAATTCATCGACTCGTGATTCACCCGTTCGACAAACGCCCTGATGGCGGCATCGGAGTCGGCCGGATCGGCGCAGGAGGGCACGACGAAGCCGGCGAGAAACATGACGGCCACGAGCAACAGACGCGGAAGCGCCGTGCCCGGCTTTGATTTGACGCAAACTTGCTGGAAAGATACCGCCATCACCGCAACAGTTGCGCGACCTTCGAGATGGGCGCAAGAGCCCTTGCATTAGATGAGCGAACCTCTCGAGCTTACAAGCGTTAGCAGAAGCGTGCGGCAATCCGAACCCGGATGCACGATGACGTGCGAAATCGTGCGCAATCTCGTCCTGCGCGCTAGAACTGTGGGGCTTGGCGCACTGGCCGCGGTGGCCTTGATGTCGCAACCATGCTTTGCCGAGGACAAAACCATCGAGACCAAGACGGGCAAGATCGTGGTCTCGACGGTCGCGCGCGGCCTCGAACATCCCTGGGGCCTGGCATTTCTGCCGGATGGCCGCATGCTCGTCACCGAGCGGCCGGGACGGCTTCGCATCGTAACCAACGACGGCGCCGTGTCGGCGCCGCTCAAGGGCGTGCCGGAAGTCTTCGCCCAAGGCCAAGGCGGGCTCCTCGACGTTGCGCTCGATCCCGATTTCGCAACCAACCGTCTTGTTTACCTCTCCTATTCGGAACCCGGAGAGGGCGGCGCCGGAACCGCGGTGGCACGCGGCAAACTGAGCGATGACGGCCTCGAGGGTGTCGAAGTCATCTTCCGCCAGGAGCCGAAAGTCGACGGCGGCAATCATTTCGGCGGGAGACTCGCCTTCGCCCCCGACGGCAAGCTGTTCGTCACGCTGGGCGAACGCTTCAAATTCACACCTGCTCAGGACCTCTCAACCGATCTCGGCAAGATCGTACGCATCAACCCGGACGGTTCCGTGCCGCAAGACAACCCCTTCGCCGGCAAGGAGGGCGTGCGTGCCGAAATCTGGTCGTATGGCCATCGCAATCCGCAAGGCGCCGCCATCAACCCGAAGACCGGCGAATTGTGGGAGAGCGAGTTCGGTCCAAAGGGCGGCGACGAGGTGAACATCCCCGAGGCGGGCAAGAATTACGGCTGGCCGGTCGTGAGTTGGGGCGACAACTACGACGGCACGCCGATCGCGAGGCCGCCGACTCATCCCGAGTTCGCCGATGCGATCGCCCATTGGAACCCGGTGATCTCGCCTTCAGGCATCATGTTCTACACGGGCGACGCCATTCCCGCCTGGAAGGACGATCTCTTGCTTGCCGGATTGTCGTCGCAGTCGATCGTCCGCCTCACCATCGACGGGGAAACGGTGACCGGCGAGGAGCGCATTCCGATGGGCGAGCGCGTGCGCGACGTGGTGCAAGGCCCGGACGGAGCGGTCTATGCGCTGACCGACGATTCCGACGGCGCGATCCTGAAACTGACAGCCGCTTCTTCCGCTAGCGACCGGTGACGAGAAGATCGGGGCCTGCCATGGCCCCGATCCCACCGGCAAATCTCATGCCGGGATTTATTCAGCCTGAGTGTTGGGCGTGCCGTTATTCTGCTGCCCAAGCGTCGGGTTGGGCTGACCCGTTGCCGCGGACGAGCCTTCGGGCGCCGAGCTCCGTTCCTTGGCGCCGCCGGACTGATCGGCTTGGCCCTGGCTGTTCGCCGTGGGTTGGTTCACTGTGCCGTCAGTTGCCGCGCCCGAGCTCGGAGCAGCCGAGCTTTGCTCGGTGGCGCCGCCAGAGGTGTCGGCGCTTCCGGACTGCGGCTGGTACGCCGATTTCGCCGTATCAGGCGAGACGCCCGGCGTCGTCGGCAATTGCCCCGACTGCGTGTCGGCGGCCAAGGCGGGTGCGATGCCCAACACAAGGGCCACCGCCGTGCCAACAAGTAGCTGCTTCATCGTGTCCTCCTTGCTTGTTCTGTCGGGGTGCAAAGGACGGCGAGGAGAGTCGTTCGCCGACCTCGCAGAGCGACATCTCTCCCAAGGAAAAACATGACAGGGCCGCGATGGTTCCCGGCATGTGCGGGACTAGACGTTCACAAAAGGCTGAGTTGGCGCGCATGGCTTTGGGATGCTAGGGAAACCGCCTTAGCGTGATCGCATTCCTGCCCCCAAATCGTCAGCCTCGGAGCTTAGGCCGTTCCGCCATGCAGCCGATCATTTCCGTAGCGCATCTGTCCAAGACCTACGCCTCGGGCTTCAAGGCGCTGAAGGACATCAATCTCGAGATCAGGAAAGGCGAGATCTTCGCCCTGCTCGGGCCGAACGGTGCGGGCAAGACCACGCTCATCAGCATCATCTGCGGCATCGTCACGCCGAGCGCGGGCAAGGTGCTGGTCGGCGGGCATGACATCATTAGCGACTATCGCGCCACGCGGTCGATGATCGGCCTCGTGCCGCAGGAGCTGACGCTCGAAATGTTCGAGACGGTGTGGGACACGGTCTCGCTGAGCCGCGGCCTGTTCGGCAAGTGGGACAATCCCGCCTATATCGAGAAGATTCTCAAGGACCTGTCGCTGTACGACCGCAGGAACTCAAAGCTGATGACGCTGTCTGGAGGCATGAAGCGGCGCGTGCTGATCGCCAAGGCCCTGTCGCACGAGCCGCGCGTGCTCTTCCTCGACGAGCCGACGGCCGGCGTCGACGTCGCCCTGCGCAAAGACATGTGGCAGGTGATCAGGCACCTACGCGATTCCGGTGTGACCATCATCCTCACCACGCATTACATCCACGAGGCCGAGGACATGGCCGACCGCATCGGCGTGATCAACAAGGGCGAATTGATCCTGGTCGAGGACAAGCGCGAGCTGATGCACAAACTCGGCAAGAAGCAGCTCACGATCCAGCTTCACGATGCGCTCAGCGCCATTCCCGCCGAGCTCAACGGACATCATCTCAGTCTCGCCAATGGCGGCAGCGAGCTGATCTATACCTACGACACGCAAGCATCGCGCACGGGAATCACCGGCCTCCTCACCGATCTTGCCAGCGCCGGCATCAGGTTCAAGGACCTCGATACGTCGCAAAGTTCGCTCGAGGACATCTTCGTCGATCTGGTGAGACAGAAATGAACCTGCCGGCAATCAGGGCGATCTACAAATTCGAGATGGCGCGCGCGGGGCGCACGCTGCTGCAAAGCATGGTCTCGCCGGTGATCTCGACCTCGCTCTATTTCGTGGTGTTCGGGGCGGCGATGGGGTCGCGCATCACGGAGATCGAGGGGGTGCCCTACGGCGCCTTCATCGTGCCCGGACTGATCATGCTGATGCTGCTCACCCAGAGCGTGGCCAACGCCTCGTTCGGCATCTATTTCCCCCGCTTCACCGGCACGATCTTCGAGCTGCTTTCGGCGCCGATCTCCTATCTCGAGATCGTGATCGGCTATGTCGGCGCGGCGGCAACCAAGTCGATCATCCTCGGGCTGATCATCCTGGCCACGGCGTGGCTGTTCGTGCCGATCAGGATCGCCCATCCCTTCTGGATGGTCACCTTCCTGGTGCTGACGGCAGCGACCTTCAGCCTGCTCGGCTTCATCATCGGCATCTGGGCGGACGGCTTCGAGAAGCTGCAGCTCGTGCCGCTTCTCATCATCACGCCGCTCACCTTCCTCGGCGGCACGTTCTATTCGATCTCGGTGTTGCCGCCGGCGTGGCGGACGGTGACCCTGTTCAACCCCGTGGTCTATCTGGTCTCGGGCTTCCGCTGGAGCTTCTACGAGATCGCCGACGTGAGCCCCGGGGTGAGCCTCGCCATGATCGGGCTATTCCTCGCCATCTGTCTCGCCGTGGTGGCGTGGATCTTCAAGACCGGCTACCGGCTCAAGAGCTAGGGCCGCCGGATCAGCGCGCTTCGTTCAGGCGGTGCGGAGGATGGCGCTGGTCCCCGCGCCGGTTGAGCCGGCGGACATAGGTGATGGTGGCGGCCGGACGTTCCGCCTTCACTTTGAGCGCGGCGATCAGTGCGTCCTCGGCCCTGACCACGATGCGGTCGCCTTTACCCGCAACGCAGACGCCTACGGTGAATTGCGATTGCACGCGCGCACTCCTCTGAAGAGGTTGAGCCGATGGTCAAGCCTAGCAAAAGAACGGGAGCGCGCCCATGGCTATGTGAGGGCCGGGCTTGGGCCGAACGACGTCGCGAGGCTTCGCGCTTTTTCCCGCCTAGCGGACCGACTCGGCGAGGTCGCCGCCTTGTGCCTGCGGCTTGGGCTTCGGCTTGGCCTGCGGCGCATTGTCGGCGACGGAATCGGGGTTCGCGTTGCTGCCGATGGCAGCCGCCAACGCTCCGTCGAGTTTGTAGACATCGGGGTACGTCGCGACTTTGCCCTCATCGTTCACCATGGCGGTGAAGTAGGTCGTATGCACCGGCAGATGGTGCTTGATGTTCACCCCGCTGTTGTAGCCGCTGGCAAGAAGCTTATCGACCTCGGCCTGCGGCATATCCTGGTCGGCGGCAAGCACCATGGCGGCCATTTTGCCCGGCTTGTACACGCGCGGACAATTGTGCCCCTCGGCCCGCATGTCGGTATCGAACAAGCCCTGCTTGATGGTGTCGTGCATGTAAACGGAGAACGGGTTGGGATAGACGAACTTCACCTTGCCGAGAACGTTGTTGGGCCCGGGCGCCTGCACGAAGCTGATGGCGGCCATATTGACCGTATTCCAGTTGATGCTGCCCGGATCGACGAAGCGTCCGTTGTACTTCACCTTCAACTCATGCTGGTCGAGGATCGCAGTGTTCCGCGAGAATAGACCGCCGCCGCCGCGCAAGTTCGGCAGCAGGTTCTCCCGCACGATGGTCGGTGGCACGGTCCATTCCGGATTGAACACGACCGATTGCAGGTCGGCTGAGAACATCGGCGTCGCATACTTCAATTCGCCGACGACGATCTTGTCCGTGTAGATCTGCTTGCCGTCCTTGTAGAGATAAACGGTGAAGGCCGGTACGTTGAGCCAGAGATAGAGCGATCCCAGGTCCTCGGGCATCCAGCGCCAGCGTTCCATATTAACGACGATCTTCTGCACGTTGGGCGGATTGGCACCGGCTTCGCGCTCGGCGCGGGCCTTGAGCAGCGCCTGGTGCAGGCGCTGGAACTGCTCATGCTTGGGATGCAGCGAGCGGAGATAGGCGTCAGGCGCGTCGGCCGCGGCGATCTCGGTCATCACCGCCTTGGGGTCGCGCAAGGTCGGCGCGACACCGTAGAGCTTGCTGAGATTGGCAGGATTGGTCCGTCCGCCGCGGGCAAAACGGGCATATTTCAGGATGGCGAGATCGAGCTTGATCTCGTTCGCTGCGGCATCGTCGGGAGACTTCGGAAGCTCGCCGGCCGGCGGCAGATCGAAGGCCGCGCTCGACAGGCCCCAATCGTCGGCCCGCATGATTTCGTCGATGGCCGCGAGCGCCCGTCCCGAGAAGCCCATATCGGTCATCCATAGCGGGTCGGAGCGCTGGTTGTAGAACGCCTCGATCGCGACAAGGTCGGGGGAAGACGACGTCTTGCGCTGATCGGCGATCTTGGTGCGGATGCTGGCGACGACAGGGGTCGCTTCGGGAGGCGGCGCCGTCTCGGCCGGCGCTTGAGCAGCTTCACCCTGGCCTTCACCGGAGGGCGCGGGGACGGCCGGAGCCGTATCGGAAGGATCGGACGCTGGGGCCGTGTCGGGATTGACCCATTGAGCTGCGGCAGCCGTCGGCGCGGTCGCGTTCTCGGCTAAGGCCGGCCAAGCGAACACAGCCGCCAGTCCCAAGGCTGAAGCCGCCATTGCGACGCCGGCGAACCAAGATTGTCCACGCATCGCACAGACCCCCACTGTAGGCCCAGGTTAATCCGAGACGCGGCAAAGGGCCACAGCGATCTGCCTGCTTCTTGGGCTCCGCTCCAGGCCCTCGCGTCTCGTCTTTATTGATCCGATCTTCTGCTCATTTTGAGCATAGTGGCTCGATTTTATTTTGGCTCGCCCCGGAATAAATCGGCGTTCAGCCCGGTCTCCTTGCGACACGACCGACAACACGTGCAAGGAGACGATGATGGTTCATTCAACGACGCCGGAGGCCGATACCGCCGATGCCGAGGCGGAGGGCATCAGCCGGAGGGGCGCGCTAGAGTGCATGATCTGGGCCGGGACCGGGGTCCTGTGGGCGCTATCGGGCGGGGTGCCGAAATCGCTCGGCCTGCTCGGCGATGCGCTCGCCGCGGAGGCACCTTCCTTCACCTTCCTCCAGATCAGCGATAGCCATGTCGGCTTCAACAAGCCGGCCAATCCCGACGCGCTCGGCACGCTGCGCGAGGCCATCGCCAAGGTCAAGGCGGTGCCCGCCAAGCCCGCCTTCGTGATCCATACCGGCGACATCACCCATCTTTCCAAACCCGACGAGTTCGATAATGCGAGCCAGCTCATCGGCGAGGCCGCGCTCGACGTTCATTACGTGCCCGGAGAGCACGATTTCGTCGATGAAGGCTTGGGCAGGGCCTATCTCGAGCGCTACGGCAAGGGCACCAAGGGTTCGGGCTGGTATTCCTTCGACGACCACGGCGTCCATTTCATCGGTCTCGTGAACGTCGTCGACCTCAAAGCCGGCGGGCTCGGCAGGCTTGGGACCGAGCAACTCGCGTGGCTCGCCGACGATCTCAAGGACAAGCCGGATTCGACGCCGATCGTCGTCTTTGCCCACATCCCGCTGTGGACGGTCTATGCCGAATGGGGATGGGGCACCGACGACGGCATGCAGGCGCTC
>NZ_DASRGO010000104.1:0-7149 GCF_035650995.1 Methyloceanibacter sp. | reverse complement strand
ATGACGATAAGATGCCCTTATCCTTCCTATAAGGAAATACGATTTGAAATTATCACGGGCGGCAATCATGGTGAAGCTGCAGAGCCGGTCGGCCGAAAATCCGGGTTCGCAAAACGCCGGCCCGACCGGCCAAGCTTGGCCTAAACTCGCGAAGGAGAGCCTGTTATGCGTGAGTGGCACAAGCCGACGATCGAGGAGACGGAGTCCGGCATGGAAGTGACGAGCTACCTGCCGGCCGAGCTGGATCGCGCTTAATCCGCCCTTCTCATCTCGGAACCGAAGCGAACGGCGATCCGGCGAAGGCCTGGGTCGCCGTTCGTGCTTTCCGGCCGGCCACCCTTTCAGAATTTCTTAATGAGCCGTAGAGGCAGCGTTCATGCGAGGCTCATGCAACTCTCATCCGCCCGCACTAACTGGCAAGTGTCGAATTAGGCCCGACGTTCCGGTTGCCGAGGTCTTCGTTTATTGTAGAGGCCTGCCGGGCCGCTGATGCCAATCAAGGCGGCGTCTCCAAGAGCCGCCACGCCAAGCGCCGCCCGCTCGGAAAGGACAAGAGGTAACGTCCGTGACCAAGATCATGAGTCCCGAGGAGCTGGAGCAAGAGCTTCGCGCCATCGGTGCCGAGCGCTATCACGACAAGCATCCCTTCCATAAACTGCTGCATGGCGGGAAGCTCGACAAGGGCCAGGTCCAAGCCTGGGCGCTCAATCGCTATTGCTACCAGTCGGCCGTGCCGCGCAAGGACGCGGCGCTGATGAGCCGTTGCCACGACCGCCAGCTCAGGCGCGACTGGATCCACCGCATCATGGACCACGACGGCTTCGGCGAGGAGGAAGGCGGCATCGAGCGCTGGCTCGTCCTGACCGACGGGCTCGGCCTCGACCGCGATTACGTCATCTCGATGAAGGGCGCGCTGCCCGAGACGCGCTTCGCCGTCGAGGCTTATGTCAATTTCGTGCGGGAGAAGACCCTGGTCGAGGCGGTCGCTTCCTCGCTCACCGAGCTGTTCGCGCCCAAGATCCACAAAGAGCGCATTTCGGGCATGCTCGAGAACTATGACTTCATCAGCGACAAGGTGATGGCCTATTTCAAGCGGCGCCTGACCCAGGCACCCGACGACGCCAATTTCGCCCTCGAATACGTGAAGCGGAACGCCCGCACGCCGGAGGCGCAACAGGGCGCCCTCGATGCGCTCAGGTTCAAGTGCAACGTTCTTTGGGCGCAACTCGATGCGCTTTACCTCGCCTATGTCGACCCGGGCCTCATTCCGCCCGGCGCCTTCGTCCCGGATAAAGCGCAATGAACGACGCCTCGCCCGAGCGTCTCATCGTCGGCCGTGAAACGCGGCCCCATTTGCCCGCCTATCTCAAGCTCCGCTTCGACGCGGGGCGCGACCGGTGGGTGTTGCTGGCGCCGGAGCGGGTTCTGACGCCGGACCAGACCGCCGTCGCCGTGCTCAAGCTGTGCGACGGCAAAAGAACCGTGGACGACATCGTCGAGGCTCTGGTCAAGGAATACTCGGCGCCGGCGGACGTGATCCGCGCCGATGTGATCGATCTCCTCCAGGGCCTCGCTGACAAGGGATACGTAAAGGGATGAGCGAAGAGCTTAAGGGCAACGGACACTGCCAGTCCGTCACCGTCGACGACGAGCCCACCGAGGGCGTGGTCGGCACCACGAATGCGACCGCGGCGCTATGCGCGCGCGCGCCGGTCGGCCTCCTCGCCGAGCTGACCCATCGCTGCCCGTTGCAATGCCCCTACTGCTCGAACCCGATCGAGCTTGAGCGGGTCAACAAGGAGCTTTCGACCGAGGCGTGGGTCTCGGTCATGCGCCAAGCGGGCGAAATGGGCATCCTGCAAGTGCACCTCTCCGGCGGCGAGCCGACCGCACGCAAGGACCTCGAGGAGATCGTTTCGGCTGCTTCGGAGTCTGGCCTCTACACCAACCTGATCACCGCCGCCGTCACGCTCAACCGGGCGCGGCTCGAGGACCTCGCCAAACGCGGCCTCGACCACGTGCAGATCTCCTTCCAGGACGTCGATGCCGAGAACGCCGAGCGGATCGGCGCCTATCCCGGGGCCACCCAGAAGAAGCTCGACGTGGCCCGCTGGGTGAAGGAGCTCGGCCTGCCGCTGACCGTCAATGCTCCCATTCATCGCCACAACATCGAGAATGTCGGCCGCTATATCGACCTCTCGGTCAAGCTCGGCGCCCAGCGCCTCGAAGTGGCGCACGTGCAATATTACGGCTGGGCCTATCTGAACCGGGCCGCGCTTATCCCGACCTACGAGCAGACGGTGAAGTCGATCGAGTTCGTCGAGCGCGAGCGCGAGCGGCTCAAGGGTGTGCTCACCATCGACATGGTCGTGCCCGATTATTACGCCAAGCGCCCGAAGCCCTGCATGGGCGGCTGGGGCAAGGGCTTCATGAACATCACCCCGGCAGGCAAGGTGCTCCCTTGCCACGCGGCCGAGACCATCAAGGGGCTTGAGTTCGACAACGTGCTCGACCGCCCGCTGCTCGACATCTGGCTCAACGGCAAGGCTTTCAACGCCTTCCGCGGCACCGAATGGATGAAGGAGCCCTGCCGCTCCTGCGCCTTCCGGGAAATCGATTGGGGCGGCTGCCGCTGCCAAGCCATGGCCATCACCGGCGATGCCGCCAACACCGATCCGGCTTGCGCGCTCTCGCCCTATCACGGCGAGATGGCGGCACTCGCCCGCGCCGAGGCGGCTGAGCGGCCCAAGCCCTTCGTCTACCGCAATCCGCGCAATGCGGCCGAGGCCGCCAAGGTCGCGCAGAACCCGCTCGTCCCCGCCGAGTAGGCCTCGCCCTTCGCTTAGAGAGTTGCGTCGGCCTTGAGCGCAGGGGCCGCGCCGGCGCGCGCCTGCAACACGCGATAAGCGTGGGTAAAGGCGAGCGAGGTCACCGGCACGGTCACGAGCAGACCCACAAGGAGAGCGATCGCGCCGACGATATTGATCAGCATCAGCACCAAGCCGAACCCCAGGAGCTGCCACTTGTAGCCGCGCGTTATGCCCTTGCTGCTCTTCATTGCGTCGATCGGACCGGCCTCGCGGTCGACGACGATGAAGGTGGTGAACATGAACATCAGCGCGAAGATGATCCCGGGAATGATGAGCAGGATGAAGCCTGCGACGATGACGAGGCCAAGCAGGATCGAAGCGGCGAGATAGTTCCAGAACGGCTTAGGATGCCAGAGCGCGTTCAGATCGACCGTCTCGGGATTGTCGTGCGCGGCCAGGTAGAACGCCGTCACCCCCATGCTGATGAGCGTGCTCAGCAGGAAATCGGCGAGCGAGCCGAGCAGCGTCGGGTCCTCGGTGGAGCCGCCTTGCAATGCATCGATGGCGCTCGTGAGCGCGCCGATCACCGCATAGACGATGGCGACGACGACGGTCGCGCCGATGAAGAACCACGGGCGCTTCTTGAACGTCTCCCAGCCGAAACTGACGCAGGATTTGATCGAGAACTCCATGCTCCGACGATAAGCGAGGCCGTTTCGTTTGTCCGGCAGGATTTGATGAAAACCGGCGTCTTTCCCCAAGGAAACGCCGGCCGGCAACCGCACAACGACTGCGCGGGATGAGTGGGCGCTGTCGCGTCCTTGCAACTGTTCTTGCCAGATGTTCCCGCCGGGATTTCCACCTTGCAATGCCTATTTTTTTATCGCTACCATGACGTTCCCTGCTCCTCGATAACCGGCGCGGGCTCCCGCGCCTCTAGGCTTCGCGATGCAATTCAAAGACATCGGCCGCTGTTTTTCCCGGGCATGCGTCTTTCTCGTTTCATTCTGTCTCGCGGGCGTGTCGGTAAGCCTGGCAAGCGCCGAGGACGCGCCGCAGAGCGACAAGCCGGGGGGAGTGTCGGTCGAGATCCCGCAATCGCCCCAGCTCACCCCGGTACCCATCGGCTATATCCGGGAGGTGGTCGAGCATCCTCGGCCCGCATCCCGTCTCGATGTCGAGCCCATCGATGCCGGCATCGCCGGCGCCAAGATGGCGATTGACGAAAACAATGCCGGCGGCAAGTTCGTCGGTGATCTCTATTCGCTCGACGCGGCGACCGTCGCTTCGCCCGACAAGGCCGTCGAAGCCTTGGGCAAGATGATCGAGAGCGGGCACCACTACTTCATCGTCGATGCGTCCGCCGAGACCCTGCTCAAGCTGTCGGACTTCGCCAAGGACAAGGACGCGCTCCTGTTCAACATCCGCGCCACCGACGTGTCCTTGAGGCAGGAGGACTGCCGCAAGAACATCATGCATGTGGTGCCCGACCGCTACATGCTGGCGGATGCGCTTGCCCAATACCTCGTGCTGCAGAAATGGACCAACTGGCTGCTCGTCTACGGGTCGACGCCCGGCGACCTCGCCTATGCCGACGCGATCAAGCGCGCCGCGCAGCGCTTCGGCGCCACGCTCGTCGACGTGCGCGAATACAAGGATACCTCCGGCGGCAGGCGCGACGACGTGGGGTCCATTCCGCCTGGCAAGCAGGCGAGCAATGACGCAGACTTCGCCGGGCCGGACTATCAGGTCATCATCGTCGCCGACGAAGATCAGCTGTTCGGGCCTTACATGCCCTATCGCGGCGGGGCCGATCCGAGGCCGGTCGCCGGAACCACAGGGCTCGTCGCCACGACCTGGAGCCCGGGCCACGAGAAATGGGGCGCGACCCAGGCCAACAATCATTTCGAGAAGGACTACAAGCGCCTGATGTTGCCGATCGACTATCAGGCCTATGTCGCCGCCCGCACCGTGGGCGAGGCCGTGACGCGGAACCACGGCGCCGATTTTGCCACCGTCGCGGCCTTCATCCACGGCCCCGACCTTCAGCTTGCGCCGTTCAAGGGCATCAAGCAGCAATACCGGCCGTGGGACGGCCAGTTCCGTCAACCCATTCTAATCGCGACCGACAAGGTCCCGGTCTCGATGTCGCCGCAGCGCGGCTTCCCCCATGCCGCGCATCCCGATATCGAGGTGGACACGCTCGGCATCGACGAGCCCGACAGCAAGTGCAAAATGTGAGATGCGGCTGACCTAGCGCTCGGCGTCAGAGGGCGCGATCGAATGGCCCTCGGCGTCGAGCACCGGCACGTTGTAGCCCTGGAGAATATCGTCGATCGCACGCTCGTTCTCGGCGATCACCTTGTTGACCTGGTGTTTCCACTGGGGGTCGTTCGGGCGAAGACCAAGCGTGATGCCATAGACCAGCCCCGGCCCCGCGGTCTCCTTGACGAGAGGCACAACCGTCAGCGGGACCGCGGAGCGCTGCGCGTAATAGCCTCCGACCGGCCCCCACAGGATGCCGGCATCGAGCTTGCCTGTCGCGATCTCCTCGATGACCGCTTCCGCCGCTTTGGACGCGCTTTCGCCCGCGTTGATCTCGAACGGCTTGGCGTCAGCCGCCAGGCCGTAGAGGGCAAGAAGACTGGCCGGCGGTGTCCGCGCGAACAGGCCGATGCGCTTTCCCTTCAGCCGCGGATCGGAGAGACGGTCGAGGCCCGCAAGGCCGAGATCGTCCTGCCGGTAAATCAGCGCATAGGAGGTGTAATAATAGGGGTTGGAGTCGGCGATCAGTCCCGTCCCTTGTGCGTAGCCCATGACGAGGTCGCAGGCCTCCTTGCCAACCACGTTCGGAACGTAGCCGCTCGATTCCGAGAACCACGTGTAGTCGACGGTGACATCGAGTTTGGCCGCGATCAGCTCGGCGAGCTTGTTCTCGAAGCCCTCGCCCTTTTCGTTGGAGAACGGCATGTTGTCGGGATCGGCGCAAACGCGGAGCGTGCCCGCCACTGCGCCGCTACTCCCATTCACGAGGAGTAACGCGAGCGAAAGGCTGCACAGCCAAGCGAAAGCGAGCCGCGTCGCGAGGCGGTCTATGATCGCAGTGGATCGCAAGGCTGTCCCTTGTGCCATCTCGGAAGGCTCGAACCATAGCATATCGGAGGAGCGGGGACGCCGCTCGGAGACCTAACGTTCATTGTGCGCTGACAGCCTCAAGGTCAAATTAAAGGCCGGTAACGCGGGCGGGCGAACGGCCGTGTTCGCCGCGCAGGCGATCCCCAGCGGGCTCCGTCTACTTCGGCCTTTTGCCACGAGGCCAAGATGACACTGGAGTGAGGAAGCGCCTTTGGCTAGGTTCTGGCGTTTCGCGCTTATGGCGCCTTGAGACGGGCGGAAACGCAAAGCAAAGCAACGGGATGGGTCCTCGTCTTCTCTATGCGCTTATCATGGGCGCGGTGATCTTCGCCGCTCTTGCCCTAAGAGCTTGGGACCCGAGCCCGGTCGCGAGGCTGAGGTCACTCGTATTCGACGCTTATCAGCGCCTGAGCCCGCGCACCTTCGATCCGAGCCTGCCGGTGCGCATCGTCGACATCGACGAGGAATCGCTGAAGGAGGTGGGGCAATGGCCGTGGCCGCGAACAATCCTGGCCAACCTCGTCGACAAGCTCGTTGCCGACGGCGCCGCAGCCATCGGCTTCGACATGGCGTTTCCCGAGCCCGATCGCCTCTCTCCCGCCAACGCCCTCCGCTACTGGCCTGAGTCAGAAGCGCTGACGAGCCTCAAGGAAGAGATCGCGAAGCTCCCCTCGAACGATCAGGTGTTCGCCGAGGCGATCGCCAAGGGTCCGGTAGTGCTTGGTTTCATCTCCACGCCCGAGGGTACGTCGCAGCCCGAAACCAAGGCGGGCTTCGCCCATGGCGGCGACGATCCCCTCCTCTTCGCCCCCTTCTATCCGGGCGCCGCCGCGAGTCTCCCGGAGCTGGAGGACAAAGCGCAAGGCACCGGAGCGCTGAACTGGATCCCCGATCACGATCAGATCATCCGCCGCATGCCGATGGTCGTCAGGATCGGCGACAAGCTTTATCCATCGCTTGCCGCCGACCTGCTGCGCCTGGCGCAAGGCGCTTCGACCTTCATCGTCAAGTCCTCGGGCGCGAGCGGCGAGAAATCCTTCGGCGAGAAGACCGGCATCGTCGCGGTCAAGGTCGGCGACTACGAGGTTCCGACCGAGGCCAACGGCCAGATGTGGATGAAATTCACGCCGAGCTCGAAACAGCGCTACCTGCCCGCCTACAAGATCCTCGCCGGCGAGATCGCCAAGGACGAGATCGAGGGGCG
>NZ_DASRGO010000103.1:0-2009 GCF_035650995.1 Methyloceanibacter sp. | reverse complement strand
GTCGAGCAGCATCAGGTGTTCGGCCCGCTCTTTCGTGTCGTTGAGCAGCTCCTTGGCAAGCGCCTTGTCTTCCTCCGGCGTCGTTCCACGCGGCCGCGTGCCCGCAATGGGCCGGATCGTGACCTTGCCGTCGCGCACCCGGACCAGAATCTCGGGGCTTGAACCCACCACCGCGAAGTCGCCGAAGTTGAGGTAGTAGAGGAAGGGCGACGGGTTGACCCGCCGCAGCGCTCGGTAGAGCGCGAAGGGAGGCAGCGTGAACGGCGCCTCGAAACGCTGGCTCAGCACCACCTGGAAGATGTCGCCGGCCGCAATGTACTCCTTGGCCCGCACGACGTTGGCCATGTAGGCCTCGGGCGAGGTCGCGGCCTTCGCTTCCGGATGCGGAGCGGCAACGTCCCCCTCGCTTTCATGCGGTAGTGGCTGATCGAGCCGCTCAATGGCGAGATTGAGCCGGTCGCTTGCGCGCGCATAGGCTGACTTGGCGCTTATGCCGGGCGCCGGTCTGACCGGCGTGACGATTGTCATCTCGTCCTTCACCGAATCGAAGATCGCGATCAGAGTGGGACGCACAAGGATCGAATGGGGCAGGGCGAGTGGGTCGCGCTTCTCGGTCGGCAGCCGCTCGATGAGACGCACTGTGTCGTAGCCCATGTAGCCGAAGATGCCGGCTGCCATCGGCGGCAGCTCGGGCGGCAGCGTGATCGCGGACTCGGCAAGCAGCGCTCGGAGCGAGTCGAGCGTCGGGAGCGGCGAGGCGGCGAACCCTTGCGCTCCCGACTGCGGCGCGCGGTTGAGCTCGGCCTCATTGCCGTTGGCGCGCCAGATGACGTCGGGCTCGCAGCCGATGATGGAGTAACGGCCGCGGGTGGCTCCCCCTTCGACCGATTCCAGCAGAAAGCTGTTCGGCCGGTCATGGGCAAGCTTCAGCATCGCCGAGACGGGTGTCTCGAGATCGGCGACGAGCCGTGTCCAAACCACCTGCGCCGCGCCCTCCTCGTAGAGCCTCGCGAAGGCCGCGAAATCCGGCTCGACGGACGCGGACGCGCCTTGCCGAGCGAGCGATGCAACCGAGGCGCGCGCGATGCTCATGGCTCCTCGTTGGTGCCGACGAGCTTGGCAAGCGCCTTCTGATTGACGCTGACCGGGAAGCGGTTCTCGAGCGCGGCGAAATACTCGGCGATGATGTCGTCGCCGATCAGGAACTTGATCTGCGACTTGAGCCGGGCTGCCTCCTTCTCGTCGACCGGGGGCGGCGGCGTCACCTTGTCGACCTTGAACACGATGCGGCCTTCGCCGATACCGGACGGCGCCGAGCCGTAGCCGCCTTCAGGCAGAGTAAAGGCCTGCTGTACGGCCGCCGGAAGGATGTAGACGGCCATGCCGTCGCGCTTCAGAGGATCGCTCGTCAGGACCTCGACATTCAGCTCCTTGGCGACGTCTTCAAGTGTTTTGCCGCCGTTCAGGCTGTCGACCAGGCTTTGCGCGTATTTCGCGACCTTGGTCCGCTCTTCCTCGGTCCGCCAATCCTTGGCGACCTCGTCCTTCACGGCGTCGAAGGGCTTAAGTTGCTCCGGCGTGATGCCGAGCACCTCATACCAGATCACGCCATCGTCCTTGGCGTCGATCGGATCGTTATCCACGCCCACGTCTGTTGCAAATGCCGCGTTGAGCACCTGGGCTTGTGCAGGAAGTGTCACCGCGGAGCCGTCCGGCTTGCGGCCGCCGCGGTCGACCTGGTCGATGACCTGGTAGTTGAGCTTCAACTTGGCCGCGGTCTCCGACAGCTTGGTGCCTGCGGCAAGCTCGTCCTCGATCTTGTCGTGCAAGGCAAAGATGGCGCCGGAAGCGCGTTCCTTGAGCAGCCTCTTCTCAAGATCGGCTTTGGCTTCTTCGAAGGTCGGGGTCTTGCCCGGATCGATCTCGGTCACCCGCAAAAGCACGATGGTGCCGAGCTTGCCGGTGACCGGCTCGCTCACCTTGTTCAGCTCGAGCTTGAAGGCGGCATC